>JAFAAS010000147.1 GCA_023426435.1 Verrucomicrobiota bacterium | reverse complement strand
CCCCATCCTCGCCGAAGCCGCCGGACTCTCCATCGCCAGCAATCTCGAGCCCGACACCGAATCGCGCGCCCTCCTCCCCGCCCGCCTCGTCCACGATTACCAAATCATTCCGATCAAATTCGCCTCGACGGCGGGAGAAGGAAGCAGGGAGCAAGGAGCAGGCACCGACTCGGATACCCTGCCCCTTGCTGCTTCCCCCCTGCTCCCGCTCCATCTCGCCACCGCCTGGCTTCCCGACGAAGTCATGTCCGACTGGCTGCGCACCTTCACGCCGCGCCCGCCCGTCTGGCACCTCGCCGTCCCCGAGCGCGTCCGCCAGCTCATCATCGAAAACTACGGCGTCGGCTCCGGCTCGCTCGAAGATAGCGACGACGCCTACGTCGCCCCCGAGGTCCAACAACAATCCGACGAAAACGTCGACGAAGACGCCGCCGTCGTCCGCTTCGTCAGCGACGTCATCTCCCAAGCCGTCGAAGACCAGGCGACCGACATCCACTTCGAACCGCAAGAAGGCCAGCTCCGCATCCGCTACCGCGTCGACGGCCTCCTCGTTCCCGTTCCCGTCCCGGAAAATCTGCTACGTTTCCAGGACGCCATCATCTCGCGCCTCAAGATCATGGCGCGTCTCAACATCTCCGAACGCCGCCTCCCGCAGGACGGACGCATCAACTTCCGCGCCGGCGACACCGTCCTCGATATCCGCGTCTCGACGATCCCCACCATCTACGCCGAATCCATTTCGCTCCGCCTCCTCAACCAAAAGAAGGAAGCCTACACGATGGATCGCCTCGGCATGTCCGCCGACGAACAGGCGCAAATCACACACATCCTCGATTACCCGCACGGCATCATCCTCGTCACCGGCCCCACCGGCTCCGGCAAGAGCACCTCGCTCAACGCCTTCCTCCGCAAAATCAATTCCACGGACCTCCGCATCATCACCATCGAGGATCCGATCGAATATGAAGTCCCCGGCGTGAACCAGATGCAGGTCCGCCCCGAAATCGGCCTCACCTTCGCCGACGCACTCCGCCACGTCCTCCGCCAGGACCCCGACGTCATCATGGTCGGCGAAATCCGCGACAAAGACACCGCCGAGATCGCCATCCGCGCCTCGCTCACCGGTCACTTGGTATTCTCGACACTCCACACCAACGACGCCCCCGGCGCCATCACGCGTCTCGTCGACATGGGCATCGAACCTTTCCTCGTCGCTTCCGCCATCGAGCTCGTCATCGCCCAACGCCTCGTCCGTCGCCTCTGCTCCGAGTGCTCGCGCCCGACGCCAATCAACAAGATCAAGCTCCGCGAAAACCTCGCCATCCTCGGCGTCACCGAATCCGAAGCCGAACTCGTCAACGCCCTCAACGCCCCCGTCGGCTGCGACCGCTGCCGCGGCACAGGTTACCGCGGCCGCATCGGCCTCTTCGAAATCTTCCGCCTCAACGACGAGATGCACGAGCTCGTCCTCCGCCGCGAATCCACCCGCACCCTCGCCGATACCGCTCGCAAAAACGGCATGCGCACCCTCGGCCAGAGCGGCTGGGAAAAAGTCAAAGCCGGCCACACGACGATGGACGAAGTCCTCCGCGTCATCACCGTCGCCGAGAAATAATTTGCGGCTCAAATCTCGTCCGAACACCTTAAGCGCATGAGCGACAAACAAGCCGTTCTCGACGCCGTCAGCCGTCTGCCCGAAACCGCCACGCTCGCGGAAATCGAAGAAGAACTGGCGACCCTCGCCGCGATCAAACGCGGCGCCGAGGCAGCCGACGAAGGTCGCGTGAAGTCGCACGAAGAGGTGAAACGCCTGCTCGTGGAATGGACTTCAAAATAATCTGGTCTGACCCCGCCATCGAAAGCCTCGGCGAAATCGTGCGCCACATCGCACGCGATAACCCGACCGCGGCACTCGAACTCGGGCGATCCTTGGTTAACCGAGTCGAGCCTGCCGCACATTTTCCGCAAATTGGTCCTTTGTTTTCCCGATCCGCCGATGTGGAATACCGCTGCCTGACGCACGGAAACTATCGACTCTACTACCGGTTGATCAGCGGGCGCGACGTCATCGAAGTTGTCGCGATTCGCCACACCTCGCGCGAACAACCGCGTTTCTGACATGCCCCGTTTCACCTACACCGCCCGCAACCGCGCCGGGCAAAACGTCTCCGACACACTCGAAGCCCCGAGTCGCCGCGACGCCTTGCGCCTCCTCGCCGCCCGCGGGCTCCAGGTCGTTTCCACCACCGAGGTCGCCGCGGGCAAATCCGCGAAATCTCCCAAGACTTCCGCCGCCCCTTCCGCCATCGCCAAACCGTCCGGCCGCGCCGGCGCGCTCAATCGCAACCAGCGCCTGCCCTTCCTCGAAGCGCTCCACGATCTCATCACCAGCGGCATGTCCGCCGGCGAAGCCGTGCGCCTCCTCTCCACGCGCATCAAGGAACCCACCTTGCGCACACTCTGCGCCGAACTCTGGGAACGCCTCAGCGAAGGCGCGCCGCTCTCGCGCGCGATGTCCGATTTTCCCGCCGTCTTCGATCCCGCCACCATCAATCTCATCCAGGCCGGCAAAGCCACCGGCTCGCTCCACGACACCCTCACGCGTCTCATCGCGCACCTGAACGAACAGCGCGAGCTCCGCCGTCAGCTCGTCGCCGCCCTCGCCTATCCCGTGTTCATGGTCTTCGTCGCCATCGGCGTCAGTCTGTTCTTCCTCTTCTTCCTCCTTCCACGCCTTCAAACGCTCCTCGCTTCCCTCGGCAGCGAACTTCCGCTCTCGACCCGCCTGCTCGTCGGCATCTCGCACTTCGCCCTCCACTACGGCCCCTTCATCGCCATCGGCCTCGTGCTCGGCGCCGTCGCCTTCTGGCGCTGGCGCCAGACCGAAATCGGCCGCGCCACGAGCGACGCCTGGCTCCTCCGCCTCCCTCTCATCGGTCCGTTCCTCGTCGCGCAATCCGTCCTCTCCTTCAGCCAAACGCTTTCCGTCCTCCTCGCCAACGGCATCACCGCCGCCGACGCGCTGCGCATGACCGAACGCCAAATCTCGAATCGCGTCCATCGCCGCGCTTTCGACGAAGCCACCGACCGCGTCCTCGAGGGCGAATCGCTCTCGCTCGCGCTCACGCGCACCAACTGCTTTCCCGACCTCGTCCTCGACCGCCTCGCCGTCGGCGAAAACACCGGCAACGTCGTCCCGAGCCTCCAGAACATCGCGCAAAGCTACCAGAAGATCGTCACCAACAAGCTCAACGTCTTCACCAAAGTCATCGCGAGCGGCGTGCTCCTCCTCGTCTTCGTCCTCGTCTGTTTCATCGCCGTCGCAATCGTCAGCGCCGTCTTCTCCGTCAGCACGAGCTTCAACATGGCCGGCTAGTTCCTAATGGAGGCGCGGTGCCCCCACCGCGCAATCGGTGCCCCCACCGCGCAATCAACTACCGCGCCCTCGCTTGCGCCTTCAATCCGCGTCAAACACCTCGATCAACACGATGCCCGCCCCGTCATCGCGCGCCTTCGAAATAAAGCTATAAACCCCCGCGCGCAGCTTCAGCAGCATCGCCGACGAATTCGCATCCGCTCCCGCCAGCGCTCCCGCGCCGATCCGCGCGCCTTCCGCCGTAATCGCCGCCGCATTCGCATTCTGCGCCCAGTTGTCATTGATCGCGATCACCGGCGAGCCGGCGTGCAACTCGATCATCGGATTTCCCATCACACTCGCCTGCGGCAAACCTTGCGCCGTCAACGTCGGCCCGACCGCCCGCACGAGCACGTGCTTCGTGCCATTCCCCGTCACCACGAATCCGCCGATCGGCACACGATCTCCTCCTTCGCCATAGGCCCGCGTCGCAATCCCCGCAAAACCCGACGCCTCATTCGCCAGATCCGCATCATACACCTCGAGCAACACGATCCCCGAGCTGCCATTCTTCCCCGACACGATGAACGTATAAGCCCCCGGCTCCAACGTCGTCAGCAACGCCGCCGATCGCGTATCCGAAGCCATCAACGGCGTCGCACCAATCTGCGCCCCGACCGTCATGATCTCCGCCGCATTCGCGTTCGTCCCCCAATCGTCGTTCTCCGCAATCACCGGCGATCCTCGATGCAACTCCACCACCGGATCCGCCAACAACTCCCCCGCCGAAAGTCCCTGCGCCACAAGTGACGGCCCCACCGCCCGAATCAAAACCCGCTTCGGCGCCGATCCCGCAATCACGAAGCCGCCAATCGGCACCCGATCTCCCGTGCTGCAATACGCCCGCGTTGCAATACTCGCAAACCTCGCCCGCCCGCCTCCCACACCCGCCGGCATCTGCACCCGCATCGCCGCCGTCGGCGCCGACACGCTTCCGCCATTCACCGCCGACACGCGATAAAAGTAGGTCGCGTTCGGCGACGCACTCGCATCCACAAACGAGGTCGACGCACCAAGATCCCACGCCATCGCGCCGACCCCAAACGCCTCATCCATCGCTCGCTCGACTTTGTAACCCGTCGCCACCGTGCCGGACGTCGACGCGAGCCACGACACCGTCACCTCCGTCGCACTCGATGCAAACGCGCCCGCACTCGACGGCGGGTTCGGCGCTCCCGCGCCCGGCGCATTCACCGTCAACGTCGCATTATTACTCGTCACTGACCCCGCCGCATTTGTCGCGACCACCGTGTAAACCCCCGCCGCCGCCATCTGCACATTGTTCAACGTCAGCGTCGCTCCCGTTTCCCCCGCCAAATTCGCCCCGTCCTTGCGCCACTGATACGTGGGCGTCGGGGTGCCCGATGCCGCCACCGTGAAGACCACATTCGTCCCGACATTCACGGTCTGGCTCTGCGGCTGCGTCGTGATCGCCGGCGCCGCGTCCGGCGATCCTCCGCCCGTCACATTGATCGTGTAGTTGAAATTCTCCGTCGACTGAGCCGTCGGCGTATCCGTCGCCCGCAGAGTCAGCGCATAATCCCCCGCCGTGGTCGGCGTCCCGCTCAACGTCAGCGTCGCTCCATTGATCGTTCCGCTCGTCGCACCGCCTTGAAAACTCAACCCCGGCGGCACCGTCCCACTCACCGTCCAGGTCTCCGGCTCGGACAGCGTCCCCGTGATGCTAAACCCGATCGTCACCGGCATTCCCACCGTCGCCGCAAACGGACTCGGCGCCGTCGTCGCCAATTGCGTCGCTCCCGCCAGCGAATGCACCACCCCCAGCGACGCCGCCGTCGCAAACGCCGACTTCAACACCGCCGCGATCGGCGACGACAGCACAAACTCCTCCGTCGCAACCAAAGCCCTCACCACCGGCATGCGCTGCAAAAGTGCAATCAACGTCACCGTCGGAACATTCAGCCAGCGGATCTGGCGCTGAAAATGACGCAGCGTTTTCATGTCACGTGAACCTCCGCTCTCAAAACGACGCCAACACTCCCTCGCCAGCAACCCCCACACCGTAACGAAACGGTCAGCGTCGTCCCCGTAGGTTGCGTGCTCGCCGCGCAACCTCCCCCGCCGTCCTTCCCTTCAAAACCGCACCACAAACTGCCCCGCCACCCACTGCGTCCACGCCCGCTCCGCCACGTCGTCGTGCTGCACGCTGTATTGAAGTTTCAACTGCATGTGCGCCGAAAACCGATACGCCGGCCCTACGTCCAACCGACGCGTGTTCGCCCCCCAACGCAGCCGCGTCCCCCTTCCGTCCGCGATCTTCCCATAGATCTGCTCGTTCCAACGCACCGCGGCAAAAAACCGCGGCGTAAACTTGTATTTCGCCTCCACGTAATACGACACGAGATCCGCATCGCCGATGCCCGGCACCTCAAACCGCCCGCCAAAAACCTCCGCCCAAATCTGCACGTGGTGCCACGCAAAGCTCACGTCGTGCGCTACGACATACTGCCGATAGTCACTCCTTCCTTTTCCCGGCGCCAGCGCCACCGGAATATCCGTGCGCATATACGATCCTCCGCTCGCCGAAATCCCGAGATTCCACATCGCATTCGGCCGATAACCCAGTCGCGCGCTCACCGTCGGGTGCCGAAACTCAAACTCGCGCCGGCTCCACACCCGCGGCCGCGACGAAAGCGACGCATCCTTCAACTCGGCCGCATACGTCATGCGTCCCCGTTTTCCGGATACAGCGACTCCCGTCGTATAGCTCGGTCCCCACACCAGCGGCAGTCGCAGCGGTTTGTCGCCCACTCGCACGCCCGGGGGCGAACGCGGACTGATATGCGCCCACTCGCGCAATTCCCCCAGCGAGTCCGGCGCTCCGTTATCCCACATCCCCGTCAATTGCTCATACGCCAGCGGCGCCGTCACAAACGGATTCTCCCACGAGCCATGTCGCGGCATCCAGTTGCCCACGATCGTTCCGAATTTTCCCACCTGCACGCTCAGCCGTCCGTCGTCCCACGGCGTCACGCGCAGCGCATATTCGTCGAGCCGTCCGCGTAACGATCGCGGTTCCGGGTCGAATCCGCGATCCACCCGCATCTGCACGAAAGCATACACGCTCCGTCCCGCCTGCGCGTCGAGAAACAGGCTCAAGCGCGGATTGAACAAGGTCTCTCCCGTCGCTTCCAGCAACCCCGGCGCCGGATGCGAAAACGCATAACCTTCCAGATCCAGTGTCCCACTCAATCGCGCCCGCCACCTTCCATCCTGCGAACCCGCGGTCAGCCTCTCCGCGAGCCGGTCGAAACCCGCTTCGCTCCCGCTCACCTCCACGTTCACGCCAACCGCGATCCCCACCGCCATAACTCGCGCCGCCGCTGTAACAGAAAAACGCATACGCTCCTTCAAACCTCCCGCAGCACCCCCCGCGCTTTCCGAAAACTCACCCGAAACTCCGTCCACTCCCCATCCGATCGCGCGAGTTCCAGCTCCCCGCCATGCAAACGCGCCAGCTCCCGCGCGAGGTTCAATCCCAATCCATAACCGGGCACATTCTCTCCCACGCCCCCGCGATGAAACCGTTCGAAAATATGCCCGCGCGCTTCCGCCGGAATCGCCGGGCCAGTATTCGCAACGTCCAAACGCACCATTTCTTCCTCCGCCCGCGCCGTCACCCGCACACCGCCGCCGCGACGATTATACTTCCGCGCGTTCTCCAGCAGGTTTTGCAGGATCAACGAAAGATAACGCTTCTCCCCCGACACCCACAACGCCGCCGGTCGATCCACCTCGACCTTCAGTCCGAGCTCATCCGTCTGCACTCCGAGATCGTCCATCGCCGCGTCGATCAACTCCGTCAGATTCACCGCCCGGAATTCGATCGTCAGCCGGCCCGCATCCATCCGCGACAACAACAACAGGTCTTCGATGACTCCAGAAAGTCGATACGTCTGATGAATCAGCGCCGAGATTTCCCGGCACTCCTCCGGCGTCCAGTGCTCGCGCGCCAGCAGTTCCTCCAACCCTGCCCGCAACACCGTCACCGGGGTCTTCAATTGATGCGACGCATCCGCCGAAAATCGCGCCGCGCGCTGCAACTCTTCGTGCGTCATCTCCAACGCCGCCTCCACCCGCACGCGTTGATTCAGATTCTCCTCCGAATCCGCCGCCAGTTTCTCCACCGGCCGCGCCAGCCGCTTCGCCACCGCATGACTCGCCCCAAATCCAGCCAGCAACAACACCCCGCCCGCCCCGAGCACCCGCCAGCGCAACTCCCTTTGCCGCTCCAACATCCCCGCGAGCGAATACACGCACACTTCATACGCCGGCGCATACCACGATTCGGGATTCAACTTCTTGCAGAACACCAGATGCGGCACGCCTTCCACGTCCCGCTCGAAACTCACCGACTCTTCGCCGTTCCGCGCAACCGCCCGCGCGACTTCGTCCGACAGCACCGCCTCCTCCTCGGCGCCCAGCCCGTTCAGTCGCAGTTTCCCCTCCAGCCAAACCCCGCGATCGATCCCCGCCGCCGCTCGCGACGCCGTAAACGTCGCCGGCTTGAATCCCAGCACGAGCGCCGCAATCGCCTCACCCGTCTCGCCCGAAACGATCGGCATCGCAATCAGCTCCGACATCACTTCCTCCCCCGCTTCGTTCTTTCGCGCGAGATACCCCAACTGCTGCCGCTCCGGCACCCGCGGCAAAGCAAGCTGCGCCTCCTCCTCCGGAAGCAACCACCCCACGTCCGGCTGTTGCGCCGGCGCGATCACTCCGCCGCGCCGGTCGAGAAACCGATAAAACTCCGCGCGCAACGCATACCCGCCCGCTTCGCGGCCCGCCGCCATCACATCGCGCAACTCGTCTCGAGCGCTTGGATACAACAGATCCAGCGCATCGTCCTCCAGCGCCGCATGAATCCTCGGCTTTCGCACGAGCGACCGACACCGCTCCGCCAGCACGGCATGACGCAACGCTTGCACGTTGTGCAGCGCCGCCAGCTCGCCCTGAAACTCCCGCTGCAACTCCCGCTCGACCGCCTCCGCCACATTTCGCTGCGCCACGACCAGCGCGATCGTCGTCAGCGCCAAAACCACCAGCATCATCGCCAGCAGCAGTTTCCCGCGGAACCGCCTCACGCCCGCCGGCATGTTGTCTCGCGCCGCGATCACGGAAACTCCACCCGCGTCCGCTCGCCGTCCTTCAACTCCACCGCGCGCGCCAGCGTCGTCCGGCTGTTCAACCACGCCTTCAACATCCACCGCCCCGCCGGCAATCCCTTCAACTCGAAACCTCCCTCTTCATCCGTCACCACGAAATGCGGCGTCGCCAGCACCAGCACGATCGCCCGCATGTGCTCGTGAATATCGCAGCGCAGCGTCACCAATCCCGGCACGTCAAAAACCTGCGAGGGAATCGGCCGCTCATCCGGCCGATAACGGCCCAGGTCGAATCGCTTCGGCGGCGAAAACGAAAAGATGTTATGGAACGTGTCGTCGAGATTCGGGAACTCCACCCGCGTGCCCACCTGCACCGGCAACAGCGAGGGGATGAAGGCCAGATCCTTCTGCGGCATCTGCACCACCGGCGCCTGCGCGGGAAGCGGAAACTCGCCTTCGAGATAAACCACCGCCAGCGGCGGATTCGTCGCAACCACCCCGCCTTTGCTCACGATTTCATACCGCTGATTCATCACCGGAGTGCTGCGCGCCTTCGGCAACGCCACCCGTCCTTCAATCATCGCCTCACCGCGCGCACTCACCCCCACCAGCACCAGCACCGCCACCACCACGTAGCCACGAGCGTGAGCGAGTGGACGAAAATCCTTCATGCCCCGCCTGTCGCCAGCGCCGCCGCCGGAATCGCCCGCACCGTATAGCCCACCGATCGCAAGGTGTGGATCAGCGGCGACGCGAAACCCGTGTCCACTTTCTTCCGCAACCGTGTGATGAAGATCTCCACCGTGCGCGTGTCGTATTCGTGATCCCGCTGCCACACCCGCTCGCACAACTCCGTCCGCGAAAACACGCGCCCCGGCTCCTGCATCAACACCTGCAACACATCGAACTCCCGCGGCGACAACGCCACCACCCGTCCCGCGCGCATCACCCGGCGATGCTGCACGTCCATCTGCAAATCGCCCACCTTCAAAAAATCCGCCGCCGTCGGAGTCGCGCCGCGCCGCCCGAGCGCCTCCACCCGCGCCACCAGTTCATCGAGCGAAAACGGCTTCGCCAGATAATCGTCCGCGCCCGCATTGAGTCCTTTCACGCGATGCTCCACTTCACCGCGCGCCGTCAGAATCAACACCCGCGAGGGACAATGCCGTTCGCGCAACGTCCCCAACACCGCCATTCCATCCAATCCCGGCAGATTCAAATCCAGCACGAGCAAATCCGGCGGATCGTTCAACGCCGTCTGCAATCCATCCACGCCATCGAGCGTCGCACTCGCCACATGACCGCGCCGCTCCAACGCACGAACGATGTGCCGCGCCAGCTGAGCTTCGTCTTCGATGACGAGTATGCGCATGGGGTGACGACGCCAAACTCTAGCACGGCCCGACGTTCCGAGCCATGTCTTAGTTGCACCCGCACCCGCTTCCTCCGACCCCGCGCCCACCCGTCGCCGACTCCCGCGAGAAATACGTGTGCTCCGCCGCCACCGTCGCCAGCGGATCCCGATCCGCCCGCATCCCGTAGTCCGTGAGCGCCGCCCGCTCCCAAGGCTGCACGCGCACCGTCATGCAGCCGCTCCCCACCAATCCCATCGCCACTGCCGCGATCCCCGCCGCCACCTTCGTTTCGGTTTTCATACGCAACTGTTTACCCTCGCTCCGCGAGCAATGCCCCGATCTGCAAACGCAGCTCCCGCTCCGTCGACGCACCGTGAAATCCCCTATGCACGAATCGCACCCGCCCCGTGCGATCCACCACATACGTGGTCGGCATCGCCGGCACCTGCACCGCACTCGCCAGCTTGTGCGTCGCATCTCTCACCGTCGCAAAGGGCGGATTCAACTTCTTCACGAACGCCGCAAACGCCGCCGGCTTCTCATCCACACTCACCGCCACCACCACCAAACCTTGCACGCCAAACTCTTCATGCAACCGCGCGAACGCCGGAAACGACGCCTTGCACGGCGCACACCACGACCCCCAGAAATCCACCAACAACACCCGCCCTTCCACCTCCGGCAACACCCCATCCGACAACTCCGCTTCCTGCAGCGACGGAAACCGATCCCCCACCGCAATCTCCGCGCGCAGCGTCACCGCGCCGACCGCCAGCGCCAAACCCATCCACGCCCACACGCTGTTTCTACGACACCGCATAGTGAAAGAATCCTCGCGTTTGCGCCCGACACGTCTCCGCCACGATCAAACCTTCCGCGCCCGGAAACGATTGAATGAACGCGATTCCTTTCTCCGCCCCGAGCGCAAACGCCGTCGTCGACAACACCCCCGCCTGCAAACACGTGCCCGCAATCACCGTCGCCTGCCGACATCCATTCGCCACCGGCCGGCCACTCCGCGGATCGACGATATGCCCATAACCAACTCCATCGATCACGACGCGCCGAAGATAATCGCCCGACGAAGCGATGCCGCGATCGCCCCACAACGCCACGCTTCCGTCCGCCGTTCCCGGATTCTCCGGATCTTCAAGCCCCACATGCCACGCGGGTCTGCCCGCCGGACGTCCGAGCGAGCGCAGGTCATGCCCGAAATCGATCAACGCACTCCCGATCCCCATCTGCTTCGCGATCTCAGCCACGCGATCGACGGCGAACTCCTTCCCGAATCCGCCGAAATCCAACGCCATTCCTTCTTCCGGTAAAAACACACGCCCCGGCTCACGCCGCACTTTCCTCCAACCCACCAGCTTCCTCGCCGCCGCCATCGCGCGTTCATCCGGCAATGTCCGCCTCGGATTGCGATAATCCCATAGCCTGATCAAGGGCAGCGCCGTCGGATCGAGCACGCCTTGCGTCAGAAAATACAACGTGTCGCACAACGAGAGCAGTTGCTCCGTTTCGAAATCGATGTCCACCCACTCGCGCCCCGCCGCCGCATTGATCCGGCTCAACAAACTCTCCGCCCGAAATCTCGAATACTTCGCCTCGAACGCCGTCACCCAAGCCACCGCCGCCCGCTCAAACGTCTCTCCGATCCTCGGCTCCTCACACTCGTATTGGATTTCGCATGACGTCCCCAGCGCGCGAAACATTACCCGCCGCAAAACCACGGCTCGCTCCGCGATCCCCGCTCCTGCCGCGTGAGTCCTCGTCTCCATGTCCGCCTTTCACCACGCCAGCTTCACGCCGACCGTCACGATCGTCGCCGTCGGATACATCCGCGCCGGCCTTCGATTTCCCGTGCCACGCATCTCATACCGCTCCACCGCCACATCGAGCTGCCAATTCTCGTCCATCGCCCAAATCGCCTTGATCCCCCACGTCTCCGCCCGAAACGCCGACACCCGATAATCCGCCGAGAAAAACGGCCCCGCCGGATCGGGTCGCGAACCCGGATCGATGTTCGTTCCCGTCAGATCGACCCGATAAAAATCCGCCGCCGTCTGCTCATAAAACCGATACGCGGGACGCAGGATGAAGCGTTCGCCGATTTTCTGAAACCACGCGAGTTCCACGGTGTGCGCCGTCGTCCCAAACGAATCGTCAAACAGCCGATAACTCGCCTCCGCCGACGCATTCGCCCGCGGCCACGCGCGATTGATCGCCAGATATCCGATCCATTTCTCCCGCGAGTCCGGACGATTCTCGTTGAACGTCCGCGGCAGAAAAACGCCCGGCGCGATCTCCGTGATCTTTTCAATCAACCGATACGGATCCGCATGAAATCCCGTGCTGCGCCCATACGAAACGTTGAACGTCACCGATGTCCGCGGATCCAGCAGTTGCGTCACACCGACCACGAAATCCGCCGTCCGCTTCTTCACCCAATCCGTCTGATAGAAAACCCGAACGTCATCGTCCGTTCCCGCCGCGCCCACGAGCAGCAGCGTGTTCTTTTGATTGAAGTCGAACTGCGTGTTGAACGACCACCCGTTCGAAACGTAGTCGCTTTCGCGCGAGTTCGCGAAGCCCACGACGGCGAGCACCCGCGAAAACTGCCGCGACAGATCCGCGCTCCACGCTTTCCGCCGATCCGAAATCTGCGCCAGCGGCACCGGCCCTTCCCGCGTCTCCGACGGCTGTCCCGTCGGCGTCGCTCCCGCCAGCGAATCGATCGCCCCCATCACCTTCAACCGCATGTCCGTCCCGAGTTCCGCCTCCACGAGGCCGTAATGCGTCTCGACGCGCATCCGATCCGCCTCTTCGCGATAGTCCGCAAACTTGTAGCTGATCGCATACGCCGCGCGCCCCACCCGCGGCGTCGCCAACGACAACAACGCCACCAACAACACCGCCCTCGGCGCAAACGCAGCACTTGCAAGCCAACGAACAAACATGATCGGTCGGCAGACGCTCCGTCCGCCTCCGCACCTGCTCAACCGGCCAATCGTAACGCTTTGGAAAGATTCGCGCCGCCGCCACTCCTCATCGCTCCAGTAACAGTGTCTTCTGCGCAAAGGGCGCCGGATAAGCCGTCACCCAAACCTCCGGCTTCAAATCCACTCGCTCCGGATCGAACGCCAGCACCACCGCTTCGACGCGCTTTCCCACCCACTCCGCTTTCAGCGGCAAATAAAACGTGTTGTTGCGATCGACCGACCGCGGCGGCACTTCCCACGCGTTCGCAGGAAACGAGGGACTGCGATCCGGCGCTCCCACCAACTTTCCCTCGATGCGAAACGCCACCGCCGCCCGCTCTCTCCCGTGCGTCCCATTCACCGCCACGCACAAATAACTCCCCGGAGAAATCTCGTTCAACGTAAACGTCCCCGTCCACGCCGCCTGCGCCCGATGCACCATCGCCGGGCTCCAGTGCTGCTCGATCCACGGCGCGAATAAATTCGACGCGCGCCATTTCCTCCGATCCACGGCCTCGCCGCCCGCAAATCCTTTCACCTCCCGCAAACGCAGCGGCGGCGGCGCAAAACGCAGATAACGCCACGGCCCCACGCGCCGCAGGTCCAACGTCATCGTCTTGCCCGCGAGAAATCTCACTTCCCGCCACGTCACCAAATCCATCGACACTTCCGCCACCACGCCTTCCTCCGACTTCAACGGCTGCAGCCCCGCTTCGTCGAAGGTCTCCAGCACCAATTCATCCAGTTCGCGCACTTCTCCCAAATCCAACCGAAACGCCCCGCCTTTCACGCGCTGATCGCCAAACCGGAGATCGATCGAAAACGCCGTTTCCGGATCGTCGTCGAAAAGTCCGCGATCCCAGACTTCCCGCGCCCGAAAAATCGACTGCTGAAAAAACGCATCCCGCGCTCGTTGCACCGCCCGCAGCTCCGTCGGCCCCGATCGAGACATCGACCTCACTTCGAGCGCATTATTGTCCGCCGCGAAACACATCGCCTCATACAGCGCGGCTGCATCCGCCGGCACCTCCACCCGCGAAAGCGTCGCCACTTTTCGATGCCACGCCTCCGCGCGGCGTTCACCCGAAAACCTGACTTCCACCCCTCCACTTCCGAGAACGCTCGGCACTTCCTCACCATCGATCGTCGCCTTCGAAAATTTCACCCCTTTCGTTCGCAGCGAAACTCTCCCGCTCACGCCCGGCTCGCCCAACAAGCGCACTTCCACCGGCCGCCCCGGCACGTCGCGAACGACTTCATACGCCACGCCATCAATTTCCCACGGCGCCCGCGATGCCGTCGTCACTTCCACCAAGCACGAGCGAAAGGGCAGCACCTCCACCACCGCTTCTCCTCCAAATTCAAACTCCCCCACCGTCTCCTGCCACGGATGCAGCTGCCGCACCCTCACTTTGCCTTCTCCGGTTCTCAGCCCGACCGACGCATCGAGCGACAATGCATGACTTTTCTTCTCCCACGTCAGATCGCGCAGCGTGATCAATCGCGTGTATCCATCGCCCCGTGACACCGCGTGCGGCCCGTAACGCTCCTCCGGCAGCACGATGCCACTCACCAAAATATCCCGATAGCGCCGGTGCAGATTGAAGATCCCGGCGAGTCGCGGGAACTCATCGTCGCGCAACAACCAGGGATTGCCATAAATCTGAGGCGCCAGCACCAGGCTGCGATTGAACGCCTGCAGCACCAGATCGTCCTCCCAATAATCCAGACACGACGAAATGCACACGCCGTGATCCTCCGTCAGCCGCGTAAGATTCGGCGGCAACTCCCGCGCGAGCGCAACCGCTCGCTGATGGCTCGCACTGGTCTCGTTCGCCATGTGCACGTCGATATACGTCTCCGCTCCGCCGAGCAGAAACGTCGTCGAATGCCGCACCGCCGGTCCGAGATCGAGCCGGTGATTCAACAAAATCAAATCCGGCGACTGCTCCCGGCACGCCGTCATCATACGATCGAACGCCCCGTATTTTTCCGGCCGCAACTGCCCGCACACCGCATCCATCTTGAACAGCTCGAAACCAAAATCGCGGCACAGGCCCACCATGTCCTCGATCCGCGCCGCCTCTTCTTCCGGCGTGTCACCAAATCCATCCGGCCCGCCCCACACGCCCAATCGCGTGCCCATCTCCTGCGCCGCTTTCGCTACTGGTCCAAATCCTCGCGGGAACTGCCGCCGAAACCGCTCCGATTTCGTGCTCCCATAAAAATTTTTCCCATCAATCGTTCCCGCGTCGAACGCGTAGATGTCCAGCTCGAGTCCGTAGTCATCGTGCAGCCACCGAAAAAACGCCAGATTCGCGAGCGTGTGCTCCTCCGTCGGTCCTTCGTTGGTGTTGTTGATCCAGCTGAAATACTGCGAACGCGAGGGCGTCGTTTCATCCGCGCCGCGCGGTTGCGCGTTCGCCGCAACCGAAACCGCAACCGACAAGGCAAGACTCAGAACCGCGACACCTCGGGGTAAAAGCGAGCGCATGCCGCGACGCTACTCGCCCGAACCCATTACTCCAGCCAGCCGCCGGTTTAGTCAGTGAACGCGTTCACCGCACGATCTCGACCGACGATACGCGCAGCGCCGCCGTCAAGTTCGCCGGATTGCTCGGCTCCGCCCGCAACGCGAATTGCTCGATCCCAATGTAAGGCGAACGGCGCGCGATCGCCTCATAGAACCGCCTCAACGCATTCCAGTCCGCTCGCGCCAGCGTGATCTGCACCGTGTGCACCGCAAACTGACCGCTCCGCTCCGTGTGCGGCGTGTCGTTCGTGAAATTCAAATTATGCTCGCGCGCGAGCGCGTTGAGCTCGCCGACCAATCGCGTGTCGTCGAGCGTGCGCGAGGGATCGAGATCCTGCACCGCCCGCACCGACGCCTCCTCGATTTCCACCCGATTGCGCAGCCACTCGCGTTGCTCCGCCAACTCCGCCGTCACCGCGCGCACCGCCCTCCAGTCACGCGTCGCGCGTTTGCTGTAGTTCGACGCCCACATCAGTGCGCCGAGTGCAATGAAGAGCACCAGCAGCACTTTCTCGCGCAGCAATCGTCCCAGAAAAAATGCACGCAGCGCTCTCATGGATTTGACGCGGATCTCAACATCTCGGGTTTGAACGTCACCACGACCGTGAAGTTGATCGTGTTGTCTCGCGCGCGCTGATCCGGCACGTCCACGCGCTCGACTTCCGGCAACGCACTCAACGCCGCGCGATACGTCGCCACCGCCGCGGGCTGCGTCGTGCGCGCTTCGATCGTCAGGGAATTCAACCCGCCCGTGGAGGCGCGCAGAAATTGCACCGAGTTCGGCCGGGCCAACGGCCCCACCACGTCGAGCATCTCGAAAGGCAGCAGTCGCTTCGTCGACAACTCACGAATACGCGTCGTTAGATTCTGCGCCGCTTCGATCTTCTGCACCACCGGTCGCTGCGCGTCTGCCTGCACCTTGCGCGACGTTTGCCAGAAACGCGCCCCCACCAGCGCCAGTTCGCCCAGCGCGAGCAACATCAGCAAAACCGCAAAACCGAGAAATGTGCGCCACAACGCCAGATCCCGCGTCCGCGCCCGCCGCAACGCCGTCAAAGCCTCCTTGTCCCGCACGTCCATCGCGCCCGCCTGCACCAGGACCACCCGCGACTCGATCGCTCCGGCACGAAACACCACCTCGCGATCCCCGCCGTCCGCCTCCACTTCCGGCGCCCCATCGAGCACCGTCACGCGATTGCGCGGAAACGCCGCCTGCCACTCCGCCTGCACCCGCCGCCGCTCGTCGTCGCCCGCTTCAACCGGAATCGGACGAAACTCGACTTTCGCCGGCACCGCGCCGCCGTCCCAATGCAGCGCCGTCAATCCTTCCGCCGACGGCAATACGACCGTCGTGTGCGGTTGCACCGGCGCCGAAAGCACCGCCGCAAAGGTCGGCAACACCAGTTCAGCCTGATCCCATTCCGCCGTTTGCTCCGTCGTAAAACGCCGCCGATAAGCCGCAAACACGAGCGCGCGTTCCGCACCTTCCGGCCAGAAATAGCCATGATAGAGCTGCGCGGGAGGAAACGGCGAAAGCGTTTCGAGCGCCAGCTCCACTTGTTCTCCCACCATCGCCGCCGTCGCGCCCGGCGCCACCGCGATGGAGCGCGTGAAAAAAACAGCATCGGACAACAACACCACGCGGGGCAGTGGCGGGCCGGCCTTGAGCGTCTTCAGGAGCGGAAGGGTCATGCGTTCGTCGGTCCGGGAGGGACAGCTGAAATCTCAGCATTCTCCCTGATTTCCAAGAGCGTAAATGGATAACGGAGTTTTTTTCCAGCGGCCGAAGCAGATCCCGTGTCTTGCGCTCGTCTTCCGGCTTCGCGATCGCTCGACGGTTCCGCCGGCTCCTCCTCCGTCGGATCGGCGCTTTTCGACGGCTCCACCGCCTTCGCGCCGCCTTCAGGCGCGATCACGGCAGACACCCGAAACTCCGACCGGCCTTCGCGAATCGTCACGTTCACCCGCAGCGCACTGATCTCCGTGCCCGCCCCCGCCGGCAAAGCGCCCGCTCCCACCAACGCCGCCAGCTGATCCGGCGTTTCGAAGTAACCAGGACCTGAATACGCGCGATCTCCCGTCCCACGAAGATAGTCCGCCACTCGTCTTTGTTGCGAAGGATCGCCGACGCCAAACGCCGACAGCACATCGCCCCGGCCCCCATTCACATTCGTCTGCTTGAAATCATAAAGCGACGTCGCCTCCACGAATCGCCACCACAACTCGTTCGGTTGCCCGTTGTCGTCGTAGAACAAATCCTGCGCATGCTCGATCGCCGCCAGCTCCTGATAGCTCCGCAGCGAACGATGCGGCGGCCGATACGGCAGAGGCCCCGCCTCGTAGTCGGGCGCGAGCGCCGTCGCGTTCACGTGATCCGCCTTCATCCACCCCATCAACGCATCCACCAGCCTTTCCGCATCCGCCTGCGACAGTTCCCACGCTTCGAACAAATTCATCAGCGTCGTCGCGTCCGCCTGCGGCAGGGAAATTTTCCCGCTCTCATCCTCGAACGAAATCTCCGCCACCCGACCGTTCGCCGGCGCCCAGCCCGCAAATCCCAACGGATCGCCCCAACCTTCCGCCGGACTGCGCAAACCGCCATTTGCGATCCGAAAATCCTCCAGCACCGCCAAGGTCACATCGAGCGCCGAATACGCTTCGACGCGCAGCCGCCGCGCCGTCGCCTCGCGCGCCTCGATGATCAAATCGTCGCCCGCCCGCTCCACGAACAGGATCAACGCGGTCGAAACGAACAAGATCGTCACCAGCACGATCACCAGAACGGACCCGCGCGTCCGCCGCCGAAGAGCAAAGTTTGGAAGCCACGCGCGCACGTCAGAAATTGGGCAGCGCCTCCGGCGGCGAGGGCAGCGTGATCACCGTTTCGCGCGTCATTTTCCCATAGGTGAACGTCAGCCGCAGCCGTTGCGGCGTGAGGTATGTATCCATACCTTCACGACGCAGCTGCGTCTCACTTTTCCAGTTCTTGAATTCCGGATCGTAATAGTCGTAAGCCAGCGCGCTCACGAGCGGCGACACCACAGTCTCGCGCGGCGGATCCTCCTCGAAGCGCGTCTCCAACCGCGAATGCCACAACAGGCAAAGTCCTTCGCGATCGCGCACCTGCAGCGAACAGACCACCTCCGGCAAGGGCCGGTCCGGCCACTTCAGCAAGCGACTGCCCTGCGGCAATTCGAACGTGAGCAAATGCTCGCTCATGCCGCTTGAAGGCCGGATCTCCTTCGGCGCGATCGGCGCATCGCCGGCTTTCACCGCCGGCGGAAACGCCGCCGTGCGCAACTCGTTCTCCAAATAGCGCGTGACCGCCCGCACATGCTGCTCGAACAAACGCACCTCCGCGTTCCGCCCCCACAACTCGGCCATCGAGAAAACAAAGGTATTCAACGCCACCAGCACCAACCCCACCAGCGCCAGCGCCAGCAGGATCTCCAGCAGCGTGAAACCGCGCCTTCCATGCCTCGGTCCCCCGCGATCGGAAAAATGGATACGCCGCGCCTTCATGGCATCCGCTTTTGCTTCAACTCCAGAATCCGCGATTTCGATTCCTCGCGCAGCTTCGCGCTTTCATCGCCCTCGGACCACGTGGGCCGAAGCACAAAAAATTCCTCGCGATGCGGCGCCGGCGTGGGCGCCGTCCCCGCTTCGCTGATCTCGCAAACGAAGACGACGCGAAAGAGATCCGCCGTCGTCGTCGGCTCAATCTCCGCGCGCCACCGCACGCGCCCGCCGTCCGCCGTTTCGAAATCTCCGCCTTCCTCCGCTTTTTCACGTTCCGGTTCGACGAGCAATAGGCTGCGCGCGAAGCGAATATCCTCCTCGCGAACATTGCTCCGCCCCGCGATCTCGTAGGCATTGAGCACGTTCAGATAAGCCGCCGCGAGCGCCACGGCCGCGACCGCAAAAACCGCCAGCGCCACCATCACTTCGATCAACGTGAAACCGCCGCGGCGCATGTCAGGAGTTCTCCTCCACCAGCATCGCCGCACAGGTCCACGGATCGATCGAGATCACCTTCGCCGGCCCCGTCGCGCGAAACTGCACGCGAAAGGGCGAACAGGTTCCATCCGGATAAAAAATGACACGGTCCACCGTCTCCGATTCCACCAGCTGCCCACCAATGAGCAGCGCCCCGCCGGTCGACCGCGCAGGCAGCAAATCGATCGTGAGCTCGCGCGGACCCTCGACCGGAAAACTCTGCTCCGTGCCACCTTGCGTGACGACAAACCGCTTCTCCTTCTCATCGAAGCTCAACCCGATCTCCGTCTGCGTCTTCAGCGCCGTGCGCCGAGCCGTGCGCGTTGCTTCCCAAAATACTTCCTCGGGCGTGCGCGGCCGCGAATCGATCAGGTGGGTCCCCGCCGTGATCAACGACGCGCTCAGCAATCCGATCAACGCGAGCGCGAGCAGAATTTCCAGCAGCGTAAATCCGCGCGAACGGGCGCCACGGACGCGAGCCGTCAGAAATCCTCCTGCCGCCCAAACCATCCGCTAGTTTCCTCCCGACCAGTTGCCGATGTCGTCCTGCGTTCCCTCGGTCTTGTCCGGCCCTTTGGAAAATATGTCGTAACTGGATTTATTTTTCGAGCCCGGGTAACGATAAACATAGGCCTCACCCCACGGATCGACCGGCACCTTGCCACCTTCGAGATACGGCCCGCGCCATTGATCCGCCCGATTGCCCGGCGCCGTGACCAACGCCTGCAGCCCTTCCGCCGTCGACGGATAATCGCCCATGTGAATGCGATAGCTCGTCAGCGGAAGCTTGATCGATTCGCTGACAAACAGCTTGGCGGTCGAAGTCTGAGCGCCGCCAAACACCCCTTCCAAATTGGTTACCGCGAGCCCGACCAAGAGACCGAGGATCGCGAGCGCGATCATGATTTCCAAAAGCGTGAAAGCGCGACGACTCGCGCGACGAAGACGTTGGATCGAGCAGGAGCAACACATGAGAGCAAGACATTGGCCTCAACCGGCGAGTTGTCGAGACGCGCTCCAGCTCCCATTGTTTCCACAAATTCCTCGCCACTGATGCCCCCGCCCGGACTTGAACCGGGATAGGCCCCGACAAGTCGGGGCTGCTCTATTCTGCCCTCTCCCGCTCGTTCCCTTTCAAAAACTCCAACGCTTTCACCGGGTTCTTCCACTTCTTCAGCTTTCGCTCAGCCACTAATGCTTCATGTAACGTCTCGAATCGGCGACACGCCACCAGCTCGAGATCTCCCGTCATCCGCCTCGTTGTCTGCGTCCCTCCCGCACGATGCTGCGCCAAACGCGCCTCCAAATCCGATGTCGCACCGATATAATGCCGCCCACGTTCATCCCGAAGCATGTAGACCCAGTGCATCACCACGCTGGTGCCCCCGCGGGAGTTGAACCGGGATAGGCCTGAGGTTGCCCCGGTTTGACGGACACGAGTTGGGCTCAAGAAAGAGAGCCTACCAATGACCCAATCAAGTTCAGACGGCGCAGCGCGCCGTCGCAAGTTCACGGAGCAATACCGGCAAGATGCGGT
>JAFAAS010000145.1 GCA_023426435.1 Verrucomicrobiota bacterium | reverse complement strand
CGTAAGGGGCGTCGGTTTTTGCGGCGGGGGCGGGGATGCCGAGGGGGGCGGGGAGGGGCGGAAGCGATGCGGCGTGGAGGGAAGCGGTGAGGAGGACGGCGAGAGCGATGGGTAACTTCATAAGTAGGTGCCGGGGACAGACGCGTGGACGGGCGAGTGGGTTTTGAGTTTCTTGTTCGCGGGATGGAGTTTGGTGGCGAGCTGCAGGCTAGATGTCGTCGATGCAGGCTTCCTCGGTGACCCAGCGTAGTTCGGTGTCTTTCATGAAGTGCGTGGGCCAGGAGGCGTCGGCGGTGGCGAAGTCGATGCCGACGAATGCGAGCAGGCTGCGGACGTGGCGGTCGACGGTTTCCCAAGGAGGGAACGTGAGGAGTGTATCAAGATTTTGGATGAGACCGGCGGGTTGGCGTGGTGCGGCGGCGAGGACGCGGAGCATCCATTTGTGGTAAGGGAATAGAAGTTCGTTTTCCGTTAAGATCAGGCGCGCGCTGAAAAGGACGAGTTTTTGGAGGGCGAGGAAGGAGAGGTAGCGATTTTGCTGGCGAAGCGATTCGCTGTAATACCAGCGCCAGGCGAGGAGCTGGGCGGCGAAGCGCTGGAGGCGCGCGGATTTTTCCGCGACGGGGAAACGAACGATGGCGGCGAGGAGGGATTCGAGATCGTCGATGCGGGAGAACAGAATGCGATTTCCCTCGAAGGCGTAGCGGATTGGATCGCTGCCGCGGGCGGCGACGGTTTTGAGGAAGTCGAGATCGACGTATTTGCCGTCGATGTAGCCGTCGTAGGCGCAGAGCTCGCGGTTGTTGTAATGGAGGCGTCCCTCGCGCTGCCTCTGTTGGTAGTCGGCGGGGGAGATGACGATCGTGACGTCGACATCGGAGTCGGGCTTCGCGAAGCCGTGGGCGATCGATCCGCCGAGGATGAGAGCGAGGACGCTGGGGTCGGATTGGAACGCGGAGCTGAGGTGTTCGATGGTTTGCGCGTGGTGGGGGAACATGGGGTGGTTCCGCAATGGGGAGCGGCGCCACGCGCGGCGACGTTGCGTTCAGTCGATCAATATAATGCTAGTGTCGTGTCCCGCAGGAAACCTCGATAATTCGGGGCACCTAACAGTGGTCGTCATTCTGAGCGTAGCGAAGAATCCAGGGCGACGATCGGCCGCGGACGCACACGTGGATTCTTCGCTGCGCTCAGAATGACAGCCACCATTTGGCATTCGAATTCCTAAAGTTACTTGCGGGACGCCACACTAGGCGAAACGGAAGCTCCGAGATCCAAGCTCCGAGATCCAGAGAAGGATCAAACTTCAAACCCCAAGGATGGGGCGGGGCGCTGTCAGTGAAGCGACTCGACTACCGGACGAAGCCGTAGGGGTCGACGGCTTCGGCGAGGGCGTGCATGCGCTGCTGGATGTCGGCGGCGATGTAGCGGTCTTCGAGGCGGGTGATGACCTCGTCGACATCGCTTTCGGAAACGTAGTGCGCCTGGGCGTGGGCGCGCAGCTGGCTCCAGTAGTGTTCGAGATAATGATACGCGACATCGCCGACGAGATTGCGGGCGCGAGCGGCGTGGGCGCGAAGAAGCGCGAGGTTGTCGGCGATGAGACTGCGCACGCCGGATTCGGCGCGGTTGAGTGCGGCGACCAGTTCGGAGTCGATCAGCTTGATCGTGCGATCGGTCCACTCGGTTTGGCGGATGAACGGAGGTTCGGGAAGAGTGACGCAGCTGAAGAGGGCTCCGCCGGCCTGCTCGATTCGTTTCGAGACGGTCTCCATCTGGTTCGCGGCGGTGTCGAGGCTGACGGCGGCGAAGCGGAGTTGAGCGAGGCAGCGGATGCGGCGCTCGTAGTCCTCGTGTGACGTTTGGATTTGGTATTGGACCGCTTGGGAAGCTTCGCGGAGCTCGCGGGCGAGGGCCTTGAGTTTTTCGTTGTAAGTCGGAAGCAGCAATTCCCACGCATCGATTACGGCAAGAACCCGGCGGCTCTTGCCGTAATCGGCGGAGGCCCGCTCGAGAAACGCGTGAAGCTCGCGCTGGATACGAGATTTCAACGCGTTCTCGAGCAGGTTGATTTTCCCGAGACGGCTGCGCAGGGCGGCCTCGTCGGTGAGCACGGTTTGCAGCGAGGCTTGGAAAGCTTCGCGCGTGCTGCGGGTGGCGAGGATGCCGAACGGAGGCCGAGTGCTTTCGACCTCGGTGCGCTGCGCGGCGATCTGGCCGAGCGCGTCTTCGACGGTTTTGCGACAGAGATGAAGGTAGGCTTCATCCTGCAACAAGGTGATCGTCGAATCCGGGAGTGACATGGCTGAGCTGGAGCTGGAGGAAGCAGCCGCGGGAGACCGCTGGTAGCGGACGGCGAACAAGCGCTGGACGCGTGCCGACGGAGCCGGGCTGCGGGCGGTATTGTGACCTAGGGAATTGATAAGTTCCCTTGTGACAGCGATTCAGGGTTACCCTGAGTCTGGGCTTTGATGAAGCGCGAATGGACGCGGAGCGGCGGGATCGGGAGGCGTCGCCCTACAGGGGTGGGATTTCGGAGAGGCGGATGCAGGCGGCTTCGCGGTCGGGAGCGGCGGGGATGAGGGGCGGGACGATTTCGCGGCAGCGATCGATGGCGTAGGGGCAGCGAGGATGGAAACGGCAGCCGATGGGCGGATCGATGGGAGAAGGCGGATCGCCGGCGAGGATGATGCGGGAGCGGGCGGGTGCGGCGGTGGCGAGCGTGGGAATCGCGCTGACGAGCGAACGCGTGTAAGGATGGGCGGGGCGATCGATGACGTCGGCGGCGGGGCCGAGCTCGACGATTTTTCCGAGATACATCACGGCGATGCGATCGGAGATGTGTTTCACGACGGAGAGGTCGTGGGCGATGAAGAGCAGCGTGAGGTTTCGCGCGCGGCAGAGATCGGCGAGGAGGTTGAGAATTTGAGCCTGGATCGAGACGTCGAGGGCGGAGACGGGTTCGTCGGCGATGATGAGTTTGGGCTCGAGAGCGAGGGCGCGAGCGATGGCGATGCGCTGGCGTTGTCCGCCGGAAAACTCGTGCGGGTATTTGCGCATGAAACGCGCGGCGAGTCCGACCTGCTCCATGAGTGCGGCGACGCGCGCGGGAACTTCGTCGCGCGGGCAGATGCGATGGACGAGAAGCGGTTCGGCGAGCGTGGCGTAAACGGTGAGACGCGGGTTGAGCGAGGCGTAAGGATCCTGGAAGACCATTTGCGCGTCGCGTCGGGCGGCGTGGAGCGTGGCGGTGTCGGCGCGCGTGAGATTCCTGCCCTCGAGGACGACGGTGCCCGCGGTGGTCGGGACGAGTTGAAGGATGGTGCGGGCGAGGGTGGATTTGCCGCAGCCGGATTCGCCGACGAGACCGAGGATTTCGCCGCGGGCGACGGAGAGGGTGACGCCGTCAACGGCCTTTACCATGCCGCCGTGGCGGACGGGAAAGTGCGTGTGGACGTCGGAGAGTTCGAGGAGAGGTGCGGGCATGAAGGCGAACCACGAGTGGACACGGATTCACACGAATGAAGTGGCGGAGAAGGTTTTTACCACGGATGGATGCGGATGTGGGGGGAGGACGAAACGCTCACGCGTTTCCGCTACGAGGGAGTTAGATTTCGCCGAGTTGGGCGCGGAGGCAGGCGTGGGCGTGGCCGGGCGCGGTTTCGAGGAGTTTCGCGGGGGTGTTGAAACATTTGTCGACGGCGAATTCGCAGCGTGGCGCGAACGGGCAGCCGGGGAGTGGTTTGGAGAGATCGGGAGGAAGGCCGGGGATGGTGTAGAGCGCGGCGCCTTTGGGTTGGAGGGCGGGGATGGAGTGCTGGAGGGCGCGCGTGTAGGGGTGGCGGGGAGACGTGAAGAGGGTGGACGTGGGGGCGGTTTCGACGATGCGGCCGGCATACATGACCTGGACGCGATCGCAGAGTCCGGAGACGACGGCGAGATCGTGGGTGACGAAGATGACGGCCATGCCGAGTTCGCGCTGGGTGGCTTTGATGAGTTCGAGGATCTGGGCTTGGACGGTGACGTCGAGGGCGGTGGTCGGTTCGTCGGCGATGAGGAGCTCGGGCTGGGTGATCAGCGCCATGGCGATGACGACGCGCTGGCGCATGCCGCCGGAGAATTCGTGGGGATATTGATGGAGCCGGCGCGCGGCGTCGTTGATGCCGACGGACTCGAGCATCGCGGTGGCGCGGGCGAGCGCGTCGCGGCGGGAGATTTTTTCGTGGATGAGGAGCGGTTCGATGAGTTGCTCGGAAATCCGAAGGTAAGGATTCAATGACGTCATCGGATCTTGGAAGACCATCGCGATGCGTTTCCCGCGGATGGAGCGCGCTTGGGTCGGCGAACAGCGCAGGAGGTCGATGCCGTCGAAGAGTGCGGTGCCGCTTTCGATGCGGGCGGGCGGTTGCGGGACGAGGCCGAGGAGGGAGTAGCACGTGACGGATTTGCCGGAGCCGGATTCGCCGACGAGGCCGAGGGTTTCGCCGCGTTCGAGGGAGAAGCTGACGCCATCGACCGCGCGCACCACGCCCTGGCGGGTGTGGAAATGGGTGCGCAGATCGTTGACGTCGAGAAGAGGCATGGGTGGCGATCAGGAGGGAAACGGAGAGGAATCACAGAGATCCTTCGCCCGCGCTGGGGAGGGAGATGAAAGTGCGCGCCAGGCGGCGAGGACGTGGTCGGGAGTGATGGTGGCGAGAGAAGGATCGGTTTGGGAAGGGGAAGGTTGGATGATTTTGATGGGACCGGTGGTGGCGACCGGCGCATAGAGGTCGGCGGCGCGGTGGGGGTGGCGCGTGAAAAGAACGACGAGCGGGCAACCCATCGCGGCGGCGGAGTGAGCGGGGCCGGTGTTGACGGAGATGAGGCTGTGCGCGCGGGATTGGAGCGCGAGGAGGCGCGGGATGGGGAGTTCGTCGGTGGCGATGAGGAGACGGTGGCGCGCGGAGGGCAGATGAGCGGCGATGTCTTCGGCGAGCGGACGTTCGGACGGTGAGCCGCAGAGGACGATGCGTGCCGAAGGAAGGGAGGAAAACACGCCCTCGATGACGCGAGCCCAGCGCTCTTCGGGCCAGGAGTCGACGTTGGAGGCGCGATGGCGATCGCCGCCCTTCATGGTTTTCTTGTTGCCGGCCTGGAGGAGAACGAGCGGGGCGGAGTCGATCCGGTGTTGGGCGAGCCAGGCGGCGCAATCGCGGTGATCGGCGTCGGTGAGAACGGGGCGGGAATCGGGGAGCGGGGTGGTGGGCGAAGGTGAGAAAGAAGAGAAAGCGGCGGGCGCGGCGCGGGCGAGGCGGGCGGTTTGAGCGAGGATGTGTTCGCCGGGTTGGCGCGGGAAATCGCGCAGCGTGCAAATGTGATCGCGAGGGAAACCGGCGCGGCCGAGGAGGGAGAGCGGTTTTTCGTCGGATTCGAAAACGTAAACAGGACCGCGGGGCCGCGAGCGGAGCCAGCGGACGAGCTGTTGTTGAGAGCGGTTGAACCAGTAGGAGGCGCGCCGGCTGGTGAGGTAGAAACGCTGGCCGACGGAAGGGACGCGCTGGAGGAGCGGTTCGGTCCAGGCGCCGGAGGCGACGACATCGCAGGGGGCGCCGTAGCGTTGATGGAGGAGCTTGAGGATTGGGATCATCAAGACCATGTCGCCGAAAGCTCCGAAGCGGATGACGAGAGGTGTGGCGGGAGGAAGGGACATGGATGGGAGGTGAAGGAGGGAGGGGCCTTCGCCGTTGCTCAGGAAGACGGGAGGGAAGAGAGATGCCGATCGAGAGCGGATTGGACCTCGGCGACGGAAAGGCGGGCGAGGGGCTGCGGGCCGGAGAGATCGGCGGGGCGGAGGATGGTGTGAGCGGTGTCCCAGGGATGCCACCGCCACGGCTCGAGCGGACCGAAAAGAGCGACGATGGGAATGTGAAACGAAGCGGCGATGTGGAGGAGACCGGTGTCGATGCCGAACGCGAGATCGATGGAGCGAAGGAGAGAGTTGAGGTCGCGGAGCGGGAGCTCGCGGCTCCAGTCGTGGCAGTGGGCGCGCAAGGCGGCGGGGAGCAGCGAGAGGATTCCGGCGTAGTGGGCGGCGTTGGACGGAGCGTCGCAGAAATGGATTTCGCAGTTGCGCTCGGCGATGAGCCAGCCGGCGGTGGCGGCGAAGCGGTCGACGAGCCAGTCCTTCGCGGGGACGATCGATTTCGCGCAGAGAAAAACGCGGCGGCGGTGCGAAGACGGAAGCCGGGCGGCGACGCGCGCATCGACGGCGGGGTCGCTCCAGTTTTCGTTATGCGTATCCAGAACCTGGATTCCGTCCGCGCGCAGGATGTCGAGGAAGCATTCGACCTCGTGCTTGTTATCCGGATACGGCGTGCTGCGGTGGAGGAGCCAGCGGCGGCCCTCGGTGGCGAAGCCGACGCGATGCGGGATGCCGGCGAGGAGCGGAAGGATGGCGGAGGAGAAGGAGCGGCGGAGGATGTAAACGCGATCGTAGCGGCGGCGGCGGAGCAGGCGGGCGCAGGCGACGAGGGAACGCGGGTGGGGGGATTGCTTTTTCGCGCGCGGGGCGAAGTAGATGATTTCGTTTTTGTAGGGGCAGTGGGCGAGCGTGTCGCCGGAGATCGGTTCGGCGAGGACGTCGATGACGGAGTCGGGAAAGGCGCGGCGGAGATTTCGGAGAAAAGGGATCGCGAGGACGGTGTCGCCGATGAAGCGGTAGCGGATGACGAGGATGCGGGGC
>JAFAAS010000198.1 GCA_023426435.1 Verrucomicrobiota bacterium | reverse complement strand
GGCGAAGGCGAAGGGAAGGCGGGAAACGTTTCGGGCTGGAGCGGGCGCGGGGCGTGGGCGGGGCCGGCGAGAAGTTGCGTGGCGAGAAGCGAACGAGTGGAGCCGCGGAATGCGCGATGAAGGAGAGCGGTGGCGGGGACGCGGACGGGGCGTTCGAGCAGGGGATGTTGCTCGCCGGTTGAGGAGATGGCGGCGATGGAAAGGTTGTGACGACCGGCGGGGAGGCGAAGGCGGGTGGAGAAACCGGAGAAGGCGGGAGCGAAGAATGGGAAGTTGGCTGCGACGTCCGGGCGGGAGTCGCGACAGGGAATGGTCCAGTGGAGGGCGCCGGCTTTGATTTCGATGCGAACGTCTTGTCCTTCGACGTGGAAAGCCCAGCCACGAAGATCGATTGCTCCGTCGGGGAGGAATGTGGGCGGAGACGATTCGAGATTGGCGAAGATTGGGGGCGTGTGTGCAGAGAGATGGGCGGGGCGTCGAGCGAGTTGGTAGTCGGCGGGGCTACGAATAAAGTGAGGATTGTAGAACGGATCGGGCGGGACGTCGGAAAGAAGTTTTGCGGACGAGGACGGAAAGTCGCGCCAGGTGAACGGCAGCGTGACGCGAGCATGGGCGCAGACGCGGTGATGGAGCTGAGCGCGACGAAGGCGTTCGAGAAATTGAGGCCAGTTCGAGCAATCTGGAGCGTGGGCGAGGACGTGCGTGCGACGAATGGCGACGCATCGCGGAGTTACGGCGGCGACTTCGCGGTTGCAGCGGAGGGTGCCGTTGTAGCCGTCGCCGTGCGCGTTGAAGCCGCGCATGATCGGCACGAGGTCACCGGATTCTGAATACGTGCAACCGGACTCGAGGATGTGATGGGTGGGTGATACGAGAACGGGTGCGATGCAGGCGGAGTCTGGAACGGCGGCGAGGACGGCGAGCTCGCGGCAAACGTCGGGGGAAGGGGAAGGCGTGTGTTCGTCGAGCAGGAGAAGAAAATCGGCGTCGGTCGCGTTGGCGGCGGAGAGGAGTGCGGGCAGCGGATCGGCGGCGGAGTTGAATCGAACTTCGTGGATGGCTGGAGCGAAGCTGTCGGGAGCAACGAGGCGGACGCGGTGGCCGCCGAGCGGTTCGGCGCGGCGAGGATCGTCGATGCGTTGGAGGTGGGCTTGGACGGCGCGGGCCTGGAGGTCGTCCATGTTGCCCTTCACGTTGCCGAGGAGGGCGCTCGATTGGGGGGATTGGCGCCAGTGGTAGAGGATGCGAGGGAGGTGTCCGATATTTGGATACCTTTCGCTGAGACGGAGGATGAATTCGTAATCCTGAATGCCGTCGAACGCAGGATCGAAGCCGCCGAGCGCGCGAGCGAGGGAAGTGCGCACGCAGAGAACGTGGCCGACATACATGACGCCGCGGAAGAATTCCGGAGAGAAGCCGGGTTTGAGCAGCGGAAGCGTGCGCGTGCCGTCGGGGGAGAGTTTGTCTTCGTCGGAGTAGATGGCGGCGAGATCGGGTGCGGCGGTGAGTTTGGCGGCGAGCTCGGCGAGCGCGTGCGGGCGAATCACGTCGTCGTGATCGAGCATGACGACGTAGTCGCCCGTGGCGGCGGAGAGGGCGGCGTTGGTGGCGCGGGAAATGCCGGCGTTTTGGGGCTGGGTGAGAACGTGGATGCGGGGATCGAGGGCGCGGTAGTGTTGGAGGAGCGATGGGATTTCAGGGGCGGTCGAGGCGTCGTCGACGATGCGAAGTTCCCACGCGATGTGATGTTGGGCGCGAACGGATTCGATGCAGGCGCGGAGGAAATCGGCGGGCGGGTTGTAAACCGGGAGGAGGATCGAAAAAAGCGGAGTGTTTGTGGAGGCGGACGGAGAAGGTGGTGGCGGATCCGGATCTGCGAGAGCGGCCCAGTTGGAATAGGAGCAAAGCACGGGGCCGCGACCGGGCAGATCGCCGGCGATGGCGGACCAGAAGGGATGCGCGGCTTGGGAGGAAGTGCGCGCGACGAGCTCGATGCGATCGGTGGGAGGGATCGGTGGGAGGAGAAGTTCGAAGCCGCTGTGGAGCGCGCGCGGATCGCCGTTGAAATGAGCTTGGACGTCGGGGCGCGAGGTGAGTGTGGTGGCGGCGATGAGGCGTGAGCCGATGCGTGCTTCGATTTGGACGACGGCGTCGGAAGCGGCGGTGGGCGCGCACCAGCCGGCGAGATGGAGCGCGTGGTCGGGCGAATCGATGAGCCAACGCGCGTGTTCGAGATGAAAGTCGACGAGGCGGCGATCGGCAGATTGAGCGGGAGCGGCGGGAGCGGGCCAGGGGGAGGAGAACGTGGTTCGGGTGAGCGCTTCGGTGAGGCGGTGGAGATGGGCGAGGCGGGAAGGAAGCCAACGTTGGACGTAAGCGGATGTGTTGGCGGCGAGTTCGCGTTGAACTTGTTGAAGCCAGAAGAGGAGTTGAGCGGATGCGGATGGGTTCGGGAATGCGTCTGAAATTAGCGCAGCGACGCGATCGAGGCCGGGCGTGAGAAGATGAAAGCGGGCGAGGTCGGTTTCGGGGAAGTGCGTGTCGGCGGCGTATTCGCAATCGATGAGGAGTGCGCGGCCGGCGGTGGAGAAGAGGATATTGCGGCCGGCGAGATCGCCATGAATCCAATGGCGCGACGACGGAGTTGCGCAGAGTGCGTCGTGCAGGGCGGGGAGTGTGGTGTCGCGGAGAAACGTGCGGCCGGCGGGATCCCAGCAGGGAAGTGCGAGAAGCTGCTCCGTCCATGCGGTCCATTCGTGGAGGCGAGCGGCGTCGGTCGACGGTGTTGCGAGCGTGGCGCGCGCGTGGGCGAGTTCGGTGAGGGCGCGCGCGTGGTTGGAGGAAAATTCCCCGGCGGTGAGGAGGGCGTCGAGCGAGCGGCCTTGGAAGAATGTTTCGGCGACGACATCGAAAGGACCGATGTTTCGATGGAAGATCAGTTGCGGAGTGAAGCGGGGAAGCCGGGCGTGGAAGGTTGAAAGGCGATCGCGGTAATCGGTGAGATCGCTGGCGACGGTGAGTTTGAGCGGGGCGGAATCGGGAGCGCGGGCGTGCCAGGAGGTGCGCGCGGATGAGGCGGCGCGGTCGACGTTTCCGCCCCCGAGAGGTTCGGGTGGGGCGGCGATGAGCCCTTCGGCGATCAACTCGCGCCAGAGGGCGGCGAAGCGGTCAGCGGAAGAACTCATCCACTTGCGCGAACAAAGAAGCTGGGAGCGAAGGCGTGCGCGACACCTTCGTCGGCGAGGGAACGATAATGGGCGGCGAGCGCGGTGTTGAGCTCGGGCGCGAGTGGGGAGCCGTCGTAGCCGTTGTGTTCGGCGGGGGGCAGGTGAGCGCGCAACCAGGCGTTGAGGGTCGAACCGTTTTCGCCGAAAGGGACGACGGCGGCAGGGAGTTTGTAATCGGGGAACGCGGCGAAGAACTCGATCTGAGCGAAGCCGGCGGCGAGAAGCAGGTCGCGGAGCTCGGATTGCGAGTAAGTGAAGCTGCGTAGCGTGTGTTTGGATACGGCGTGCCAGCGTTCGGCAGCGAGCGTGGCGGGGAGGCAGGCGATGTGGGCGACGCCGATGTGGTCGTCGGGGACGCCGAGAAGGTATTTCAAGCCGAGACGGTTCTCGATGCCGAGAATCAGCTGGCCGCCGGGAGCAAGTTCCGCGCGGGCTTTGCGGAGGAAGTCGCGCTGGCGTTGTTGGGGGTCGACAGCGGTTTGGAAGGCGCCCGCCCATTCGAGAACGCCGATGGCGCAGATGGCGGCGAAGCGAGTTTCGAAAGCGATTTCGAAGTAGTCGGATTCGATGAAGGCCAGGTGATCGTGAACGCCCTCCTGTCGAGCGGCGGCGGCGATGAAGGCGAGACGTTCGGCGACGGGCTCGAGGGCGACGACGCGACGATCGCGAGCGAGCGGGCGGGCGATCTGACCCCAACCGGAACCGATGTCGAGAACGGGGCCGGGAGGAGCGGTGAGAACGGGATCGAGGAACGCGGTGCGGAGCGGCGAGGTGACGATTTGGTGGAGCCAGGGTTTGGCGGCGGCGAAGCGGGCGTCGATGATGTCGCGCCACGGGCGGCCGGAGTCGATCTCGGCGATGATGGAAGCGAGTTCGGTGGCAGGAGCGTCGCGGAAACCTTCGTCGCGCGGAGCGGAGAAGCGTTGGCCCCAGGAGAGTTGGTGAGGTTGGGCGGCGTGGTGGAAGCGGAGAGGGGCGTCCATCGCGGGTCTAGAGTTTTCGACTAACTGCACGGTTGTTGATTTCTGTCCGCGGGAAAACGCCATGCCGAATTCCGCAATTCCTTGAACCGCGAAGGGCGCGAAGGCACGCGAAGTAAAGATTTGGGATGAAGGGGGGCGTCACAGCACGTTTCCGGCGGCTGAGTGGATTCGTCCGCTGCAATAAGCCTCCGATCTTCGTGGTTCTTCGCGGGCTTTGCGGTTTCAACTGCGTTCTCCGGGATCATTCGTGCCGATTCTTCTTCGTCCGTGGTTAAGCTGAAGGGGATCGGCTTAAAGGGCGCGGACGGAAATGCGGGTGGGGCAGTAGGCGATGCCGAAGGAGCGGTCGCGCGGGAGGACGTCGAAGCGAATGGCGTCGTAGCGGCGATGGATGACTTGGACCTCGCCGTCGACGATGCGGACCCAGCCGCAGGAGATGAAATAGACGCCGGGAAGAACGTTCAGTTGGAGATCGAAGAGCGCTTCGGCGCCGGAGCCGGCGAGGACGGCGGGTTGAGGGATGTTTTGGAAGTAGGTGTTGGTGCCGAAGATCTCCTGGCCGCGGACGTCTTTCAGAGTGACGGCGTAGATGGGGTCGATGACGTCGCGAGTGGCGCGACACGTCAGGCGGATGCGGGCGCGAGAGCCGGTGATGAAGGTGAGTTTCGGGGAATGATTTTCGTCCAGGAGCGCGATGGATTCGATGTGGCCAAGTTCGCCGCCGTAGGCGTATTCCTTGTCGGAGATTTGTTGGTGAGAGCGTTCTTCGGCGACGAGGAGCTCGGCGTTGAGATCTTTCGCGAGGAGGATGGGGGCGGGCGAGTGAGGAGTGGGGGTGGCGTCGAGATCGGAGTCGGCGGGCGGGAGCGCGGCGGTGCCGTTGCGCAACGCGTCGATGTCGGGGCGGATGGCTTCGATGCCGTGCGGGCTGGTGATGAGCTTGGTGTAGAGATTGACGACCTCGTTGGGTTTTCCCTCGAAGACCATCTCGCCGCGTTCGAGGAGGATGGCGCGATCGCAGATGCGTTTGACGGAGTTCGTGTCGTGCGAGACGAAGATGATCGTGCGGCCATCGGCGATCATCTGGTCAAGGGTGGCGTGGCACTTGAATTGGAAGCGGGCGTCGCCGACGGCGAGGGCTTCGTCGATGATGAGGATATCGGCGTCGACATGCGCGCAGACGGCGAACGCGAGGCGGACGGCCATGCCGCTGGAGTAGGTGCGGACGGGCTGGTCGATGAATTCGCGGATGCCGGAGTAGTCGACGATGGTTTCGAACTTGGCGTCGATTTCGGCTTTGCTGAGGCCGAGGATGGACGCGTTGAGGTGGATGTTTTCGCGGCCGGTAAAATTGGGATCGAAGCCGCTGCCGAGTTCGAGAAGGGCGGCGACGCGGCCGGTGACGGAGATGTTGCCGGAGGTGGGCTGGAGCGTGCCGGCGATCATCTGGAGCAGCGTGCTTTTGCCGGCGCCGTTGCGGCCGATGATACCGAGGCACTCGCCGCGGCGGATTTCAAGGGAGACGTCGCGGACGGCGGTGAATTGGCGGGAGCCGCGCGCGGGGGCGCCCGTCAGGGCGTTGCGGAGAAGAGAAAAAAGGCGCGCGGAAGGCTCGTCCCAAATCGTGTAGGTTTTGGAGACGCCTTGGAGCGAGACGACGGGATCGAGCTGGGTTTTCGGTGGAGCGGAGAGGACGTCTCCAGACATGTCGGACACGATGGCGGCGGCGCGGGGCGTCGGGCCAGCAGGAAATTCGGTGCGCGTGTTGCGGGTTAGTGCGGAAAGCGCGGGTCGGAGGCGGGACCGGAGAGGACGGCGGAGATTTTTGCGACGGCGTCGGGGGTAAAATGGAGAATTGGGTCGCCGGCGTCGGGCGTGGTTTCGAGGCGAAGGATGTCGTGGATCAGTTCGCGGGTATGTTCGAGTTTCGCGATTTGGTGGGCAGGCTCGAAGGTGGATTCGACGGGGAGGGTAAGGCGGACGTTGCCGTGGGCGTCGGTGAGGCGGATGCGGCGGATGTCGAGGCGACCGGCGGAGCCGAGGGGATCGAAGCGGAGGGAGCGAAGGTAGCGTGGAGAGGAATCGAGAGAGGAGTCCGGAGAAGGGGATGAGGGAAGTGGAAAGCGGATGGTTTGGACGGTGGGCGTGGGGGTGGGAGCGTAGGGGACGGTGTGGCTGTCTTCTTCGCGAATGCCATGACCGATGTCCCAGAAGAGTTGGGCGCCGGTCGGCTGGTGGACGTTGACGTCGAGCTCGAGCGCGAAGGTGCGTGAAGGCGGGGGAAGTTCGGTATTCGCGTATCGGATACTGTTGCGGATGAGGCCGCGGTTGCCGACGGGCGCGAAGCAGATGGCGAGGACGGCGAGGAAAGCCATCGAGGCGAGGGTTTTTCGGGCGGGTTCGGGGGCGCGGAACGCGAAAAAGACGGCGAGCAAGATGATCCAGAGCATCATCGCGAGGTAGCCGGTGGAGAGGAGGCAGCGTTTGAGGTTGCGCTCGTTCATGCCCTCGGGAGCGACGAAGTGAGAGAAGTCGATGTGGGCGAAGCCGCCGCGTTCGCCGGTGACGATCATTTTCCAGCCGTCGGTGGTGGGCTCGATGGGGGCGAGACCCTGTGAACTGGTGAAACTGTCTTTGGTGAAACGGCGCAGTTCTTCGCCGCGGCGATTCAGAAGGCGGAAGTTGGTGATGCGGAGTTCGCCGGGGCGGTCGAGGGGATCGAGGCGGATTTCGCGCAGCGGGGCGTCAGCGAGCGGGAACGTGTAAGTGAACGCCATCTCGCTCGGGCCGATGGGGAAGGCGATTTTCTCGAGCTCGTTGATGAAGCGGCCGGTGTTGAGGAAGATTTGGGTGTTGCCGGTGGTGTTGGCGGCGCAGGTGATTTCGAGGTAGCGGAGGCCGGAGGAAGGGGTGTTGAGCGGATACCACTCGAGCGGCACTTCCTGCGGGAGGAAGAACGCGGCGAGGGCGACGGCGGCGGCGAAGAGGATGCGCGGCCAGGTGGGGCGGAAGAGGTCGGGGGTGTGGCGAAGCTCTGCTTCCGAGTCGGTTGCGGCGGGGTCTTGCATCGGCTGGAGGTGAAACCGCGCGGACTCGTCTATCTTTCTGGCACAAGTCCGCGCTCGAATGACCGCAGGGGAACAGGGTCAGGCCTTCCGAGGCCTTCCGGCGTAGATACCGAGGAGGCTCAAACCTGCGCCAAGTGCGAGTCCGAGGAAGGCACCGACTAGACCGGCCGTCGCCAGAGGCCGGAGCAATCCGTCGGTCTTCACTGGCGCGCTGATGCGGATCGCATCGCCGAACTCCTGACGGGCGAAGTCCTGGTGAGTTTGCCGGATCGCGTCGACGAGCTTGTTGTAGTTTGTCTCCAAGCGCTTGATCGACTCTGCGACCTGAGCCTCGACGGAGGATTGATCTCTTGCGGTGCTGGACACGAAGTTCTGCATGTTGTCGCGCAAGTCGAGGAGACGGTTCTTCTCGGCCTGGATCTCCTTCACTCGCAAGCCGGTTTCGAGTGCGCGGCGAACGAGGAAGTTATAGGCGTCGTTAGCCAGCAAGGAATCGATTAGTCCTTGATCGAGGATAGGGGCATCGGAGCGGGGTTGGGAGGCTTGGGATTTGATGCCGAGCACCACATGTTCGGAGCGGTTTCCGGTTTGGGCGAGAAGGTCGCGAACAACGCGTTCCTCCTCGACGGCGTGGCGTTCGCGCTCCTCTAGCTGGCGAAGATAATAGTTCATCTTCATCATTGCGGTGGTGCGATTGCGCGAGAGGCCGTTTTCGTGAATGAGCCCGAGCACTTCGTTGAGCTGGATCTGGGAGAAGAGCTCGGTTTGGTCGAGCAGGTCCTTGAAAGAGAAATTGGTGGTTGGAGAACGGAAGGATTTCGCCGTCTCGATCTGCTCGCGGAGATACGCTTGGATGTTGCTGATCTCCGTGTTGAAAACGAGTTCGTATTCGGCGAAGTCGGCGCTGCGGAGGGTTTCGAAAGCGGTGCCGAAAGCGAGGGGGGATTGGCCGTAGGTGCGGTGGAAATTTTCGCGGAAAACGGTCACGATCTCTCGAAGCAGCTTCTCGCGCTGTGAATCGCCGAATTCCGGGCTACGCCGCAGACTCAGGGAGATGGCATACTCGTCCGGGACGTAGGGAGGCGGGGTTTGGCCCGTGGCGCGAATGCGGTCGCGCTCTTTGACGATGTTGGCGGGGATGATGCCTTCGATGCTGAGCGCGCCGCGGATTTTGCTTTGGAAAGCCGTAGAGGTGTCGAGCGATTGGCGACGGAGCGCCTCGGCGATCACGGCGGGGGCGCGGAGGTCGTCGGGTTGGAATTTCGAGTTGTCGGGATAATTGCCGCGCTCAAATCCCGGAAAAGAGAAGATGACCCGGGTGGTAGAATTAACCGGCTGAACGCGACTGGAGATGAGGGCCAATGCGGCACCAACCGTCCCGCAGACGAGGAGGAACCCGAGGATTTGCGGGAGCCCGCGCCACAGCCGGGCGAAAAGCTCGCGGATATCGATCGTGTCGTCCATGTCGTCGATCGCGTGCTGGCGGAGGTTTCGTTCCGGGTGATTCGAAGGAGATGAGGGGGACATGCAGCGTTATTTCCGAAGGGGGAGAATCAAATGCGAAGGGGCAAAGCAATGGAATATCGCGATCTGATCGCAGACGTCATCGACCTGTGCTTGTGGGCAGCGCGGAGGATTGGAATCCGTCGAAGTCATGGGTCGGTTCATTTTTTGTTGAACTGAGAGGTGCTAGCCGTCCATCGTCCGACCCCTCTCTAGCCGTTAAATCTTGAGCTCCTCTCTTCCCAGTGTGGTTTCGCCTTTGCGATCAAATCGTTCGACAAGCGGTGTGATGTCCGCGTTTCAAGTCGAATGCGTGAGTTTTTTTGGAGAAGTGGTGCAGATATTTGGGATTCCGAAATCCGTCGGCCAAATATACGGTGTGCTATATGCTTCTCCGCATCCTTTAGGGTTCCTGGATATTGTGGAGCGACTTGAAATTAGTAAGGGATCGGCCAGCCAAGGTATGCAGCTGCTGCGCGGATTGGGCGCGATCAACGAATTTCGCGGAGAGCAGCATAGGGGCCGACAGAGGGCAGCGATGACGCCATCCGGGAAGAGTCGTAGCGAACAGCCCGCAGCCGATGGCGTTGATGTTAACAGAGCAACACGGGTGTTGTATGAACCCGAATTGAGCCTGCGCCGGCTCGTGAGTGGTATAC
>JAFAAS010000193.1 GCA_023426435.1 Verrucomicrobiota bacterium | reverse complement strand
CTCTCGCACTCGCCGCATCCCCCTCACGAACCCAATTCCACCGCCCCGGTTCCCCACCGCCTCGCCTTCCTCGGTGCAAACCAGAGTGTCACCTAATAGGTGACACTTCCCTCCTCTCCAAACAACTGCGATAAATCCCCTCGCTCGTTCGTAGTGTCACCCAATAGGTTACACCCGTGACCCCTTACATCCACCCCAGAATCCAGCTCTGGCTCGAACTTGGCGACCTCCTCCTCGACGCAGCCGAAGCCAGCGCTAAACATGCCAAGAAACTCCTGCAGCCACGCCGCCGGGGCTCCTACAAGACCCGCAGGCCTGGACTCGATTCCCCCATGTGGAACATCTGCGCCACCCTCCTGCGCGAAGAGCTCCGCCCTTTTGGCTCGCAAGCTCGACTCGCCCGCTATCTCGGCATCCCTCGCCAGCGGCTGCACGATTTCCTCACCGGCCGCAAACGCCTGCCCGACGCAGAACTCACGCTCCAACTGCTCGCGTGGCTTTCCCACAAGCGCGCCGGTCGCGACATCTCCGTGTGACCGCTCCGCGCACTCCGGCAGCCCAAGGAACTACACTGTCACCTATTAGGTGACACTCTTCCTCCGGCGCGCCGAGCCGGACGCCACCGCCTCCGCCGCCTTCACTTTCCTCGCCGCGCGAGCTCCATCTCCTCCGCCGTGCGCGGCCAGTCCTCCTTCAACAACCGCGACAGCGACCGATCCGCCAGCACTTTCCCGCCCGTCTGACATCGCGGGCAATAATTCACCTCGTTCTCCGCATAACGTATCCGCTCCACCGTGACACCGCACACCGGACACGGCTGGCCAAACTTCCCGTGCACCGCCATCTGCGGGTGAAACGCCGTCACTTTCTCCGGGAATCTCCCTTTCCCTTCCACCCGCAACCGCTCCGTCCACGCCGCCAACACCGCCCGCACCGCGCCGTGCAGGCGCTCGATTTCTCCGCGGTCCAGCTTCTGCGTCAGCGCCACCGGCGACAACTTCGCCGCGTGCAAGATCTCGTCCGAATACGCATTCCCGATCCCGCTAAACGTCCGCGGATCCGTCAGCGCCCGCTTCAACGTGTGATTCTCCCGCGTCAACGCCGCCGCAAATTCCTCCACCCCCACGCTCATCACCTCCAGCCCGCCGGGATCGTGCGCCTGTAATCCCGCCTCACCTTCCACGACATGCAGCGCCGCCCGCCGTGTGCTGCCCGCTTCCGTCAACGTCAGCGTCCCGCGACCAAACACCAGATGTGCGAGCGCATTCCGCGCCGTCGCTTTCGCCCCTGCCTCCACCCACTGCAGCCGGCCCGCGATCATCAAATGCATCACGAGCCACCGGCCACCTTCGAACCCGATCGCAATCCGCTTACCCACTCGCCGCACTGCCTCCACTTTTCTCCCCTCCAACGAATTCACCGGCGGCACCGCCGTCCGCAGCACAAACATATCCAAAATCTGAATGCGCTCGAGCGCCTCCCCCAACACCCGCCGCTCCAACGCCTCCACATAAATCGTGATGTCCGGATATTCAGGCATGTCGCTTCCGCCGTCGTTTCATTCGTGCTCTTGATCGTGCTCGTAATCGTGCTCTCTTCAACTTCCTCCCTCTCGCCTCGCCCGTCACGCCGACCGGGCGACTTCCTCCTCGCATGAATCTCACCAAACACTGGGCCGCCCAACTCGACGACTACATCATCGATCTCGCCTGGTCGCCCGACGCCACGCAACTCGCCGCCGCCAGCGCCTCCGGCCCCGTCTCGCTTTTCTCCGCCACCGACGGCACTCGCCGCCACGACCTCCCCGGTCATCCCGACGGCACCAACTGCCTCGCCTGGCAACCGCTTTCCAACTCTCAACCCTCATCTCTCAACTCCCAACTCTCCCTCCTCGCCACCGGCGGCCAGGACGGCTCCGTCAAATTCTGGGACACCTCCGCCGGCCAGCACACCGTCACCGCCAAACTCGGCACCGCCTGGGTCGAACACCTCGCCTGGCGCCCACACGCTTCCACCTCTCAACCCTCATCTCTCAACTCTCGCCCCCAACTCCCACTCCTCCTCGCCGCCGCCGGCAAACACCTCTTCGCCGTCCGCCCCGACGCCTCCCTCGCCCACACGTTCAAACCCGCCCCGAAATCCATCTCCGCCCTCGCCTTCCAACCCGCCGGCGGTTGCGCCGCGGTCGCCTACTTCGGCGGCGTCTGTCTCTGGGACGCCGACGATTTCATCGCCCAAAAAGAATTCCCCTACGGCAACGGCATCGCCGCCCTCGTCTGGTCGCCCGACAACAAATGGCTCGTCTCCGGCAACCACGATCCGTCCGTCCACCTCTGGATCCCCGAAACCGACACCGAATTCCACATGAGCGGCTACGAGGGAAAAGTGAAACACCTCTCCTTCGACCACACGTCACGCTGGCTCGCCACCGGCGGCGGCCGCGACGCCTGCGTCTGGGACTGCAGCGGCGCCGGCCCCGAGGGCCGCGAACCCGCCATGTTTCCGCACGACGCCCCCATCTGCGCCGTCGTCTTCCAAAACACCCACAGCCTCCTCGCCACCGCCAGCACCGACGGCGTCGTCCAACTCTGGAGCCCCGACCGCCGTCAACCGCTCCGCGCCACCGTCCGCATGCCCGCCCCCGCCGCCAAACTCTCCTGGTCCCCCGACGACCGCTACCTCGCCATCGGCACCGACCAAGGCCACGTCTTCGTCCTCAAATCCGACCAGTAGCGGAAAGCGTGAGCTTTTCTACTTTCCGCCCCAACCCGCCGCCGCCCCTCAAAAATCCACCCCAAACAACAACCTCAACCGCTCGTAATCCGCCGAGCGCACGTCCGGGTTGTTGCGACGCGTCTCGTGGCGCACGCCGACCGAAAGCGTCTCCGTCAACTTCTGGTTGATCTCGAATCGATTCTCCCAGCCGTCCGTTTGATCGGAAATCGAATAATACCACACGCCGCGGTTCGTCAGCGTGATCCGCCACGGCAGCTTCGCCTCGAACTCGGCGAACAACGATTCGACGTTCTCCGCAAAGTGCTGGTTCGTCGGCGTCACCCACGTGTCGAACATGTTCTCCGAAACACCCGCGCGCAGCTTCTGCGTCGGTGTATTCAAAAGATTGATGCCCACGCCGATCTCCTGCTGCAACAACACGTAGTCGGACGGAACCCCGCTCCGATAATACGCGCGGTTCCACTCCACCGAGGGGCGATAGTTTAGGAAAAATCTCCGCGGCAATTCATGCCGCCACGATGCATAACCCTTCACCATGTCCGTCGCCGCCCTCTCGTTCACCGACGCATAATCATAACGCACGTTCAGCTGCAGATCGTCCTTCTTCCACTTCCGCTGCAACTTTGCATCGACCGTCATGCTGTTGTGATCCGCCACGTCCTGCAGCACTTCCGCGCCCACCGACAAACGCCCGTGCCACGAGCCAAACACCGACTTCAACGCCCGCGCGAACTGCACCGGCGTAAACGGCCAGCGCTCCACTTCGACGTCCGCCTTCTCATCCTTCGCCACCTCCGCCGCGATCACCGGCTCCGGCGCCTTCGCCAAAATCAACTCCGCTTCCACCGCCGGCACATGCAACAATCCGAAACGCACCGAGCGAAACACCAACGTGTCTCCCACCCGCTCCACAAACCGCCCACGCACCCGATCGCCATCCTTGTAAACAAGCTCGTCCAATTCCACTTCCGCCTCCGCCGCCTGCCCCGCCGCCGCGCCGCTCGGAGCCGCCGCCCGCGCCGCGACCACGCCACTCCCCAACGCCAGCGCGAGCACCACCCAACCCAACGCCTTCAGCGCGAAAACATTTGATGCCACGCGCCCTCTGACGCCGCCCGAAATTTCCGGTTTCAACGAAATCTTCACCATGTTGGATCCTTGTATGCACCCGTCGCCACAGGAGCGGGGCTCCTCCTGCAAACCACCCGCGTGCCTGCCCAGCCGGACGACAGCGGTGACGGTGATTCGCGCAACCTGCCTCACTTCTCCTCACGTGAAAAGCCTCCGTTTCTCCTTCGCCGCATTTTTATTCTTTTTCGCCAACTTCGCCTCCGCCTCCGTCGCACGCTCCCCCGTTTCCGTCGCCGCCGCCTCGAATTTCATCTACGCCCTCGACGACCTCGCCGCGGCCTTCCAACGCACCGCGCCCGACGTCGAACTTTCCCTCGTCACCGGCGCATCCGGCACCCTCGTCGCCCAAATCCGTCACGGCGCGCGCTGCGACGTCTTCCTTTCCGCCGATCGCGAATACCCCGAAGCCCTCATCGCCTCCGGACACGCCGACCATTCCAGTTTCACCGTCTTCGCCATCGGTCGGCTCGTGCTCTGGACCACGCGCACTTCACTCGCGCTCGAATCCATCCCCGACGTCGTGCGCGACTCCTCCGTCCGCAAGCTCGCCATCGCCCATCCCGACACCGCGCCCTACGGCCGCGCCGCGCTCCAGGTTCTCCAAGCCCTCGATCTCCACCCGATCGCCGCTCCCAAAATCGTCACCGGCGAAAACATCACCCAAACCGCCCAATTCGTCGAAACAGGTCACGCCGACGCCGGTTTCGTCGCGCTCTCCCTCGTTCAGTCTCCTCGCCTCAAAAACCGCGGTCGCTCGCTCGAAATCCCGCCCGGCCTCCACCTTCCCCTCGAACACGCCGCCGTCCTCACCTCACGCGGCGCCGCCAACCCCGCCGCCCGCCGCTTCCTCGCATTCCTCCACTCCGAACCCGCCCGCGAAATCCTCCAACGCCACGGCTACGCCCTCCCCGAATCCTTTCCGTAGCGGAAAGCGTGAGCTTTTCGCCCATCCACCACGCGCAACCCAAACGGCTCCATCAATCCGATCGAGCTGTTCGCTGCCGTTCTCTCGCGTTCTTGCCGCTCCTCCCTCGCCACCCCACAGTCGCCGCCTTGCCCGATTCCGCCGACACTTTCCTCGGACTCTCCGCCCCGCTCTGGCAATCGCTCAGCCTCACCCTCCGGCTCGCCGCCATCACCACGCTCATCCTCGGCGCCCTCGGTCTCCCGCTCGCCCACTGGCTCAACACCACCCGCTGGAAACTCGCTCCCGCCGTCGAAACACTCGTCACGCTTCCCATCGTCCTTCCGCCCACCGTCATCGGTTTCTACCTGCTCGTCGCATTCTCGCCCAACCATCCTCCGGGAAGCTGGTGGACTTCGCTCGCCGGCGCCCCGCTCGCATTCTCCTTCACCGGTCTCGTCATCGCGTCCGTCATCTACTCGCTCCCGTTCGCCGTGCAGCCGTTCCAAGCCGCACTGCGCTCCGTCCCGCCCGAACTCACCGACGCCGGCCGCGCCCTCGGCGCCCGCCCGCATCGCGTCTGGCTGCGCGTTCACCTGCCGCTCGCGCGACGCGGCATCGCCGCCGGACTCACGCTCGCCTTCGCCCACACGCTCGGCGAATTCGGCGTCGTTCTCATGATCGGCGGTTCCATCCCCGGCGTCACCCGCGTCGCCAGCATCGCGCTCTACGACGAGGTCCAAAAACTCAACTACACCGAAGCCCACGCGTTCGCCCTCATCCTCCTCGCGCTCTCCTTCGTGCTGCTCCTCCTCTTCACCCTCCTCCAGCGCCGCCGCTGAACCCGCCGGAACCCGCGTCCTCATCGGGTTGTTTGAACATTTGAATCTTCTCTGGAGCTTGGATCTTGGTCCTTGGAGCTTCCTCCCCGCGCCCTCTTGACGACTTCGGCATAATCTCCACCACACCGCCGCCGCATGCCCGCGCTCACGCCCAACACGCTCCCCCCGCTCTCCCGCCGCTTCGTCGCGGTGCTGAGCGCCGCGTTGCTGCTGTTGTTGAGCGCCTCGGCCGTCAGCCCCGCGCTGCACGACCACCTGCACGATCACGAAACCGATCACACTTCGCCATCGCACGTCTGCGCCGTCGCCCTTTTCGCCACCGGTCTCGTCCTTTCCTTTGCAACGCTCGCCGTTGCACCGCGCTCCACGCCGTTCGCCCTCCTTCCCACCGACGCGTCTTCCGTTTGTTTCGCGTCCCCGCGCCATCTCCATCCTCCAGAGCGCGGCCCGCCCGCCCGCTGAGTTCATCGCAGCACCGCATCGCGCCGCTTCGAAGTAGGACGGGGCTCCGACCCCGCCCATCCTTTCTCACACGGCGCACGCTCCTCGCACGTCCGTTCACTCAGCACCGCCATGTCCAAATTTCTCCGTTCCTCACTTTTCCTCCTTCTCGCGCCTTTCACGCAGGCCACGCTTTCGCACGACGAACCCGTTCCTCTCGAACACCTCGTCGTCTCCGCGTCTCCCTACACGCGCTCGCAATCCGATCTCGCCCAACCCACCACCGTCGTGGCCGGCCGCGAGCTCCTGCTCAATCCCGCTTCGTCCCTCGGCGATCTCCTCGCCGGCCAGCCCGGCGTGAGCTCCACCTCCTTCGGCCCCGGCGCCAGCCGACCCGTAATTCGCGGAGTCGGCGGCGACCGCATTCGTCTCCTCACCGGCGGCGTGGGCACTTTCGACGCTTCCGTCATCAGCCCCGACCACGCCATCGCCGTCGACCCTCTGCTCATCGAACGCGTCGAAGTCGTCCGCGGCCCCGCCGCACTCCTCTACGGGGGCAACGCCGTCAGCGGCGTCGTCAACGTCATTGATCACCGGATACACACCACCCGGCCCGATCAGCGCCTCAACCTCCGCACCGAAGCCCGCGCCTCTTCCGTTAACGACGAGGAAAGCGGCGGCATCGTCCTCGAGGGCAGCGCCGATGCGCTCGCGTGGCATGTCGACGCCTATCGCCGCCAGGCCGGCGACGTCGAAATCCCCGGCTTCGCCGAAACCGCCCGCCGCCGCGCCGCCGCCATCGCCGAGGCCGCCGAACACGGCCACGAGCCGCCAGAGGAAATCCACGGCCGCATCCCCAACACCGCCCTCTCCGCCGACGGCGCCGCCGCCGGACTCAGCTTCCTCGGCGATCGCGCCTTCGCCGGCTTCGCCTTCAGCGGCCACAACGCCTTCTACGGCATTCCCGCCGCCGCCCACGCGCACGTGCACGACCACGATCACGCCGAAGCCGATTCCCACGCGCACGAGGGCGTCCGCATCGACCTTCGCCAGCGTCGCTTCGACCTCCAAGCCGGCATCACGCAACCTTTCGCTTTCTTCCGCGAAGCCCGCCTCAAGCTCGGCATCGCCCGCTACCGTCACGCCGAAATCGAAGACGGCGAGATCGGCACCGTCTTCCGCAATCGCGGATTCGACAGCCGCCTCGAACTCCTGCACCAGCCGTTCGGCGTCTTCAGCGGAGCGTTCGGCTGGCAAACCACGCGCAGCGATTTCGAAGCCGAAGGCGACGAAGCCTTCCTTCCGCCTTCTCGCACTCAGAACCACGCCGTCTTCGTCTTCGAGGAAACCGACACGAAACCGCTCGCCTGGCAGCTCGGCGCGCGCCTCGAACGACAGTCGATCGACTTGCGCGACGGCTCGCGCCTCTCACGCGACGAAAACATCGTCGCCGCCTCCACCGGTCTCGTCTGGACCTTCAACGAGACCTGGACCCTCGGCGCCTCCCTCGCCCACGGCGAACGCGCCCCCAACACCCAGGAGCTCTTCGCCCACGGTCCGCACCCCGGCACCGGCGCTTACGAAATCGGCGAACCCACCCTCCGCCCGGAGCGCTCCCTCGCCTTCGATCTCACGCTGCGCAAACGCGCCGGCTGGATCACCGGCTCCGCCACCGGCTTCGTGCACCGCTTCGACGGCTTCATCTACGAACAGCCTTCGCTCTGGAATGGCGACACTCCGTCGCCGCCGCTGCCCGTGTATCGATTTTCCCAGCACGACGCCCGCTTCCACGGCGCCGAGCTCGAGGCGATTTTCCATCTCCACCACGCCGACCACCAACAACTCGATCTCACCCTCGCCGCCGATTTCGTCCGCGCCGAAAACACCGCCACGCGCACGCCGCTACCGCGCATCACGCCCGCCCGCCTAAAAACCGGAATCGTCTGGCGCCACCACGCCCTCGTCCTCGGCGCCGACGCCCACTTTGTCGACCGCCCTCACCGCCTCGCCCCCGACGAAACACCCACGCCCGGCTACATCCTCGCCAACGCCTACGCCACGTATCGCTTCACCTTCGAGCGCACGATCCTCGACGTCTTCCTCCGCGCTTCGAACGTCACCGACACCGAAGCCCGCCTCCACACGTCCTTCCTCAAAGACTTCGCTCCTCTCCCCGGCCGCAACCTCACCGCGGGCCTCCGCCTCACCTTCTAGAGCATTTTAAATAAAGTTATAGCCACAAGCGACAAACCAGCCGAGAGCGTCCTGGGCGGTGACGGCGCGCAAGGCGGCGGCGATGGCGGTGAGCAGTTCGTCGTGAGTGCGCGCTTGGGCTTTGCGGAGGAGTGATTTTACTTTGCTCCACATCATTTCGATCGGGTTCAGATCGGGCGAGTATGCGGGCAGGAAACGCACTTGCG
>JAFAAS010000188.1 GCA_023426435.1 Verrucomicrobiota bacterium | reverse complement strand
ATGTAACCGTGGGTGGGGCGGACGTGTTCGCGTTTCGGGGCGGACCAGGTTTTGCGGGGAGGAATGTCGGTTGAGGCGGAGTCGAAGCGACTGATGGTTTTGCCGTCGAGGTCGACGATGACTTCGGTGCCGCGGAGGGTAATGATCATGGTGCGCCAACCATCGGCGGGAGCGGGAGGGAGTTCGTCGGCGGGAGCGTAGGAGTAGATTGAGCCGGTGCGATGCAGGGCGTCGCCGCTGTCCATGATCTGGACTTCGAAGCCGTGGTGGATCGCATACCAGCCGCCGTTTTCCTGTTCGGAGGCGGTGGCCATTTTTTTGGCTTCGGTGTCGGAGAGGGAGTTGTTGGGGCCGCGGGTGACGCCGATGAGATCCTTGCGGCCGATTTGGTCGAGGATGCCGCGGTCCATGCGGATGTGGACGCCGGCGTTGTCGCTGGGTTCGTCGGGGCGGTAAACGATGCGGATCTGGCAGTCGCCGAAGGTTTCCTGGGTGTAAACGAGAAGGCCGAGGCCGCGAGCGTCGGGGTCGGTGCGGAGGGTGTTGCCTTCAACGATCATGCGGCCGAAGCCGACGTGCTGCCATTCGGGGGCGATGTGGTTGTCGCGAACGAGAGGGAGCGGTCGCCAGTCGGAGGCGGCGGGGAGGGCGGAAGTGAAGGCGAGGGCGAGGAAGGTAATAAGGATGGGGCGCTTCATGGGAGGGCGGAGGTTGGACAATGTGAGAGCGGGGCGAGGTTGCGCAAAAAAAAGAAACCGCAGCGGAGAGCTGCGGTGTGAGGAGTGAGGAAGGCGAGTTGCGCTTTGGTGCGGCTCGGCGAGGACGCGATCGTCCTACCTGGAGAGCGATCCAAGGTGAGCATCAATCGGCGGGATGGCGGGGGCGGGTTTCAGTTCAGTGTAGAAGACGGTGCGCGTGAGTTGGGCGGGGAGATCGCCTTCGGGGATGACGCGTGCTTCGACGCCGTCGATTTCGGCGTAGCCGATGACCATGGTGTTGACGCGTTTTTCGGTGACGGCGCGACCGGCGAGATTGAACTCGCGACCCTGGTTGAGCCAGAGCCGGCGTTCGGTGAGGCCGGTGAACCAGCGATCGCGACCGAGACCCTTGGGGTCATCGGCTTCGACGATGTCGGTGGGGACCCAGCCGTAGTTGGGAACGAAATACTCGGCCCAGCAGCGGTAGCCCGGATCGGTTTCCTTGCCCTCGTTGGGTTCGCGCAGGCGGTAGCCCATTTGGAGACGCGCGGGGATGCCGCGGGCGCGGGCGAGGGCGATGAAGAGCGAGTGCATGTTGGTGCATGTGCCGCCGCCGGCGGTGAGGCAGATGTCGGCGTCGCCCACGCCGCTTTTCGGTTTGGAGGAATCTCTCGAGTAGTGATCGGTGAGGTCGGCGACGGCGCCGAGCAGAAGGCGGGCTTGGGTGGCGACATTGGTTTCGAGGCCGCAGGCGTCGCTGGCGATTTTTTCGATTTGCGGCGTGACCTGCATGTGAGGGGCGTCGAGGCGGAGATCGTCGGCGAAGAGTCGGCGGTGCGAATCGGTGATCGGGCCGGCTTGGGCGGGATCGATTTCGACGAAGACGGGGCGGCGGCGGAGCGTGAATTCGATTTTGGATGCGAGCGACGGCGCGGAAGGGTTTTCGACCTCGACGAGCATGAAGCGATTGCCGCGGTCGGGGTCGATGACGATTTTCCACGGACCGGGGGCGGAGGTGACGGCGAAGTCGAGGACCTCCTGGAAGCGGTCGTCGTCGGGGATGGCGATCCACCATTTGATGGATTTCGCGTTGGCGGGGAGGTCGGAGAGCGTGACGGTTTGGCGGACCTGATAGGTGCGGACGGATTCGGCGGGGACGTCGGCGCGGAGAAAGGTGGCGGCGCAGAGAATGAGGGAGAAGGCGAAGGGGCGTTTCATGGGGAGTGGGGGCTTAGAACTTCCAGTTCAGGTCGAGGCGGAAGCGTTTGGCGTCCTGGTTGCTGGTGATGGCCTCGACGAGGAAGAGGCGGGCCATGACGTTGAGGTCTTTCGTGAACGCGTAGGCGACGCGGAATTCGGAGCCCTTGATGTCGGTGACGTCGGATTGCGGGCCGCTGCCGAAGCGCGCCCAGTCGTCCTGGGCGTAGGACGCGTTGGTGGCGAAGGTTTCGACGTGGGCGTAGTAGTAGCCGAGGAACCAGTCGCGGGGATTTTTCAACTGGCCGTAGGTGGCGGAGAAAACGTAGCCGAGGGTTTCGTCGCGCTGAGTGGCGGGAAGCGGGGCGATCTCGGCGGCGCTGTAGTCTTTGAAGTTGTGGAAAACGTCGATGCCGAGTGCGAGGGGGCGGCTGGCGACGGGGGTGGACCATTGGGCGTTGAGGACGCCGACGAGGTAGTCGCGTTCGCCGTTGCGATTGCGGAGGAAGCGGGCGCCGCGTTTGCCTTCGAAGGCGTGGAGGCCGGCGGCGAGGGTGAGTTGGGAGGGTTTCGCTGAGACGACGTATTTGAGCTGGGCGGCGTAGAGGCCGCCGTGGAGGTGGTTGACGCCGTCGGGGAGGGCGAAGGCGCCCAGCGTGGTGGTGAGGGTGTTATTGCCGTGCTTGGTGTCGAAGGAGGCGGCGACGCCGGTGGGGGTGATGTCTTCGTCCCAGAATAATTCGTTTTGCTGCCAGAACGGGGAGGAGTTGCGGCCGAGCCAGGCGGTGGTGTGGCGTTGTTTGAACTGGAGGAAGTAGCGGTCGAGGGAGAATTGGAGGTCGTCGGATGGGGAGCCGTCGTCGGCGTGGAAGGTGAGATGCGGCGATTGCTGACTGTGGGTGTTGCCGGTGCGGATGCGGGCGCCGAAGGACCAGGTGTCGTTGAATTTGTAGTGGGCGGTGGCGCGGAGGCGGAAGCGGCCGCGTTCGCGGTCGAGGCGGCGGCCGCCGGCGGCGTTATGGGAGTCCCAGTCGGATTCGTAGCGGAGGCGGATGTCGCCGTTGACGGTGAGGTTCGGGGCGGCGGTGAAGGCGGCGGCCGGCGAGAGGGTGGCGAGCGACACGACGAGTGCGACGGCCGTGCGCGAAAGAAAGGCGTGGGGGAGGGGCATGAGGAAAAGGGCGCATGCGTGGCATGCGGAGCGGGGGGACTCGGGAGTAGCGGGCGTGAAAAAGGGCGCGGCCGGCAACGCCGTGGGGGCGAATGCGGGAATTTGCGGGGCGACCTGCGGTCAGGAAGAGGTCGCGGGGCTCGACAAACGGGGGCGGTGCGCAACGTTTCGCGGCATGCCGGAAATTACTCCCCCGAATCTGAATGACGCTGGAATGGAGGTGGGCACGTTTTTTGTGCGAAGCCGTAATGTGCTATTGGCGCGGGCGGAGTTCGGAGATCTGTTCGTCGATTACTATCTGCATCTCGGGAAGCATCAGATTCGCCCGGCGCCGGAGGCGGATGCGTTGTTCAAGAAAGCGCTGGCGGCGTTTGTGCTGCATTGTGCGTCGCGGCCGCGGAATGAGCTGACGGCGTGGACGATCAATTTTCAGCAGCCCTTGTTGAATGTGTTTTTGATTGGAGACAATGAGCTCGGCGCGGTGGCGGGGCGAGTGTTCGAGGAGAACGTGAAGGAGATGCCGGAGAATTTGTTTTATGCGGACGTGGTGCGCGGGCGCGGGGAGAAGCGGCGGAGCACGGTGAGTTTCAAGGGCGGCGATCCGATCGAGGCGGCGGAGAAGTTTTATGCGCAGAGCGAGCAGCGGGCGGCGCGGTATTTTCAGCTGAGCGAAGAGGAGTTTGCGATGGTGACGGAGCATCCGGATTGCGACGTGGGCTGGTTGCACGCGCTGGATGTGGAGCAAGTGCGGAAGCTGGACGACGCGGAGACGCTGGTGCCGATGGAGACGCGCGTGTATCGCTGGCACTGTGGGTGCAATCAGGAGCGGATGCTGGAAGTGCTGGCGCCGACGATGCGGCAGGATCCGGAAGGGCTGTTTGGGGATGAGGAGAAGATTGAGATTCGGTGTCCGCGTTGTGGGGCGCGTTATGCGATCACGCGGGAAGCGTTGGAGGCGTTTGTGGCGGAGAAGTGAGGCGGGGAGGGGCGGTCGCTCACCACGGATGGACGCGGATGAACACGGATTGGGAGGAGGACGTGGAACCACGAATGGACACGAATACACACGAATGAGGGAAGCTGGGCGGCGTTAGTTTGCTGGTCATTCGTGTTCGTTCGTGTCCATTCGTGGTTCTTTTCTGACGCTTCATGTCCGCATTTGAAATCATTGGCACGGTGCTGGGGGTGGTCGGCGTCGCGCTGATGATCCGGCAGAATGTCTGGGGGTGGCCGGTGGGGCTCGTGCAGGTGTCGGTGTATGCGTGGGTGTTTTTCGAGGCGAAGCTGTATTCGGATGCGCTGCTGCAGGTATTCTTTTTCGGGATACAAGCGTATGGGTGGTGGCATTGGTTGATGGGCGGAAGAGCGGGTGGCGGCGAGGTTGGAGACTCCGGCCTGCAACGAACGATGTTGCCGGTGACGAAACTGCGGATGCGGGCCGTGGTGGGGTGGAGTGTGGCGGGGGTGGCGGCGACGGCGGCGTGGGGAGAGTTGATGCGGCGGAACACGGATGCGGCGCTGCCGCATTGGGACGCGTTTATTTTGGTGTTCAGTTTGATCGCGCAGTGGTGGCAGGCGCGGAAGCGGCTGCAGTGTTGGGCGGGGTGGATGGTCGTGAACGTGGTGGCGATCGGGGTGTATTGGGCGAAGGACCTGCGGCTGACGGCGGGGTTGTATGCGATCTTTTTCGCGATGGCGGTGGCGGGGGATCGGGCGTGGCGGAGGAGTATCAAAGAAGGGGATACGGGCGGTGAAATTGAACCACGGAGGAAAACGGATGGACCGGGATTGGAGGTGGGACGGTGAGCGGCGACGTGGAAGTGAAGCGGATCGCGGTGTTTGGGATGGAGTCGACGGGGAAGACGCGGCTGGCGGAGCGGCTGGCGCGGCATTTTGGCGTGAGCTGGGTGCCGGAGTATGCGCGGGAATTTTGGGATGCGCACGGGGCGATCGGGCTCGAGGACATGGCGCCGGTCGCGCGCGAGCAGTGGCGGCGGGAGGATGAGGCGGTGCGCGCGGCGGAGGCGAAGGGGGGCGGTATTGTGATTTGTGATACAGAAGCGCTGACGACGATGTTGTGGAGCGATCTGTTGTATGGGACGTGTCCGGACGAAGTGCGGCGCGGGGCGGAGAAGCGGTGCCGGAATTATGCGCTGTATCTGTTGCTCGAGGCGGACGTGCCGTTCGAGCCGGATCCGGCGCGGTGTTTTCCGGAGCCGGAGGATCGGGCGAAGGCGGCGCGGGTGTGGCGCGGGGCGGTGGAGCGGCGGGGGCTCCCGTTTGTGGAGATCCGCGGCGGGTGGGAGGAGCGGGAGCGGGCGGCGATTGCGGCGGTGGAACGGCTGCTTGCGCGCCGCTGAGGCTCGGAGCAGTGAAAGTTGCGCGGCGAGCGCGCAACCTACAGGGCGCGGGTGAGGATTTGGGTGAGCTCGGCGGGGTTGAGGGGGAGCGGATTCGCTTTCATGCTGCTGGCGCGGGAGGCGGCTTCGACGATGGCGGGGAAATCGGCGGGCGTGATGCCGTAGGTGGAGAGTGGCGGGATTTGGAGCGTGGCGAGGAGGTGGTGGGTCCAGCGGACGAGCTCGGGGGCGGTGGCGTGGGGTTGCGCGGTGATGAGGCGAGCGAGTTCGTCGTAGCGGGAGAGGGAGGGGTGATGAGGTGCGCGAGATTGGAGAGCGGAGAGGTTGGCTTCGATGACGTGAGGGAGGAGGGCGGCGCAGAGTGCGCCGTGGGGGGCGGGGAACATGCCGCCGAGCGGGCCGGCGAAACCGTGGACGGCGCCGAGGCCGGCGTTGGCGAGGGCGAGTCCGCCGAAGAGGCTGGCGAGCGACATGTCTTCGCGCGCGGAGGTGTCGTGGCCGTTTTCGACGGCGCGGCGGAGCGAGCGGGCGGCGCGGCGGAGGCCTTCGGTGCAGAGGGCGTCGGTGAGAGGATTCGTGCGGGAGGAGACGTAGGGCTCGATGAGTTGAGTGAAGGCGTCGAGTCCGGTGGTGGCGGTGAGGGCGGGTGGAAGATCGTGGGTGAGTTCCGGGTCGACGAGCGCGAGGTGCGGCAGCATGTGGGGGCTGCGGAGGGAGACTTTGACGCGATGCGTGGGGGAAGAGAGGACGGCGTTGCGAGTGACTTCGGAACCGGTGCCGGCGGTAGTTGGAATGGCGATACAGGGAGCGGAGGGATGCGGGAGCGGTTGGGCGCGGCCGATGACTTCCAGGTAGTCGTGGAGGTCGCCGGGATTGGTGAGGAGGGCGGCGATGGCTTTGGCGGAGTCGAGGGCGCTGCCGCCGCCGAAGCCGATGACGAAATCGCAGTGGTGTTCGCGCGCGTCGGCGACGGCGTGGGTGATGTCGTCGGTGGTGGGTTCGTGGGCGATGGAGAAAGTGCGGGCGGGAAGTTGGGCGGAGGAGAGCAGGTCGAGGAGGTGTTGGGCGCGGGAAAGATTGCGGCCGGTGACGACAAAGGGGCGGCGGCCGAGGTTGCGGGCGGCGGGGGCGAGTTGGTTGAGCGTGCCGGGCCCGAAGAGGATGCGGGTGGCGGTGGCGAATTCGAAAGGCATGAGCAAAGGGCAGGCGAAGCGGACGCGTAGAAGGCGTCTTTACTGGAGAGCGGTGAATCGGGTGCTGGTGCGCGGGGCGGCCATCATGGGGGCGACGGTGTCGCGCCAGGTGGCGTAGTGCGCGGTGGCTTTGTGGGCGGCGGTGGCTTCGGGTGTGCGGTAGGCTTCGACGAGGACGAAACGGGTGGAGTCGTCGGCCTGTTGAAGGAGGTCGAACTGGGCGATGCCGGGCTCCTGCAGACTTGCGCGGGCGTTGGCGAGGGTGGCGGTGATGAAGGCTTGGAGGTGTTCGGGGAGAACTTGGATGTGGACGTGAATGGTGAGCATGGGGTGAGGCGTTGAGGAGCGATCGTGGACGCGGCCTAGAAAGTTTTGAGGCGGATGTTGCGGTATTCGATTTTCATCGGTGGGCCGACGTGGACTTGGACGCCGATGAGACCTTCGAAGCGGCGATTTTTGGGGTCGTCGTCGATGACGATGCTCATGACGTGTCCGTTGATAATGTGGGTGAGGATGTTGCCGCGGATGATGAGGTGGTAGGAGTTCCAGTCGTCGGTTTTGACGTGGGAGGCGAGAGTGGCGGGATCGCCGAGGCTGGCGAGGAGTTGAGGCTGGCCGCTCTCGTTGATGCGAACCATCTGGCCGCGATAGGCGAGGAAGGTGCGGCCGCGTTCCTCGTAGTTTTGGCCGACCCAGCGGCCGGCGCTGTCGATGTCGGCCTGATAGCCGGCGAGGGACCATGGTGCATCCGTAAGTTGGATACTGCGGTAGTTGATGCCGCTGTTGCCGCCGGCGGTGACCCGGTAGTCGAGTTTAAGTTCGAAGTCGGCGGGGGTGCCTCCGCGCCAGATGATGAAGGTGTTTCGTTTGACGAGGGTTTCGGGGGTGATTTCGCCGACGAGGTGGCCGTCTTCGACGCGCCAGTAGGTCGGGTCGCCGTCCCAGTCGGTGAGGGTGCGGCCGTCGAAGATCGGGGTGAAGCCGGTGTCGTCGGCGGGTGGGATGACGGGGAGGACGGCGGCGGACATGACGAAGGCGGGGAGGAAGGAGAGGAAAAGCAGGAGGGGTTTCATGGTTTCGAGGAGGTTGGCTGAGCAGTCGTGCGCGTGGATTCTTCGCTTCGTTCAGAATGACCGATCGTGCGCATGGGGAGCGGAGGTTGCACAGGCGGGGTTCCTTGTTCTCGCTGGGGAGAATGAGTGAAGAGTCGGATTATTTCGATCGTTTCGGTGGTGTTGGGCGGCTGGTTGGGCGGGCGGGCCTGGAGCGGCTGCGGGAGGCGCACGTGTGCGTGGTGGGCGTGGGCGGCGTGGGGTCGTGGACGGTCGAAGGATTGGCGCGGAGCGGGGTGGGGGCGTTGACGATCATCGATCTCGATGACGTGTGCGTGACGAATGTGAATCGGCAACTGCCGGCGTTGGACGGTCAGATCGGACGGCCGAAGGTGGATGTGCTGGCGGAACGGATACGGGCGATCAATCCGGCGTGCCGCGCGGAGGCGGTGACGGAGTTTTTTACGGCGGCGTCGGCGGAGCGTTTATTGAGCGCGCGGTTCGATTTCGTCGTGGATGCGATCGACAAGCTGTCGAACAAGGCGCTGCTGATTGCGGAGGCGAAGCGGCGGGGGATGGAGGTGTTGACGGTGGGCGGAGCGGGAGGAAAGCGCGATGCGACGCAGGTGCGCGTGGGGGATTTGGGGGATTCGTTTGGCGATGAGTTACTGCGGCAGGTGCGGAAGAAGCTGCGGAAGGATCACGGTTTCGCGCACGGCGAGCAGACCGGGAAGATGCACTGGGGTGTGCGCTGCGTGTGGTCGAGTGAGCCGCCGGTATTTCCGTGGGCGGACGGGACGTGTTCGAGCGAGCGCGAGCCCGGGTCGGAGGTGGCGCTGGATTGTGCGAGCGGGTTTGGGACGGTGGTGTTTGTGACGGGGGTGTTTGGGTTGGCGGCGGCGGGGGAAGTGGTGCGGCAGATCGCGCGGAGTTCGGTCTAGTGGGCGATGGCGGACGTGGAAGGACCGAGGAGGGCGCGGATCACGTCGGCGGCGCGGTAGGAGGCGCGGCTGAGGTCGAGGTAGTGGGCGAGCTCGGTGAGCTCTTCGCCGGCGGTGACGATCGGCAGTTCCACATCGCCGTCGTCGCGGGTTTGGGCGAAGCCGGCGGTGGCGGTGAGACCATTGCAAAGACATTTGCGGCCGACGGTGGCGGTGGCGGCGCCGCCTTTGCGGACGAAGTCGGCGACGGGTTCTGCGGCGCAGCGGTAGCCGATGGTGCCATCGTCGCGGCGGAAGAGTTGGCGAAGGTAGCCGAGATCGCAGAGGCGGCGGCGCTTTGCGAAGAGCGCGGCGTCGGAGAGCGTTTGGGCGAGTTGTGCGACCTTGAAAGGGAAGCCGGTGGGTGAAGCGAGCGGGTCGGTGAAGACGCGGGCGGCGCCGGCTCGGACGAGTTCGAGGAACCGGCGTTTCAGGTCGGGGAGGATGCCGGATTCCTCGCAGAAGGCGAAGGCGGTGCCGACCTGAACGCCGACGGCGCCGTGGGCTTGGGCTTCGGCGATTTTGCCGGGGCGTGAAAATGCGCCGGCGAGCCAGAACGGCAGGCCGAGGTCGCGGATTTTAGCGAGCTCGGGGGTGTCGCGCGGCCCGTAGATCGGTTCGCCGGAAGCGTTGAGTTGGAGCGGACCGCGGGGCGGGGCGTTGTGACCGCCGGCGATCGCGCCCTCGACGACGAAGCCGTTGACGACGCCGTTGGATTTTTTGGCGAGGGTGGCGGCGAGGGTGGCGGAGGAGACGATCGCGAGGAAATGCGGACGATGCACGTCCGGCCGTTGGCCGGGAAACAACGTGCGCGGATCGAAACGCAGCGCCCGCGCGGGGTCGTCGGGAGCGGCGCCTTCGATGTCGAGCTTCAGTTCGACGGCATCGCCGCGGGCGAGACCGTCGAGCACTCCGGGAATGGAGCGTGGAATCCCGGCGCCCATGAGCACGGTGTCGACGCCGGCGAGCATGGCGCCGTAGAGCGAAGGCAGCGTGGGCAGTTGAACTTTTTCGAGGAGGTTGAGGCCGACGCGGCCGGAGTGGCCCTCCTTCGCGAGGAAGACTTCGGCGAAGTTGGCCACGATGCACAGCTCGATGAACGCGGTGCTGAGTGGGAGCGCGGGCATCGGGACGGGTTTGAACGGAGTTCCCGCGGGCACGCCGCCCGGCACGAAATACTGGCGCCAGATGCGTTCGGCGATGGCGGGAATGGGGAAGCGATCGAAGGCGCGGCGGAGGTGGCCGCCGGGGTCGCCTTGTTGCAGGAGTCGGGCTTGAACGACGCCGAGCAAGGTCCCCGAGACGACGCCGAGCTGGCCGGTTTGAGCAACGGCGCGAGCGAGGCGCCAGTTGGAGACGGCGACGCCCATGCCGCCTTGGATGATGGTGGGAGAGAACATGTGCGTGACGCGTGCGGACAGCGCGATCCTGTTGGATGCGAGGCGATGCAGGAAGCATCGACGTGCCGCGTGAATGCGAAAAGGCTGCGCAGATTTTGCGGAGCGGAGGGTGCGAGGCGCGGGGGAGGGGACGCGGCTATCTGCGCGGCGGGGAGCTGAACAAGGCGTGAAAGTTTCGCTCGATCTGCGCGGCGAGGATGTCGGGCGGAAGGTTGCGGAGTTCGGCGAGGCCGGCGTAAACGGCGGGGAGGTTGGCGGGGTGGTTGATGGGGTTGCCGTCGGCGAGGCCTGGGAGGTCGTGGGTGCGATGGGAAGCGGGGAGAGGCATCGCGGGGGCGTCGGTTTCGACGAGAAGGCGGTCGAGAGGGAGCGAGCGGAAGACCTCGAGGCGGCGAGCGACGCGCGGGGAAGTGTCATACATTATGTGACACTTTGCCGTGGGTGGGGAGGGTGGGAGGAAGTAGCCGTTGAAGGAGAAGTAGGCGCCGAGCGTGGTGAACTCGCGGGCGAGTTCGGCGGAGCCGCCGTAGGCGTGGAGGAGGAATCCACGGGCGGGGAGCGGCGTGGTGCGGAGGAGGTCGATGAGCGGGCCCCAGGCGTCGAGGCAGTGGATGGTGACGGGAAGGTTGCGCTCGGCGGCGAGGCGGAGTTGCCAGGTGAAGGCGTCGCGTTGTTCGTCGAGCGAGGCGCGGCGGAGGCCGGTGAGGCGAGGGTCGTCGGGGCGGGCGCGATCGAGGATCCAGCGGTCGAGACCGATTTCGCCGATGAAAGCGTGGGGATTTGCGTCGAGGGTGCGCAGGAGGGTGTCGCGCCAGTGCGGGGAGGCGTTGCCGACGTTCCAAGGGTGGAGGCCGTAGCTGGGCAGGAGGTGGAGTTGAGGGTGGAGCGATGAGAGCTGAGGGTGGGAGTCCGAGCAGAGGGTGGTGACGTCGGGCCAGTCTTGTTCGCTGGTGCCGTTGACGACGCAGGCGCGGATGGGGAGTTGGGAAAGATCGGCGAAGACGCGTTCGCGGTGCGGGGCGAGCCAGGGGTCCTGAAGGTGATTATGAGCGTCGAAATACATCGGAGTTGAACGGAAGATAACGCAGCGACCGAAGAGCAGTCGGATGGCGGGAGGCTCTTGGTTTTCTTGGTTGGCTTCTGTTCAAACGGATTGTTGGGCGAAGGCGCGGAGGGCGGTGCGGACGGCGGCGAGGCCGTGGCGGCGGGTGGGGGATAGGTTGCGCGAGAGGTGGAGGGTTTCGAGCGGGTCGGTGGTGGTGGCGAGGAGTTCGGCGGGGGTGAGGTCGTGGTGGAAATCGGTGAGCAGCGTGACGAGGCCGAGGACGACGGGAGAGTCGGCGTCTGCGTGGAAGTGGCAGCGGCCGTCGCGGAGTTCGGAAACGAGCCAGACGTTGGAGCTGCAGCCCGGGACGCGGTGGAGCGGGGTGCGTTGTTCGGCGGAGAGTTTGGGGCGGCGTCGGGCGCGCTCGACGATGGCGGCGAGACGTTCCTGCGGGTCGTCGAACAGCAGGAGATCGTCGAGAAGCTGTTGCTGGCGGGCGGTCAAACTCACGGGGCGCGCAGCCTGATGAAATCGGAGCTAAAATCCAATCGAAGTTGGCCGTTAATAGGTGAGACGCGCCGCGCCATGATCGACAATGTGCTCATACCGCTTTCCGGGTTTACTCTGCCGAACGATTTTCCCTGGAGGGTGCGGTTTATCGCGGCGGTGGATGAGCATTTGCTGCGGTTGCGGGCGACGGGGCATTTCGTGCCGGCGCGATTTTTCGGGTATTTTTTCCGTGGGAATGTGCCGATGGCGGTGAGTGGGAACTGGACGGTGACGTTGGATTTGCAGCCACCGGTGTCGCAGTTGCCGGAGGTTTTGGACTACGTGACGCAGGGGCAGTTTTCGATCGCGAGTCCGTCGCGGGATCGGTTGCCGGATTACATGTTGATCCATGATCGGCGGGATGGCGCGTGCTGGTTGTGGGGTTTCGATCATGGGATGCGTTTCGTGGAGGCGACGGATCCGGTTTTCGAGGTGGAGGACAATGGAGTGGACGGAGCGAGGGGGCCGAAATTTTTGGGGCCGTGATCGGAGCGTGATTGCGCGGTGGGGGCACCGCGCCTCCAAGTGAAGGAAGAGCGAGGAAGAGAAGGAGGCGCGGGCGAGGCGGGATTTTGACGGGCGGCGCGGGTATGCGCACGGTGAGGCGTGGATCGATTTTCAGTGGTGCCGTGGTTTTGGCGGGCGTTGCGCGGGCATAGCGTGACGTTTGCGGCGCTGTTTGCGTTGGGGATTCTAGGGGTGTCGGTGGTGGGCTGGTTTCGGCATGTGTTGAAGGAGATGGGTCTGCCGTGGTGGATGTGGCTGGTGTTGCCGACGCTCGGAATCGCGGTGCTGGCGCGGAAGGAGAAGGCCTGGTTGCCGGACGAAGTGCGGCGGAGGAAGTGGGCGCGCGGGGTGATGGCGGCGGCGATCGCGGCGGTGATGCTGATGGCGAAGTTTTCGCCGAAGGAGCCGGAGCCCGTGAGAAAAGCGGGCGAGCCGCAGGGGCGGGCGCGCGTGCAGGGTCGGTGAGTTGATGGGTGGCTGTTCGGGGTGACGAAAGAAGGAAGGAACAACGCTTTGACGAAGGCGGGCGATTGGGGTGAGGTGCGCGGATGGGTGTCGTTGGACGAGTCTCGCGCGAACGCGCTGGTCGATGAGGAATTTGGTGGAGGCGGTGAATCGCGTGCTGGGGTGTCGCGGCGCGGGGTGGGCGCTGGTGGGGTTGGTCGCGATCGTGTATCTCGCGGCGTATCGGCTGCACGATTTGTATCCGGGAATCGGTGACGGTGCGTCGCGCGACGGGTGGTGGACGTGGTCGGATCAGTTGAAGTATTTGCGTCAGGCGGAGGCGATTGCGGCCGGGGAGGTGAATGCGGAGACGTATTTTTATCCGCTGGGTTATTCGGTGCTGGCGGTGCCGTTGGTGGGGTGGATGCCGGCGCATGCGTTCGCGGTGCCGAACCTGGCGCTGGTGTTGGGAGCCGCGGCGATGGGGTGGCGGATCGGGCGGCGGTGGTTGAGTGCGGCGGAAGTGTTGGGCGTGGGAGTCGTGTTTGTGGCGACGCACGGGTGGTTGTTGGCCGATTCGGTGGTGGTGCCGTGGAATACGTTGGCGACGCAGTTGACGATGTTGGCGGGAGTGTGGGTGGTGGTGAGAGATGAGCCGGGGGGAGGCGCGGGCGGGTTTGGGCGGCGCGTGTGGATGCTGGCGGGGTTGGCGGCGGGAACTTATTTGGTGCGGCCGGTGGATGTGGTGGCGTTTGGGCCGTTGCTGGCGTGGGCCGTGTGGCGGGTGCCGACGTGGCGTGAGCGCGTGATTTGCGGGAGCGGAGCGACGGCGCTGGTGATGGCGGCGTGGGCGGTGGTGGGTGTATTGAATTTACGGATATTCGGGACGTGGCGGACGCCGTATGAAGCGGCGTCGATGGAGACGGTGGGGTTTTTCGGATATCCGGTGAGTTATAAGTTCTTTTGGCTGTTTTTGGAGGGGATGCCGCTGTTTGGGGAGGTGGAGCCGGGATTGTTGTGGCGATATCCGTGGTTGTGGTTTGCGGGGCCGGCGGCGGTGTGGTGGGTGCGGCGAGAAGGCGCGGCGGGTGCGGCGGCGGTGGGCGCGGTGGCGGCGAATGCGTTCGTGTATTTGAATTACAATGACCTCACGCCGGCGGGGATTTATCGATTCACGCTCATCCACTATTTCGCGTGGTGGTTTCCGCTGATGTTTCTGGTGGTCGTGGCGGCGGCGAAGGACCTGTGGGTGCGTGGTGGTGCGAGGCGCGTGGGGAGATGGGCGGTGGCGGGAGTGGTGGCGGCGGTGATCGGAGCGGGTGTTCGGCTCGAGCCGCGAACGGAGATCGTGCGCGAAAGGCCGGGCGGTGGCTGGGAGTTGCCGGCGGAGCGGCCGGTGTTGGTGCGGGCGCGCGAAGAGCCGGTGGATCGCGTGAAAGCGTTGAGATTGGACGGGCGGGAGTTGGTCGAGCCGTCGCAGTATCTGGTGCCTTATGTGGCGTCGGATCTAAAGGTCCTGCTGGGGCGGAAGGCGCGGGGCGAAGTCTTGACGGTTGCGGGAGGCGAAAGACTTCGCGGAGAGGTGGAAGTGGGGCGGCTGGCGTGGACCTGGCGAATCAGTTTCGATCGCGTGCGCAAGGCCGGGCGCTGGGTGATGTGGCACGCGTGGCGGTGACGGAGCCGAGAGAAAGATAAAGAGGAAAAAGAAAGATTAGGAAGGCGCGAGGGGTGGCATGGGGAGGTCGAGGGCGGCGGCGGTGGCGCGGAGGAGCTCGGCTTCGGCGATGGAGACGGAGCCGTTGGCGCTGACGACGTGGGCGGCGGCGAGGAGCGTCCGATGTTTGATGGGGAGGCTCGCGGCGGCGAGTTTGTCGAGGGCGGTGTCGAAGGTGGTGAGGTCGGACGACGACGCCGCGAGGGCGAGTTGGGGCTCGATGAGCTTGAGTTGGGCGGCGCCGGTGGCGAAGGCGGAGCGGGCTTCGTCTTCGTTGGCGGTGGCGACGTGGGCGAGGGTGGAGAGGACTGTCGCGATTTCGCGGACGAGGGCGTTGAAAGAGTGGTATTGGACGGCGGCGGATTTGGGCGAGCGGCCGAGGGCGAGGGTGCGGGTGAGGAGTTTTTGAACGGCGTATTCGAAAGGTGATACGTGGGCGTCGGCGTGGACGAGCTCGTCGAGCGTGGTGAGAAACGGATCGAGTGCGGCGCGCGGGAGCGATCGCAGGGCGGGCAGGGTGAGTTGGACTAGAGGGAGCTTGTGTTCGGGGCGGACGGCGCGGAGGTCGGGGGCGAGGCGGTCGAGGCTGGCGAGCGTGTTGGGGCCGGCGTGCTGGGTGATGAGGGCGCGTTGGCGTTGGCGGAGGGTGGCGTCGTCGGAGAGAAGCAGGCCGTAGAGGAGAATGGGAGCGCCCGTTTCCGAGTGGGCGGTGTCGCGGAGGGCGGCCGGGACGGAAGCGAGGAGATTTTCGGCGGAGGCGACTTGGGCGGCGGTGAGGGTGCCGATGGCGGCAATGGCGGCGGGGGCAGAGAAGGTTTCGAGTTTCGCGTTTTGGGTTTTGGGTGGGAGTTTCGGCGGGTGCAGGCCGGCGGAGACGAAGGATTCGGAGGCGACGTCGACCTTTTCCAGAGGCGCGAACATCTTGCCGTCGAAGTGAGGATCGATGGCGCGGATGCGCTCGGTGAGCGGCGGGTGGGTGGACCAGAGGCCGGTCAGGCCGGAGCGGAAACTTTGGGCGAAGAAGAAGTGGCCGATGGCGGCGGCTTTGCTGGTTTGGAGGCGGGAGCCGAGGGCGTAGCCGCCGATTTTTTTCAAGGCGCCGGCGATGCCGTTGGGGTTGCGGGTGAATTGAACGGCGGAGGCGTCGGCGAGGTATTCACGTTGTCGAGACACGGCGGCCTGGATGAGGCGGCCGAAGAAGTAGCCGATGTAGCCGATGAGGAGGAGGGCGAGGCCGGCGAAGACGATGAAGGCGAGGATGCCGCCGGAATTTTTGTTGCGGCCGGAGCTGCGCGGGACGCGCGTGTAGCGGAGGGACCAGAGGATGCTGCGGCCGGCGAGTCCGAGGACGAGGATGCCGAAAAGGAGGGCGGTGAGGCGGAGGTTGAGCCGCATGTCGCCGTTGAGGATGTGGCTGAACTCGTGGGCGACGACGCCCTGGAGTTCGTCGCGGGACAGCTTTTCGAGTGTGCCGCGGGTGACGGCGACGACGGCGTCCGAGGTGGTGAGTCCGGCGGCGAAGGCGTTGATGGCGGGTTCGTCGTCGAGGATGTAAACGGCGGGGACGGGAGTGCCGGAGGCGATGGCCATTTCCTCGACGACGTTGAGCAGGCGGCGTTCGGCGAGGTCGGTGGTTTGGGGGGAGACGCGGCGGGCTTTGACGCTCTCGGCGACGGCGGAGCCGCCGGCGGAGAACTGCGACCATTTTGCGAGCGAAGCCAGACCGATGATGGCGACGGTAATGGCGGAGACGCCGAGGAGGAGTTGAGGGTGCCACAGAAGGCCGGAGCCCAGAGTGGAGAACCCCGGGGAGGAAGGGGCGTAGCCGTAATCTGAATACGCGGCGGCTTGTTGGGCGTCGAAAAAACGGAGGCCGAGGAGGGCGGCGAAATAGGCGGCGGAGATGGTGCCGAGGACGGCGAGGACGAAGAGCACGACGAGACGCGTGGTGCGTTTCTTCGCGCGAGCCTGGGCTTCGAAGAAGTCCATGTGCGAAACTAGCCGAGAGCTGAGAGCTTGGAGCTCAGAGCGGAGAGACGGCGGCTCACCCGGAGGGTTCGTCCTGCCTTAGGTGAACTGGACCTTGGGGGCGTTGCGCTCGGTGGGGTCGTCGATCTTGAAGAGTTCGGCGGGGTGGAAGCCGAACATGCCGGCGAAGATCACATTGGGGAACGTTTCGCGGGCGGTGTTGTAGGTCATGACGCTGTCGTTGTAGGCCTGCCGGGCGAAAGAGATTTTGTTCTCGGTCGAGGTGAGTTCCTCGGTGAGTTGGGCCATGTTTTGGTTGGCCTTCAGGTCGGGGTAGGCTTCGGACACGACCATGAGGCGGGAGAGGGCGCCGGCGAGGCCGGTTTCGGCGGAGGCGAGGCTGCGGACGGCATTGGCGTCGGCGGGATTGGCTGCGGCGGACTGGGCGGCGGCGGCGGCGATGTTGCGGGCCTTGATGACGGCTTCGAGGGTTTCGCGCTCGTGTTTGAGGTAGCCCTTGGCGATCTCGACGAGATTGGGGATGAGATCGTAGCGCCGCTTGAGTTGGACGTCGATTTGGGCGAACGCGTTTTTGAAGCGGTTGCGGAGGGCGACGAGGGAGTTGTAGATGCCGACGGCCCAGAGGCCGAGCACGAGGAGGAGGGCGGCGAGGATGCCGAGGACAACGAGTGCGCTCATGAGGGGGAAGGAGTTGGAAACGAGTCGAACCGTGCGATGTCGCAGAGCGTGGTGCGAGTTTCGGCGATTTACAACGCGGTTGATTGTTTACGGCGGGGGCAGCAAGGTCGGCGGGCTGTGATGCGCTTCCGCTTTTTGATGATTTGGCTGCTTGGTTGGGCTGTGGCGGAGGGGCGTGCGCAGACGCCGTTGAATGTGGCGGCGCCGTTGTCGGGCCCGCGGGCGGAGCGTGTCACGCGCGGTGAAGATGCGCTGTCGCTGACGGCGGCGGAGCGGGCGCAGGAGCTGGGATTTTCGTCGGCGGCGGAGGCGATTTATCGGCAGTTGCTGGAGAAGGGCGGGCCCGAGGTGGAGGCGGCGACGATGGGATTGGCGACGGCGTTGCTGGATCAAGGGCGCGGGGCGGATGCGGAGCGGGTGTTGCATGCATTTGAAGGGCCGCGCACGGCGGCGTGGCATTTGCGAAAAGGCCTGGCGGCGTGGCAGCAGGGGTTTTTGACGACGGCGAAGAACGAGCGCGATGCGACGAGGCCGAATGAGCTGACGCCGACGGAGCGCGGCTGGCATTTTTTTCTGCAAGGATTGATCGCGATCAGCGATGGCGAGCCGGACAAGGCGGCGGTGTTGTTTGGGCAGGCGGCGGAAGCGACGCCCTCGGCGCCGGCGCGGGCGCAGTTTCAGTTGAAGCAGGAGCAGTTGCGATTGCGGCGCGGGCAGGTGACGGAGGCGAGTCTCGCGGCGGCGCGTCGCAACATGGACGAGTTTTCGGGCCGCGCTCGAGGGTATCAATGGACCCGGATTTACGCGGCGATGCTGGATGAGCTCGGGCGGAAGTCGGAGGCGGCGCAGGTATTGGAGCGGCAACTACAGACGATGCCGGCGGAAGAGCGGACGGAAGGCGACGAGACGCGGCTGCTGCTGGGATTGATCGCCGGGGCGGAGCAAGGGGCGGGGCGAACGGCGTTGGAGCGATTGTTGGAAAGTGGCAGCGACCGGACGAAACAGCGCGTGGCGTTGCAGTTGCTGGCGCGGGCGTCGACGCAGAATCCGCAGCTTTCGAATTTCAAGCGGTTGCTCGATCGGCTGATCGACGGTGCGACGCCGCATCCGTTGGTGGAGGATTTGTTGTTGTATCGGGCGCAGGTGACGCTGGCGGCGGCGCGGGTCGCGGGGGCGAGCGGCGGATATGCGGCGGCGGAGGAGGATGCGCGGGCGCTGTTGCAGCGGTTTCCGGGATCTCCGCTGAAGGCGCATGCGTATGCGGTGTTGATGCAGGCGGCGTGGGAGCAGCGACGTTATCGGACGGCGGCGGACAATGCGGTGCGGGCGCGGGCGGAGTTGTCGCCGGGGCCGGAACGGGCGGCGCTGGGGTTGCTGATTGCGGAGGCGTGGTTTCGCGCGCGCGATTATCGGAGTGCGGCGGATGCGTATGCGGCGGCGATCGCGGAGCGTCCGCCTGGCGTGGATACGGGAGATCTGTTGTTTCAGCAAATGTTGGCGGAGATCGAGGCGGGCACGCCGGAGGTGGCGGCGGCGATGTTGGACGAGTTGGCGAAGAGTCCGACGCTGGATCTGGAGAACCGCTGGCAGGCGGAGTGGAATCTCGCGCGGGCGCTGCAAGTGCGGGGGCGGACGGTTGAGGCGTATGAACGCGTGAGCCGGCTGGTGGCGGAAGGGATCGAAGCCGGGCGCGGTCTGGCGCCGGAGTTGCGGGCGCGGATGGCGTGGTTGCAGGCGCGGCTGGCGTCGGCGGCGGGGCGGCCGGAGCAGACGTTGGAGCTGGTGGAAGGGTTTGGGCCGGTGCTCGAAGGCGTGTCAGCGACCTTGCGGGCCGAGATCGCGAGCTCGGCGGCGCTGTTGCGGGCGGAGGCGAATTTCGCGTTGGAGCGGGATGAGGCGGCGTTGGAGATTCTGCAGACCTTGCGCGAGGAGTTTCCGTCGTCGGACGCGGCGATCTCCTCGTATTTCCTGGAGGCGGATCATTACGCGGTGCAGGACAAGGCGGCGGAAGCGCAGCAGTTGCTGACGAAATTGGCGGAGGATTTTCCGAACAGCACGTATGCGCCCTTTGCGTTGTTGCAGGCGGCGCGTCAGGCGGAGCGACGCGGGCAGGAGGCGAATTTGAAGGAGGCGAACCGGCTGATCGAGGATCTCGTGGGCAAGTATCCGCGGAGCGAGCTGGTGTTTGCGGCGCGGATGAAGCAGGGGGATTTGTTGCGGAAGTTGAACGATTTTCCGGCGGCGCAGCGCGTGTATGAGGAGGTGGTGAATCGTTTTCCGCAACGGCGGGACGTGGCGCTGGCGCAGCTGGCGCTGGCGGAGACGCACAATGCGCAATCGGCGAACGAGCCGAGCCATGTGGAGAGCGCATTGCTGCTCTTCGAGCATGTGCGCGATCGAATCGATGCGCCGGTGGATGCGCGGGTGGAGGCGGGGTTCAACCTCGGGTTTTTGCATGCGCGACGCGGTCGCTCGGCGAAGGCGGAGGAAGTGTGGTGGCGGGATGTGGTGAACGAATTTTTGCTCACGCCGGAGCAGGCGCGCCAGTTGAGCGACAAAGGGCGTTACTGGATGACGCGGACGCTGCTGGAACTCGGAACGCTCTACGAGCAGCAGGAGAAACTGGACCAGGCGAAAGCGGCGTGGTCGCTCGTGTTGGAGACGAAGCTCGGTTACGGCGAGGCGCTGGCGAAGGCGCGGCTGGCGCGATTTGGAGCGGCGGGAAGTGCGCCATGAGAGGCGCGTTTGGCATTTACGCTCACGGTTGAACGGGCTCTAACGACTGCGCGATGCGCGAACTCGATCTGACACTTTTTGCCCGCGGCGGGCCCATGATGTGGGTGTTGTTGGTGATGGGCTTGATCGGCGTGGTGTTGTTCGTGGAGAGAACCCTGTATCTTCATCGCGGGCAGATCCGTTCGACGGCATTCGTCAATGGCATCAAAAACATTCTGGCGAAACGGCGGATCGTGGAGGCGTTGACGGTGTGTGAGGAAACGCCGGGTCCGGTGGCGGCGGTGGTGAAGGCGGCGTTGCTGCATGCGGACGACGACGCGGATCGGATGCGGTTCCACGTGCAGGAGGCGGCGGTGATCGAACTGCCGGCGCTGGAGCGGAGACTGGGGGCGATCGCGGCGATTGCGCAGGTGGCGCCGCTGGTGGGGTTGTTGGGGACGGTGCTCGGGATGACGACGACCTTTCTGGCGTTTGAGCGCGATTATGCGACGTCGAGCGTGCTCGCGAAAGGGATGTGGCAGGCGTTGTTGGCGACGGGCGGGAGCCTGATGCTGGCGATCCCGGCGCACCTGGCGTATCATTTTCTGGCGGGGCGCGTGCGGGCGATCGTGCGCGACGTGGAATGGGCGGGCAACGAGATCATGAAGTATCTATTAACCGAATACAGGCAGGAGTTGTCGTCCGTGGAGGAGGAGAAGAAGTCGTGATCACAAGGCCCTTGGACCTGGCGAGCCGGCTGCGTCCGGAGCCGCGGAGTTTCGATTATTGGTTCTTTGTGAATGCGGGGTTGCTCGTGTTGTTTTTTTCGCTGTTCGGGTCGCGATTCGTTTTGGCGCCCGGGCTGGGACTGGATTTCGAGATGCCGCGGATCGCGGGAGCGCAAGGTGGCGCGACGACGACGGAGCGAGTGATCAGCGTGCGGCCGGCGGGGCAGATTTTTGCGGCGAATGGTTTGTTGAATCACGCGCAGCTGGCGCAGTGGTTGCGAACGGAAGCGGGGAAGTTGCGGGAGCCCTCGCTGCTGGTGCGGGCGAGTGCGGATGTGCCGGTGTCGGAGTTGGCGGAGATTGTCAGTGCGGCGCGAGAGGCGGGCTTTGTGCGGGTGGTATTGGGGGCGGAGGAGCCGACGGGGCGGGAGCGTTAGCGATGGGCGCGCAGGGTGGCGATCGGAAGCGGTGGATTTGGGCGGTGGGCGCGGGCGTGGCGGCGACGGCGACGTTGGCGATTTTGGCGCGCGCGCCTTCGAGCGGGGATGGGTTGGGGCACGGTGGTGCCGTGCAAAATCAGCAGCTTACGCCGGTGGGCATTGCTCGATTCGACGGTGAGGCGGCGAATGAGATCCTGGAGGAGGAAGCGATGTTGCGCGATCCTTTGCCGCTGTTTCTGCCGTCGCAATGGAGTGCGAGTGCGGACGTTTTGCGCGGCGATATCTGGAGGGATCCGCAGACCTCGTTTCAGGATTTTCCGCCGAAATTGAAATTCGCGGAGTCGCGTCTGGCTTTGCCCATGCCTGCGGTAGCAGAAGTGCCTGGGCGGGCGGGAGAGGCCTTCGACGTGGAGCGGGCGAAGCGTCCGTTTGCAGGATTTGGACAGAGCGGGGCGGAGGTGGGTGCGTTGCCCGGGCGGGTGGCGTTTTTGGAAGTCGTTTCGGCAGGAGATGGCCAAAGGCTGATTTCACAACCGTTGGCCAATGCGGCTCCTCCGGCGGACGTGCCCTGGCAGCCGCTGGAGTTTCTCGTGGCGGTTGATGTGCGTGGCGTGGTGGGGTCGCCGGTATTGACGGAGAGTTCGACGGTGGCGGCGGTTGACGGGTATTTCCAGGACTATGTCGTCAAGGTGCTGCATTTGGGAGAGAGGCTGGCCCCTGGTTTCTATCACGTTGGGATCGGGCCCTGAGGTGGGGCGTGCGGGTGGCGAGCGATGGTGGCGAAAAAGACCAAGTTTGCTGTTGACCTGAAATTTTCAAAACAGCACTTTCTCTCCTCTTTTCGTTTTTTGATCCCTCCCTCGGTCTGCCCAGATAGCTCAGTTGGCAGAGCACGTCCTTGGTAAGGACGAGGTCGCCGGTTCAAGTCCGGTTCTGGGCTCCAGGTCAAACGTCGCGCGACTTCCGCGACGTTAAAATAGAGGTCATCAACACATCTAAACCACCAACGTCTCCGAACTCCCATGGCTAAAGGCACATTCGAACGCAAGAAACCGCACGTCAACGTCGGCACCATCGGCCACGTCGACCACGGTAAAACCACGCTGACGACCTCGATCCTCGCGGTCCAGGCTCGCAAAGGTCTCGCGGAGGTGAAGACCTACGCCGACATCGCGAAGGGCGGCACCGTGCGTGACGCGTCGAAGATCGTGACGATCTCGGTTGCCCACGTCGAATACGAGTCAGACAAGCGCCACTATGCGCACGTCGACTGCCCGGGCCACGCGGACTTCGTCAAGAACATGATCACGGGCGCGGCGCAGATGGACGGCGCGATCCTCGTGGTTTCTGCGGCTGACGGCCCGATGCCCCAGACCCGCGAGCACATCCTCCTCGCCCGCCAAGTCGGCGTGCCGCAGATCGTGGTGTTCCTTAACAAGGTCGACCTGATTGACGATCCCGAGCTGCTCGACCTCGTTGAGATGGAAATCCGCGAGCTTCTGTCGAAGTATCAATTCCCGGGCGACACGGCCACGATCGTTCGTGGTTCCGCCACCGCGGCCCTCGAAGGCAAGCCGGAAGGTGAAAAGGCGATCGCCGAGCTGATGGAAGCGATCGACAAGGACATTCCCGAGCCGCAGCGCGAGATGGACAAGCCCTTCCTGATGTCCGTCGAAGACGTGTTCTCGATCACCGGCCGCGGCACCGTCGCGACGGGTCGTATCGAGCGTGGCGTGGTGAAGGTCAACGACACCGTCGAAATCGTCGGTCTCCGCGACACGACCACGACCGTCGTCACTGGTATCGAAATGTTCCGCAAGCTGCTCGATAGCGGCCAAGCGGGCGACAACGTCGGTCTTCTCCTCCGTGGTGTTGAAAAGGACGGCATCGAGCGCGGTCAGGTGCTCGCCGCTCCGAAGTCGATCAACCCGCACAAGAAGGCCAAGGCTGAGATCTACGTTCTCTCGAAGGACGAAGGCGGCCGCCACACTCCGTTCTTCAATGGCTATCGTCCGCAGTTCTACTTCCGGACGACGGACGTGACGGGCGTCGTCAATCTGCCGCAGGGCGTCGAGATGATCATGCCGGGTGACAACATCACCGTCGACATCGAGCTCATCGCGCCCATCGCGATGGAGAAGACTCAGAAGTTCGCCATCCGCGAAGGCGGCCGCACCATCGGTGCCGGTCGTATCACGGAAATCGTCCAATAAGCCTCGGGTAAGGATTTAACAGACCTGCCGAGGCCTCTTGATGGGGGCCTCGGCTGCGTCGTCTAAAGGACATTTCTCACAGGCGTGTAGCTCAATTGGTAGAGTAGCGGTCTCCAAAACCGTCGGTTGGGGGTTCGAGTCCCTCCGCGCCTGCCAAATCTTCGTTCATGAAAAACCCCTTCAGTTCCGTTCGCATCTTCACGATCGAAATCGTGGACGAGCTCAAGAAGTGCACCTGGCCGACCATGTCGGAACTGCGCGACTACACCGTCATAGTGATCGTCGCATCGATCATCCTGGGTGTTTTCACCAGCATCAGCGATTTCTCCCTCTACCAGTTCGTGGACCTGTTCACGCGTCTGGCCAGCTAACTTGCCTCGCCCATGTCTGCCCAAACGTCCGCGCCTGCCGACGCGCAATGGTTCGCCCTCCACACGCTCTCCGGCCAGGAGAACAAGGTAAAAGCCTATATCGAGAAGTTCAAAAGGGCTGAAGAGCTCGATGACTACATCTTCGAAGTTCTCCTTCCGACCGAAGTGGTGTCGGAGGTGAAGGGCGGCAAGAAGAGCACGAAGGTCCGCAAACTTTATCCGGGCTATGTTTTCATCCAGATGCGCCTCTACGGAGAGGACGGCAAGGTGATCAACAAGCCTTGGTATTTTGTGAAGGAAGTCGCCGGCGTGATCGGATTTGTTGGCGGTGACCGTCCGGCTGCGCTGCGTCAGGTGGAGATCGATGAGATTCGGGCGCGCATCGAGGCGGCCAGCGGCAAGGAAGTGCCGAAGGTGCAATACAGCGTCGGCGAAGAAGTGAAGATCACCGACGGCGCGTTCGCGTCGCTCACGGGCCGCATCGACGAGATCGATCCCGAACGCGGCAAGCTCAAGGTTTCCGTTTCCATTTTCGGCCGGTTCACCCCGGTCGAGCTCGAATACTGGCAGGTGCAACGCAACACCGAGTGATGCGACGCCTCTTTGTCACCGCCGACGTTCGCTCAACGACAAAATAACCACCCGCCACCTCACTTAAATGGCCAAGAAAATCCAAGGCTACATCCGCCTCCAATTGCCCGCCGGCGCCGCGAATCCCGCGCCCCCGGTCGGTCCCGCGCTCGGCGCGCAGGGCGTCAACATCATGGCGTTCTGCAAAGACTTCAACGCCCGCACCAAGGATCAGAACGGAATGAACCTGCCGGTCGTCATCACGGTCTATACCGACAAGAGCTTCACCTTCATCCTCAAGTCCCCGCCGGCGTCCGTCCTGCTCAAGAAGGCCGCCAACATCGCCTCCGGTTCGGCCAAGCCCAATCAGGACAAGGTCGGCAAGGTCACGCGCAAGCAGATCGCCGAAATCTGGAAGATCAAGAAGGCCGACATGAACGCGAAGGACGAGGAAGCCGGCATCAAGATCATCGCCGGAACCGCCCGCAACATGGGCATCGAGGTCGTCGACTAAACCACTTTGTAGGCCGCGAACTCGCGCGCGCTTTTGGCATTTCGCCCTGAGCACGTGCAGGTAAGCGGCCTGCTTGCCTACAAATCCAACTCACCGCGGGAGTCCTCCCGGACGTTCGCACCGCAAGGAGTCATCCATGCCAAAAAAGCACAGCAAACGCTACAATAGCGCCGTCAAGGTCGCTGATCTCACCAAGGAGTATCCTCTCGCGGAAGCGGTCGAGGTTCTCACGAAGTTCCCGAAGGCCAAGTTCGACGAAACCATCGAGGTCTCGTTCCGTTTGGGCGTCGACGCCACCTCCGGCGAGCAAAACGTCCGCGGCACCACGCCGTTGCCGAACGGCTCGGGCAAGAAGGTCCGCGTGCTCGTCTTCACGGACAACCCGCAGGCCGCACTCGACGCCGGCGCCGATCACGCCGGTCTCGATGACATGATGGCGAAGATCAACACCGAGGGCTGGCTCGACTTCGATGTCGCGATCGCGACAACGGAAGCGATGAAGAAGGTCCGCACGCTCGCCCGCGTGCTCGGCCCGAAAGGCCTGATGCCGAACCCGAAATCCGGCACCGTGACCGACGACGTCGTCGCCGGCATCAAGGCCGTCAAGGCCGGCCGCGTGGAGTTCAAGATGGACAAGACCGCCAACCTCGGCGTGGGCGTCGGCAAGCGTTCATTCACGCCTGCTCAGATCCTCGAAAACGTCCAGGCGGTCGTCGAAGCCGTCGGCAAGTCGAAGCCCGCCACCTTCAAAGGCAGCTCGTTCATCAAGAGCGTCACCATCTCCTCCAGCATGAGCCCGGCGGTGAAGGTCGCCTCGAGCGAGTTCTCGAAATACTAAAAGGAGCCCGAACCATGAGAGCTGAAAAACAATATTTGATCGATGAGGTCAGCGGGCACCTGAAGAAGTCCGACTACGTCATCCTCGCCAATTTCACGAAACTCACCGTCGGCGAAACCGCCGAGCTCCGCGGCCAACTGGCCCAGGAAAACGCCGAGTTTCACGTCGTGAAAAACAGTTCGCTGCGCGTCGCCGCCAAGGCCCTCGGCCTGCCCGACATCGACAGCGCTTTGGTCGGTCAGACCGCGATCGTCGTTGGCGGCAACAATTCCGCCGGCGTCGCGAAGGTCCTGAAGAAGTTTTTCACCGACAAGCAGAAGCTCGAGGTGAAGGTCGGCGTCATCGAAAAGAAGCTGATCAGCGCCGCCGATCTCTCGGCCATCGCCGACCTGCCGCCGTTCGATGCGCTCCGCGCTCAGTTCCTGAGCTTGCTCACGAGCAACGCCGCGGCGTTCGTCCGCGTCCTCGACGCAAAAGTCAAAAAGGAGCAGCCCGATCAACCCGCCGCTCCGGCCGCCTGAATTTAAACCACAGCTTTAACCAACATTTTTTCCGGTCCGCCGGGAAATCGTCCATCGAATCGGGCTAGGGGATACGTCTCTTAAACGCGTTTCACTCTTCGAAACCGCTAGTTCGATTCAGGAGAAGTCAACATGAGCAACATCACCAAAGACCAAGTCATCGAGTGGCTGTCCGCGCAGTCGGTTCTCGACCTCGCCGCCCTCGTCAAAGACCTCGAAGGCAAGTGGGGCGTCTCCGCCGCCGCTGCTGTCGTCGCCGCCCCCGCGGGCGCCGCTGCCGCCGCTCCGGCCGCCGAAGCGCAGACCGAGTTCACCGTCGTCCTCAAGGAAGCCGGCGCGAACAAGATCGGCGTCATCAAGGAAGTGCGTGCGATCACGGGCCTGGGCCTCAAGGAAGCCAAGGACCTCGTCGAAGGCGCGCCGAAGCCGGTCAAGGAAAACGTCGCGAAGGCCGAAGCCGAGGATATCAAAAAGAAACTCGAAGCCGCCGGCGCGAAGGTCGAACTCAAGTAAGACCTTTGGCGTTTTTTCTGCCACAACTGCCGATTTCATCGGGACAGGCCGTGTTTCACCGCGGCCTGTCCTTTGCCTTTTCTCTTTCCGTTCTTTTCGTCCGTTTTTCGCCGCGTTCCACCCGTGAGGTGGCCGCGTGCGCTGTCTGATTTTTTCCCGGGAATCCCATGGCCGACCGCACCCATTCTGAACGCAATAACTTCGGCAAGCTCCGCGAAGTGATCCAGCCGCCGAATCTCATCGAGATTCAAATCACGTCCTATCTCGACTTCCTGCAGAAGGGCACGCCCGAGAAGCAGCGCAAGCCGCAGGGCCTCGAGGCTGTGTTTCGCGAGGTGTTCCCAATCCTCTCCTACGACGAGCGGCTCACGCTCGAATACGTCTCCTACACGCTGGGCGATCCGAAGAACTCGGAAATCGAGTGCCTTCGCGAGGGCATCACCTACTCGGTCCCGCTCTATGTGAAGCTCCGCCTCCGCGAGGAAGACTTCATCAAGGACGAGGAAATCTACATGGGCGAGATCCCGATGGTGACCGAGCGCGGCTCGTTCATCATCAACGGCGCCGAGCGCGTAGTTGTTTCCCAACTACACCGCTCCCCCGGCATCGCCTTCGAAGTGACGCCGCATCCGAACGGCAAGCCGCTCCATTCCTTCCGCATCATTCCCGACCGCGGCACCTGGCTCGAGGTGCAGTTCGACAATAACGATCTGCTCTACGTTTACCTCGACCGCCGCCGCCGTCGCCGGAAGTTCCTCATCACCACGCTGCTCCGCGCCATCGGTTATTCGAGCGACATCGATATCCTGAACCTCTTCTACGAGATCAAGGATCTGAAGGTCTCCAAGGCGCTCGACATGGAGAACGTCTCCACGCTCGTGCTCGTCGAAGACGCGATCGATGCCCAGAAGGGCGTCGTGCTCGCGCGCGCGTTCGAACCGCTCACGAAAGCGATCGTCCGCACGTTCGAAAAACACGAGATCACCACGCTGCGCGTCATTGATACGTCCGCCGACGAAGGCGCGATCATCCGCGCGCTCAAGAAGGACCCCACCCGCAACGAAGAGGAAGCGCTCAAGGAAATCTACAAGCGCCTCCGTCCGGGCGAGCCGCCGACCACGGCCAATGCGAAAGCGCTCCTGAAGCGCCTGTTCTTCGATCCCAAGCGCTACGACCTCGGCCGCGTCGGCCGTTACAAGGTCAACCAAAAGCTCGGCCTCAAGGTCGACCTCGAGCAGCGCATTCTCGAATCCGGCGACGTCGTAGCCGCGACGAAATATCTCGTCCGTTTGAAGAAGGGTGAGGGCGTTGTCGACGACATCGATCACCTCGGCTCCCGCCGCGTCCGCACCGTGGGCGAACTCCTCGCCAATCAGTGCCGCGTGGGCCTCAGCCGCACCGAGCGTCTCGTCCGCGAGCGCATGACGATGTATGATCAAAGCGTCGACTCGATCACGCCCCAAAAGCTGATCAACCCGAAGGCGCTCACGACCGTCATCCGCGACTTCTTCGCTCGCTCGCAGCTGTCGCAGTTCATGGACCAGATCAACCCGCTCGCCGAGGTCACGCACAAGCGTCGTCTCTCCGCGCTCGGGCCGGGCGGTCTCAATCGCGAACGCGCGGGCTTCGAAGTGCGCGACGTTCATCCGTCGCATTACGGCCGCATCTGCCCGATCGAAACCCCGGAAGGTCCGAACATCGGTCTCATCAACTCGCTCTCGACCTACGCGCGCGTCAACGAATTCGGCTTCATCGAAACGCCGTATCGCCTCGTCAAGGACGGCCGCGTGGGCGACAAGATCGAATACCTCACCGCCGATCAGGAAGAAGGCAAAGTCATCGCTCAGGCCAACGCCGAGATCGACGACAAGGGTCACTTCATCGGCAAGGTCACGGTGCGTAAGGATGGCGAGTTCCTCGAGGTCCCCGCCTCTGACGTCGACCTGATGGACGTCTCGCCGAAGCAGGTCATCTCGATCGCGGCGGGAATGATTCCCTTCCTCGAGCACGACGACGCGAATCGCGCGCTCATGGGCGCGAACATGCAACGCCAGGGCGTGCCGCTCCTCCAAGCCGAAGCGCCGTTTGTCGGCACCGGCATCGAAGAACGCGTCGCTCGCGACTCGAAGATCGTCGCCGTCGCCGAAGAGGCCGGCATCGTCGCTTCCGTCGACGCGAAGCGCATCGTCATCACGCGCGACGGCGAAATGCCGCGTAACCTGAAAACGGATACGAAGAATGGCGTGCACGTTTACGAGCTGCGCAAATTCATGCGCTCGAACGCGGGCACCTGCTTCAATCAGAAGCCGATCGTGAAGCTTGGCCAGAAGATCAAGGCCGGCCAGATCATCGCCGACGGTCCGTCGACCGATCACGGCGAAATGGCGCTCGGCCGCAACGTCCTCGTCGCGTTCATGCCGTGGAACGGTTACAACTTCGAAGACGCGATCCTGATCTCCGAGAAGGTCCTCCGCGAAGACATCTTCACTTCGATCCACATCCAGGAATTCGAAGTCACCGCCCGTGACACCAAGCTCGGGCCCGAGGAAATCACGCGCGACATCCCGAACGTCGGTGAAGAAGCGCTCAAGAACCTCGACCACAACGGCGTCATTCGCGTCGGCGCGGAAGTGAAGCCGGGCGACATCCTCGTCGGTAAGATCACGCCGAAGTCCGAGACCGAACTCGCTCCCGAAGAAAAACTGCTCCGCGCGATCTTCGGCGAAAAGGCTGCTGACGTGAAGGACACGTCGCTCGTCGTTCCGTCCGGCGCCGCCGGCATCATCATGGATGTGAAGGTTTCCTCCCGAATCGATTTCGAAAAGGAAAAGCTTTCGCCGTCCGATCGCCGCCGCCAGGTGAAGCAGATCCAGGAGGAATACAAAACGCAGATGGACAAGTTGCGCGAAGGTCTCACCGAGGCCCTCTCCAACATCCTCCTCGGCGAAAAGATTCCGCTCGACGTCATCAACGGCGAGACCGGCGAAATCATCATCCCGGCCAATCGCAAGATCACCAAGACGCTTCTCCGCAAACTCGCGGCCGTCTCGAAGCACGTTCAGATCGATCCGTCTCCGGTCCGCATCAAGATCATGGAGATCATCGGCTCGTATCAGACGAAGTTCGACGAGCTCGAAACCGATCGTGAGCGCAAGATCGGCGGCATCGAATCCGGTGCCGACGCCGGCGACGGCGCGATCAAGCAGGTCAAGGTTTACATCGCCACGAAGCAGAAGCTCGAAGTCGGCGACAAGATGGCCGGTCGTCACGGTAACAAGGGCGTGGGCGCCAAGATCGTGCCCGAGGAAGACATGCCGTTCCTCCCGGACGGCACTCCGATCGAAATCTGCCTCAATCCGCTGGGCGTGCCTTCGCGCATGAACGTCGGTCAGGTGCTCGAGACACACTTGGGCTGGGCCTGCAAAAAGCTCGGCATCAAGGTCGCGACGCCCGTCTTCGACGGCATTCCGGAAAAGAAAGTCCGCGAATACCTCAAGGAAGCGAAGCTGCCGCACTCCGGAAAGAGCGTCCTTCACGATGGTCGCACCGGCGAGAAACTCGATCAGGAGGTCGTCGTCGGCTACATCTACATGATGAAGCTGAACCACCTTGTGTCGCACAAGATTCACGCGCGCGCGGTCGGTCCTTACTCGCTCGTCACGCAGCAGCCGTTGGGCG
>JAFAAS010000149.1 GCA_023426435.1 Verrucomicrobiota bacterium | reverse complement strand
CCACAGAAGGATCAATTTGAAACAGGTGACGGGGGAGGTGGTGGGCGGGTGTGCGGTGTAATATGATGTATTACAAAGGGTCGGGGTGGGTCGTGTGGGTGAGAGGAGATTTGGAGAAATGTAATATAATGTATGACTAAATGGATTGGGGGCGGAGATGACTCGGCGGGGGCTTGCGGGGGGCGAGGGGAGGGGGTGGGGTGAGCGGATGAGTGAAAATCGCGAGCTTGGGGTGGTGCGGTGGGGGATTATTGGGTGCGGGGATGTGACGGAGGTGAAGAGCGGGCCGGGGTTTCGGAAGGCGGAAGGGTCGCGATTGGTGGCGGTGATGCGGCGGAACGGGACGTTGGCGGAGGATTATGCGAGGCGGCATGGTGTGCCGCGGTGGTATGACGATGCGGCGAAGCTCGTGAACGATCCGGAGGTGGATGCGGTTTATGTGGCGACTCCGCCGGGAGTGCATTTGGAAGGCGTGCGGTTGGCGGCGGCGGCGGGGAAGCCGGTGTATGTCGAGAAGCCGATGGCGCGGAATGCGCGGGAGTGCGACGAGATGATCGCGTTGTGCGCGGCGGCGAAGGTGAAGTTGTTCGTGGCGTTTTATCGGCGGGCGATGCCGCGATTTTTGAAGGCGCGGGAGTTGATGGAGACGGCGATCGGGACGCTGACGGCGGTGAATTATCGTTTCTCGACGTCGACGCCGGCGAATGCGGATCCGGCGCAAGGGGCGTGGCGGGTGTCGGCGTCGGAGGCGGGTGGCGGGCTGTTGCTCGATCTCGGGTCGCACCTGCTCGATTACTTGGATTTTTGTTTTGGGCCGTTGGAGGAGGTCGAGGGGAAGGCGGCGCGGATCGCGACGGCGGCGGACGTGGAGGATGCGGTGGCGATGACGTTTCGGACGCGGAGTGGGGTGCTGGGGGCGGCGTCGTGGAATTTTTCGAGTTACGTGAAGGAAGATGTGTTGGAGTTCACGGGGACGGCGGGGCGGGTGTCGGTGAACTTTTTCTCGGGCGATCCGGTGAAATTAGAGACGGCGAGAGGGGTGGAGTTTTTCGACGTGCGAAATCCGGAGCACGTGGCGCAGCCGTTGATTCAGACGATTGTGGATGAGTTATTGGGGCGCGGGGGGTGTCCGAGCACGGGCGAGTCGGGACGGCGGACGCAGGCGGTGATGGATCGGGTGTTGAGCGCGTATTATGGGGGACGGGAGGATGCGTTTTGGGAGCGCGGGGTGGAGACGTGGCCGGGGAGAGAAACGAAGGCAGGTTGAACCGCGAAGGGCGCGAAGGGACGCGAAGGAAGAACGTCTTTTGAAGCTGAGCTTCGCGGATCTTCGCGTTCTTCGCGGTTTTCACTTAAATCCCGATTAGGAGAACGAAGAGGGAGACCTTCGATGATTCGGCGCGTCAGGCGGCGGAACGGCTTTCTTTTTTTTACCCTATGAATATCGAAACTTCGCGGCGGGATTTTTTGAAGACGGCGGCGTTGGTGGCGGCGGCGCCGGTGGTGGGGAGGGCGGCGGAAGGAGCGGCTTCGAATGCGCGGCAGGCGCATGAGCCGGGGCGCGGGATGTATCCATATCTTGGACGCACGGCGGATTATCAGGAGTGGAGCGTGGTGCCGCGCGGGCTCGCGATTACGAAAGTGGAGACGTTTCGCCGGAACATGCTGGCGCTGGTGCGTGTGACGACGGTGGACGGATCGGTGGGCTGGGGGCAGGTCGCGCCGTATGAGGCGAACCTGACGGCGGAGGTGCTGCATCAACTCGTGGCGCGGCGGGTGTTGGGGAAGGACATCGCGGACATCGATGCGATCAATGACGAGGTGATCGATGCGAACATGAAGTGGCCGTGGTCGGCGGTGTGCCGGGCGTTGTCGGGGGTGGATACGGCGATTTGGGATTTGTATGGGCAGATTTTGGGGAAGCCGGTGGCGGAGTTGTTGGGCGGGACGGTGCGTCCGCTCACGGCGTATGGGTCGAGCATGCGGCGGGATATTTCGCCGGCGGAGGAGGCGGCGCGAATGGCGCGGTTGAAGGACGAGATGGGTTATCGGGCGTTCAAGCTGCGGCTGGGGACGCCGACGGGGCATAATCGCGATGCGGCGCCGGGGCGGAGCGAGGCGATCATTCCGGCGGTGCGGAAGGCGGTGGGCGACGACGTGGAGTTGTTTGCGGATGCGAACAGTTGTTACACGCCGGATGTGGCGATCGAGTTTGGGCGACGGTTGGAGGATGCGAATTATGCGATGTATGAGGAGCCGTGTCCGTATTGGGAGTTGGAGTGGACGCGCGAGGTGACGGAGGCGTTGAAGATCGAGGTGTCGGGCGGCGAGCAGGACAATGACATGGCGCAGTGGCGGCGGATGATCGGGATGGGGGCGGTGGATATTGTGCAGCCGGATATTTGTTATGTGGGCGGGCTGACGCGGGCGTGGCGCGTGGCGAAAATGGCGGAGGCGGCGGGGATCGTGACGAAGCCGCATGCGGCAAATGTGTCGCTCGTGACGGTGTTCACGATGCACATGCTTGCGGCGCTGCCGAAAGGCGGAGAGGTGGAGTTTTCGATCGAGGCGGACGCGGGGATCACGAAGGAGGCGCGGGCGATGTTCGAGCCGGCGCTGGAAGTGAAGGACGGGCGCGCGGTGATGCCGGAAGGGCCGGGGTGGGGGATTCGCGTGCGGGAAGATTGGATACAGCAGGCGGAGCGGAAGGTGACGGAGAGGTGAGGGGAAGCTCCAAGATCCAAGCTCCAAGATCCAGAGAACCTCCAAGCTCCACGTTTCAAGCACCAAGCCCTGGCGGTTGAGGCTTGGTCATTGGTCCTTCTCTGGAGCTTGGATCTTGGAGACTTGGAGCTTCGTCGCCCGTCAGGGCGACGCCGAGGAGTGGTGTTCGACGAGGAGCCAGCGGTTGTCGCGTTTGGCGAAGACGAAGGTGAAGCGGGCGGGCGACGTGGTGGGCGTGCCGTCTGCGGCGCGGCCGGTGAAGGTGTAATAGCCCGTGTTGATGGCGAGGTCGCCGAAGAGGCGGATGCGCGATTCGCCGAGCGTGACGCGAGTGTGGGGCTGCGAGGGCATGTTGCTGAAGTAGTCGCGGATGAGCGCGGGGGTGTCGCGGACGATTTTGGAGCGCGTGCCCCAGAGGACGGCGTCGGGGGCGTATTGGGCGAGGACGCGTTCGATTTGGCGGCTGTTGAAGGAGTCGGCCCAGGATTGGGTGGCGGCGGCGATTTCGGATTTGGGATCGGAGGCCGCGAAGACGGAAAGGGGGAGAAGCAAAAGGAAGAGGAGGAGGCGGGGCATGGTTTGTTTTTACAGGAGGTAACGGAGGGAACGGAGAGGAATGGCCGCAAAGAGGCGCAGAAGGCGCAAAGACGAGCGGCGGCTCGGCGGGGACGCCTCGCCCTACCTTGCGTCGAGGTAGCGGCGGGCGAATTCGAGGAAGACGGGCCAGTCGGGGGCGTCGAGGTGGCCGCCGGCGTGGTTGCGGAAGGCGAGGTCGCCGGAGATGAGCGATTCGTCGGGGGCGGGCATTTGGTCGGTGGGGAGACCTTTCGCGCCGAGGAGTTCGTAGAGGGGGCTGGCGGCAACGCAGGCTTTGAATTCGCCGACGGGGTCGGACCAGAGGCCTTCGGTGCCGCCGGTGATGAAGACGGGGCGCGGCGCGATGAGGGCGATGAGTTGGTGTTGGTCGATGGGGATGCTGGTCCAGTTGCCGGCGTATTTGAGGAAGTTGGGGGCCATCCAGTGGTATTCGCTTTGGCCGGCGACGTTATCGATGTTTTGGCCGATGTTGTGGCGGAAGAGGGCGGCGCCGCAGGTGCCGGAGCAGCTGGAGAAACCGATGGCCCAGCGTGGGTCGTAGGCCATGGCGACGAGGGTGGCTTTGCCCCAGCGCGAGTGGCCTTGGAGGCCGAGGCGGCGGGCGTCGATGGCGGGGACGGTTTCGAAGTGGTCGATGATGCGGCTGAGTCCCCAGGAGATCGCGGCGAGCGAACCCCAGTCGGAAGGATTCGTGCGCGGTTGTCCGCGGTTCATGAGACCGATGATGCCCTCGGTGAGGCCGCCGCCGGAGTCGAGTTGGAGGGCGTTGGGGTTGAAGACGGCGCAGCCCCAGCCTTGGGCCAGGATTTGTGATACGGCGGGCGGAACGCCGGGGCGGGCGCCGCCGAAGATGACGATGACGGGAACGGGTTTGGTGGCGGACGGTGGAAGGTAGAGTGCGACGTCGAGCGTGGGTGTGGCGGCGGGGTGACGGGCGTTGTCGATGCGGCCGAGGAGACGTTGGAGTTGGGCGGTGCCGCCGAGGGCGTGGTCGTCGGTGTCGGTTGTTTCCCAGGCGACGGCGGGTGTGTCGGCGGGGATGCGTCCGTAGATTTCGGTTTCGAAGAGGGCGAGGAGTTCGGGGCGGCGTTGGGTCCACCACGTGTGGGCGTCGCGAACGGGCGTGCCGTTTTGGAGCTGGAGGAGATCGGGGAGCGGGCCGAGGTCGGCTTTGGCGTAGTCGTAGTTGGACCAGTTGCCCCAGCCGGAGCGGACGATGACGTGGCCGGGTTGGCCGTCGGTCCAGTTGTAGGGGTTGCCGACGACGCGGGTGGTGTTGGGCGGGCGATTCGGATCTTCTTCCGGCGGCGGGAACGGGCCCGGTTGGGGGAGGCCGAGCAGGTCCATGGTGCGGCGGTGGTCGGCGGCGGCGAGTTCGGAGAGACGGCGGCGTTCTTCGATTTGTTCGGGGGTGAGGGGCGGGCGTTGGGC
>JAFAAS010000024.1 GCA_023426435.1 Verrucomicrobiota bacterium | reverse complement strand
CGTTATACCTTCGCGGGGTCGGGGTGTTGCCAGGGGGCGCGATAGGGGCGAGCGAGGCGGGCGGTGGCTTCGGGGTCGTTGCGGACGGTGCGCGTGGCGGGATCGTAGGAGAGCGGGCGGCCGAGATCGAGGGCGAGGTTGGCGAGTTCGATGCAGGCGGTGGAGATGTGGCCCTCTTCGATGTCGGCGATGGGGCGGGAGCGGTTTTCGCGGGCGGCGAGGAAATCGAGGACGTGGCGGCGTTCGGTTTCGTTGTAGGCGCCGGCTTCGCGGCGGAAGTCGATGTTTTCGAGATTTCCCGTCGAGGAGAGCATGTGGAAGCCCTCCTTCGGTCCGCCGTCGGCGGGCGTGAACTCGTAGGTGAGCATCGTGATGTTGAGCGTGCCGTTTTTGCCGATGAGGCGGACGCCCCACTGGTCGGACCAATGGCGCGGCGGGATCGGCGAGACGCCCCAGGTGCGGTGTTCCCAGCTCAGGTCGAGATTCGGGTAGCGGAAGACGGCGCGCTGGTTGTCGGAGATGTTGGAGGAGCCGTTGCGATCGACGTAGATGCCGCCGGTGGAGGAGATGGATTCGGGCCAGCCGAGATCGAGGAGCCAGCGGGCGAGGTCGATGGAGTGGACGCCGAGGTCGCCGATCTGGCCGTTGCCGTATTCCATGAACGCGCGCCAGCCGCGGACCTCGAACATGTTTCGGTAGGGAAGTTTTGGGGCGGGGCCGCACCAGAGATCGTAGTCGAGGTGCGCGGGCGGATCGATGACGGGGATGTCGCCGTTGGGGCGTCCGGGGAGGTAGGAGTAGGTTTCGACGAGACCGATTTCGCCGAGGCGTCCGCTGCGGATGTATTTGTCACGCATTTCGTGATACACCGGATTGCTGCGACGCTGGGTGTTGATTTGGACGACGCGATTGTATTTGCGCGCGGCGGCGACGAGGGCTTCGCCCTCGATCACGTCGACCCCGATGGGCTTTTCGAGGTAGAGGTCGGCGCCGGCCTGCATGGCTTCGATCGCGGGGAGGGCGTGCCAGTGGTCGGGCGTGGCGATGAGGATGATGTCGTGTGGAGCGGAGGAGAGAAGGTCGCGGTAATTCGCGAAGGTTTTGGGGATGCCGGTCTGGTATTTCGCGACGGTGGCGAGGGTTTTCTCGAGGGCTTTCTGGTTGGGGTCGGCGAGCGAGATGACTTCGATTTCGGCGTTGCGGGTGAAGTTCTCGAGATTGACGCCGCCGAACCAGCCGCAGCCGATGAGGCCGACTTTGGGGGGAGGGTTGGACCGGGAGGCGAAGAGGCGGGACGGGGCGGCGGTGGAGGCGCCGGCGATGGCGAGGGAGGAGACGAAGGTGCGGCGGTTCATGGGGGAGGGTTGGAGGAAAGCTCCAAGATCCAAGGTCCAAGCTCCAGGGAAACACCAGTGCGAAATGAGCTACGGGGAACGGCGGATTTGGGCGAAACTGCGGTCGACGTCCTGTTCCCAGTTGAGGATTTCGCGCGTGAGTTGTGCGACGATGGCGGGCTCGGCGTCGGCGAGGTTGCGGGTTTCGCCGGGATCGCGATGCAGGTGATAGAGCGTGGGGATGTCGTGTTTCGAGAGGTGGAGTTTCCAGGGGCCGGAGCGCGCGGCGCGGCGGCCGCGGAAACGCCAGAAGACGGTCCGTGCGGGGAGCGGTTCCTCGTGTAGCAGGTGGGGCGCGAGGCTGACTCCATCGGTGCGGAGATGCTCCGCTTGCGGCAACGCAACGTTCGCGAGTTCGAGGGCGGTGGGAAGGAGATCCATGGTCATGGCGACGGCGTCGCTCGTGCGGCCGGCGGGAATTCGGCCGGGCCAGCAGGCGATGGCGGGGACGCGATGGCCGCCTTCGTAGAGCGATTTTTTGCTGCCGCGGAACGGGCCGTTGTCGGAGATCTGTCCGTGGAATCGGCCGGAGAAGTCGCGGTAGCCGCCGTTGTCGGAGGTGAAGATCACGAGCGTGTTCTCTTCCAGGTGGAGTTTTTGAAGGAAGTCGACGATGCGGCCGGCGCTGTGGTCGAGGTCGCGGATCATTTCCTGGACGACCTCGCTCAATGCGGGCGTGCCGGCGTGAGGGCCGAGGCGGGTGTTGGCGGGATCGTCGATGCCGAAGTAGGTTTTTCCCCGTTCGCGGGCGGGTGCGTCGTTGGGGCGCATCCACGGGAAGTGAATCGAGGAGAAGGAGACGAAGAGGAAGAAGGGCTTGGCGCGGTGGCGCTCGATGAAGCGCAGAGAGTAGTCGGTGATGAGCGTGGTGGTGTTGGCGGGGGTTTCTTCCGGTTTGAGGTTTTCGTTTTCCCACCAATCGGCGAGACCGACGCGATTGATTTGGGCGGCGTAGTCGCCTTCGCCGCAGAGCAGGCCGCGGAATTCGTCGAAGCCGAAGCGCGTCGGATTTTCGTCGGGGTGGTGTCCGAGGTGCCATTTGCCGAAGAGGCCGGTGGCATAGCCGGCGGTGCGCAGGTGTTGCGCGAGCGAGCTGCTGGAGGCGGGCAGACCGTGGCGCTCGGCGGGGAAATGCATGAGGTAGAGCGCGGCTTCGATGCCGACGCGTTGGGGGTAGCGGCCGGTGAGCAAGGCGGCGCGCGTGGGCGAGCACATCGGGCCGTTGGCGTGGAAGTCGGTGAAACGCATTCCCTCGCGCGCGAGACGGTCGAGGTGGGGGGTGGAGTTGCGAGGATTGCCGTAGCAGCCGAGGTCGGCGTAGCCGAGATCGTCGGCGAGGATCACGACGATGTTGGGCGGGCGGCGATCGGGTGTGGGTGAGGCTTCGCTGGCTGGCGACGTGACGAGGCTCAGCAGCAGGAAAAGGAATGGGATGAGTTTGTGGGCTTTCTCCACGAGATGGCTTGGCGGCGAAAAGGGGAACGTCGCGAAGTCGAGGGAGAGCGCGAACGGCGACGACAATGAAATCGTTCACGCGGGTGAGTGGGTGCGTGTGCGTGAGGATGTGGGAGATTTTGTTGAGAAGGATCCGACCAGCCGCGCTTGTCCTATGACAGACACGGTCAGGTGTTTGCTTTCCCCGGAGTTTGCGCGGCTGGTCGGAAAGGGAGGGGCGCTGAGTCAGAGACGGCGCGGTGAGGAACTATGAAGGGGCACGAAGGGGCACGAATTCGGAGGAGGTGATGGGCGTGTGAGCGGGAGCGGGAGGGGGAGCACGAGCACGAGCAGGTGCGGGTGCGCGACAGGCGGGTTGGAGGATTACTCGGAGCGTAATGCACAAATTGGATCCACCTTGGTTGCTCGCCGGGCGGGGAGGAGGCAGGCGAGGGTGGCGGTGGTGAGGAGGAGGACGGGGACGAGGGCGAAGGTGGGGAGGTCGAGCGGGGCGACGCCGAAGAGGAGTGTGCGCATGGCGAAGGCGGTGAAGGCGGCGCCGAGGAGGCCGATGAGGAGACCGATGAGGATGGGGCGGAAACCTTGTTGGAGAATGAGAGAGACGACGGAGCGGGGTTGGGCGCCGAGGGCCATGCGGACGCCGATCTCGCGGGTGCGTTGGGTGACGGAGTAATTCGTGACGGCGTAGATGCCGACGGCGGCGAGGATGAGCGCGAGGGCGGCGAAACCGCCGAGCAGGCCGAGCGGGAAGCGCCGGGCGGCGGAGGGTTTCGCGGTGACCTGCTCCATGGTCGCGACCTCGGTGACGGGGAGGTTGGCGTCGATTTCTCGGACGGCTTTTTTGATCAACGCCTCGGCGGCGCCGAGAGCGAGGGGAGTGCGGACGTGGACGAAGAAGTTGTTTTGAGGGAAGCGGAGGTAGGAAAAATAAATGTCGGGGCGGGTGGCACCGGCGGGGCCGTCGAATTTTACGGGGCTGACGATGCCGACGATTTCGATGGGCGTGTCGCCGGCGGGTGTGACGACGGTGATGGTTTTGCCGAGGGCATCGCCGTTCGGGTAGTGGCGGGCGGCGAGGTTGGCGTCGACGATGGCGTTGCGAGGGGAGTCGAGGTCGTCGTCGAGCGTGAAGTTGCGGCCATGCTGGATTGCGAGGCCGACGGCATCGAAATAGCCGGGCGAGATGACGTGATAGTTGGCCTGCGGGCGGTCACCGGGATTTGGATACGTTTCGCCCTGGGCGGTGAAAGGCAGGTTGATCCAGCTCGTGCCGATGCGATCGAGGCTGGTGCCGAAGGCTTCGATGCCGGGAGCGGCGAGAAGTTTTTCCTGGAGGGTGCGGTAGAAATTCACGCGGGCTTCGTCGGAGGCGTAGCGCTCGTCGAGAAAGGCGACGCGGGCGGAGACGACCTGTTGCGGGCGGAAGCCCCAGGAGAAGGCTTCCATTTGCGCGAGGCTGCGGACGAGGAGGCCGGCGGCGACGAGAAGGATGAGGGAAATGGCGACCTCGCCGGCGACGAGGGTGGAGCGAAGGCGGCGGGGAGCGGCGGCACCGGTGGAGCCGGATTTGTCGGCGGATTTGATGGACGCGGTCAGGTCGGGGCGGGTAGTGCCGAGGATGGGAGCGAGGCCGCTGAGAATGCCGGTGAGGACGGAAACGATGAGTGCGAAAGTGAGGACCCACGCGTCGATGCCGATGGTGGCGAGACGCGGGATGTCGTCGGGGGCGATTTTGACGAGGAATTCGAGGGCCCAGAGACTGAGGAGGATGCCGACGGCGCCGCCGGCGAGGGAGAGCGCGAGGCTTTCGGTGAGGAGCTGGCGGGCGATGCGCCAGCGGGAGGCGCCGAGGGCGGCGCGGATGGCGAGCTCGCGTTCGCGCGCGGTGGCGCGGGCGAGCATGAGATTGGCGACGTTGAGGCAGGCGATGAGGAGAACGAGGCCGACACAGGCGAGGAGAATGGCGAGGGCGGGGCGGGCGTCGCCGAGCGTGTGGTCGCGGAGGTTTACGAGGTGGACGTTGCGCTGGAGGCGATTGGGGTTGGGAAGTTGGGAGAGGATCGAGGCGAGCTCGGCTTCGGCGTCGCGCGCGGTGGCGTGGGGCGCGAGGCGGCCGACGACGGTGCGGAGGTAGTGGCCGCGACCGGCGAAATCGAAGGATTGGCCGAGCGCGTGTTCGGGAATGTCGGTGGCGGGTGAGACCCAGAAGTCGGCTTCGCGGGGGAAGGCGAAGTCGGGCGGCATGACGCCGACGACGGTGAACGGTATCCGGTTTGCGGTTACAGTTTGGCCGATGATATCCGCGCTGCCGCCGAGCTCGGTTTGCCAGTAGGTGTGGGAGACGACGGCGAGGCGGTTGGGGTTTTGCTGGGCGTCGGTTGCGGTGAACGTGCGACCGACGGTGGCGCGGGTGCCGAGGACGGAGAGGAAGTTGGGGGTAACGATGGCGACGGAGGCGAGGGTGGCGTTGCCGCGGCCGGTGATAGTGGCGGAGTCGAGCGTGTAGGCGGCGAGGTCGGAGAAGGTGCGGACTTGGGGAGCGAGTTCGCGGAAGTCGGCGGAGAGGATGTTGACGTCGGTGCCGACGGGATCGCTGTAGTTGTTGGGAGATTTTTTAGCGATGACGATGCGCTCGGGATTTTCGAACGGGAGCGGGCGGAGGAGGATGCCGTGGAAGAAGGAGAAGATCGCGGTGTTGGCGCCGATGCCGAGGGCGAGCGTCAGCACGATAACGAAGGTATAGCCGGGGGACTTCGCGAGGGAGCGGAGGGCGTGTTTCATGGCAGTAGCGAGTAGCGGGTAGTGAGTCGCGAGTGGGTGCAGAAGGCGGCGGGTGAAGAACGTGCTCGTGATCTTACTCGTGATCGTGATCGAGCGGTGGGGTGGGAAGGGGGAGGGAGCACGAGCACGATTACGATCAAGAGCACGAGTCCGGGGGAAGGTGAGGAAACGATTGGCTACTCGGCGCGGAGGGAGGTGGCGGGATCGACGTTCGTGGCGCGGCGATCCGCCTTCGCTGAAGCTACGGCGGATCGGGATGTCTTTTATTCGGTGCGCAAGGCTTCGAGCGGGTTCACCTTGGTTGCACGCCGAGCGGGGAGCCAGCAGGCGAGGAGGCCGACGAGGACGAGGGTCGCGACGACGGCGGCGAGGCTCAGCGGGTCGTGAGGTGAGACTTCGTAGAGGACGCTGCGGAGCAGGCGGGATGCGGCGAAGCAGGCGAGGAGTCCGACGGCGAGGCCGGCGAAGGCGAGGCGGAGACCCTGGCCGAGCACGAGCTGGCGGACGGAGGAGGCGGGCGCGCCGAGGGCCATGCGGATGCCGACCTCGCGCGTGCGCTGGCCGACGATGTAGCTCAACACGCCGTAGAGACCGATGGCGGCGAGGAGGAGGGCGAGACCGGCGAAGACGCCGAGCAGGATGAGCATGATGCGTTGGTTGGCGACGGTGTTGTCGAACAACTCGTCCATAGTGCGGATGCCGAATACAGGAAGCGTGGGCTCGACCTCGCGCATGGCGGAGCGAATCGAGGAAGCGAGTGCGGCGGGATCGGTGGATGTGCGGAGGACGAACGCGAGATTGGCTGGAGGGGATTGGCGATAGGGGAAGTAGAGTTGGACGCGCGTGTTTTGTCCGAGGCCGAAGTTTTGAACGTGCCCGACGACGCCAACGATCGTGGAGAAGTTGGGGTTGTCGGGAGAGCCGCCGATGTTGATGCGTTTGCCGATGGGATCCTGGCCGGGGAAGTGGGTTTCGGCGAAGGTGGCGTCGATGATGCAGACGGCGGGCTCGTTGGGCATCTCGCGATCGGTGAAGGTGCGTCCGCGGAGGAGCGGGATGCGCATCGTAGCGAAGTAGTCGCGGCTGGCGGCGTTGTTTTCGGTGGAGAAACGGCGACCGGGACCGGGGTCGGCAGCGCCTTCGGGAAGGAAGGAAGTTTGGTTGCCGCCGCCGGAGAGAGGGAGCGGGTTGGTGAGGGCGACGGATGTGACGCCGGGGAGTTCGCGGAGGCGGGCGAGGGCGCGGTCGAGGAGTTGCGTGCGCTTGGCGGCGTCGGTCCAATCGGGCCCCGACATGGCGTAGGTGAAGGAGATGACGTGATCGGTTTTGAGGCCGGTGTCGGCGCGGTAGAGATTGTAGAGCGTGCGGAACATGAGGCCGCAGGCGAAGAGGAGCAGGCAGGTGAGGGCGAACTCGCTGGCGACGAGGACGGAGCGCCAGCGCGCGTGGACGCTGCCGACGGTGCTGCGATTGCCGGCGGCGGTGAGGCTGTCGCTGAGGTTGACCTTCGAGGCGGTGAGCGCGGGAACGAGGCCGAAGAGGAGAGTGACGCCGACGCCGACGCAGACGGAGAACGCGAAGACGTTGAAGTCCATCGTGACCTGCGAGGCCAGGGCGGCGTTGGCGGGGAGGAGGGAGAGGATGGTCTCCATCGTGGTGTGACCGATGAGAAGACCGAGGGCGGTGCCGGCGACGCTGAGCAGGAACGTTTCGGCGAGGACGAGGCGGATGAGTTGCGTGCGGGTGGCGCCGAGGGCGGCGCGGATGGAGAACTCGCGAGAGCGCACGGAGGCGCGGGCGAGGAGGAGGTTGGCGACGTTGGCGCAGGCGATGAGCAGGACGCCGCAGGCGGCGGCGAAGGAAATCCACACGCTGGCTCGTGTCTGGCCGACGATCCTGTCGACGAGCGGCTGCATCGAGATGGAGTTGCCGGTGTTGGACATTGGGTGCTCCTGCTCGAGCTGGCGGGCGATGGCGATCAGGTCGTTGCGGGCGGCTTCGACGCTGACGCCGGGACGCAAGCGGGCGATGCAGTAGATGCCCGGGTGATTGCCGCGATCGGCGAACTGATCGGCGGAGAGACCGAGGGGAGTCCAGATGTCGGTTTGGCTGGCTGGCACGCGAAAGCTGTCGGGCATGACGCCGACGATGGTGTAGATCTCGCCGCTGAGGGTGAGCGTGGAGCCGATGGCGTCGGAGCGGCCGCCGAGGGAGCGACGCCAGAAGGATTCGCTGATGACGGCGGTGCGTTCGGCGCCGGGGCGGTCTTCGTCGGCGGTGAACCAGCGACCGGCGAGCGGTTGGACGCCGAGGGCGGGGAAGAGATCGTGGCTGAATTGGGCGCCGGCGAGGCGTTCGGTTTCGGACGGGCCGACGTGGTTGAAGCTTTGGAAGCGGAGGGCGCCGAGGTGAGTGAAGCTGCGCTGGCGTTCGCGCCAGTCCAAGAAGTTTGGATACGCGACGGACATGTTCGGCACCTGCTCGGAGTGTTCGCCGAAGAAGACGAGCTCGTGGACATGCGGCAGGGGCAGCGGGCGGACGAGGAGGGTGTTGACGAAGCTGAAGACGCCGGAGTTGGCGCCGATGCCGAGGCCGAGCGTGAGCACGGCGATGAGGGTGAAGCCGGGCGTTTTGAGGAGGGTGCGGAACGCGAGTTTCATACGCGATCAGGGGCGAGGGTTGGGAGAGGCGAGCGCCGATCGGAAGAGGAAGACGGGGGCGTGCTCGTGATCTTGATTCGTGCTCGTGATCGGGATGGGGAGAGGGAGAGGCGGGTGGAGGCGAGCGGGAGCGGGAGCACGATCAAGAGCACGATCAAGAGCACGAGCAGGACGGTGAACGCGGTGGAAGGCGGGGACGCCTGTGCTACGGGGTGGGGGTGATCTTCAGGTTGGCGAAGTCGCCGGAGGAGTTGTTGCCGACCCAGAGGCCGAGTTGGCCGGAGGAGCGGTTGGTGAGGGATTCGACGACGAGGCAGGGGTTCTCGGCGTTATCGACGAAGACGGAGATGGTGCGGCCGGAGAGGACGATGCGGGCGTGAAACCAATCGTCGGGATCGGGAACGGGGGAGATCGCGGCCTCGTATTTGCCGGGGAATTTTTCGCGCAGGACCTGCCAGGGATGTTGCGGGTGCGAGATGTATTGGACGGCGCGCGCGGCGCGGGCGGGGTCGGGGTTCTTGAAATTGAACGGACGGAAGTAGATGGCTTCGTAGGTCGTGTCGTCGACGCCGCGGAAGGCGAGGCCGACGAAGCTTTGGCCGGGTTTGTTGGCGCCGCGGAGGTCGAGCTCGATGGTGCCGTTCGTGAAGTTGGAATTGATTAGCCAGGCGATGCCGTCGTTGTTGCGGGCGTCGAGGCGGAGGGCGTTGGGTTTGTCGGGGACGGAGGAGGTGGTGCGATTGTGGATACGCCAGGCGGAGGGGTTGGCGTGGGCGGAGAGGTCGGGTTGGTTGGGGCTGGCTTGGGTGAGGGAGGCCGGGATGAGGAGGGCCAGGGCGGTGGTGAGGAGGAGTTTCACGCGAGTTGAGAGTTGAGGGTTGGGGG
>JAFAAS010000020.1 GCA_023426435.1 Verrucomicrobiota bacterium | reverse complement strand
GCTCGCAAGCGATCCCTTCGCGCCGCGCCCAGCCCGCCCCTTATAGGACCCCGCTCGCGGGCGCTCTAACCCGCCGCCTCAATCTTCCCCATCCAGCTCAACAACCGCCCCGTGCTCGCCTCCAGCCGCACCGTCGCGCCGGTGAGCGATTTCACGATCAGTTCGTTCTGAAACTCGTCCACGATCACGCCGCAAAGATCGTCCATCACCGGCCACTCCGCGACCCACATCAACCGCAGATCGCCATCGAGGCAGTAAAGATTCGGAAAACCCGGCAGCAACCCATAGGGATGCTCGCGCACATAGGTCCGCATCGGACCTTTCCGAAATTCCACAATCGCAGTCGCCAGCGGCGCATGACACACCGCGCGCTCACCCGAGCGTCCGAGTTGGCAAAGCGAGCCGTCGATGACGGCGAGAGCTTCAATTGGGGTAATCATCGACGAGCCGACACTCCAACATCTTACCCGCCCCCACGCCACAACTTTTTCAACCTGAGCCATCACCGCAAAGGACACGAAGCGCCCTGCCTGTTTGCTTCGCGTTCCTTCGCGCCCTTCGCGGCTCAAAGGATTCCCGGCTCCACCCCGCATCGCCGGCCTACTTCTCCTTCATCACATAACTCCCATCCCAATCCTCGCCCGGCGGCTCCTCCATCGCTTCCGGCACCACCTTCTCCAAATAAACCAAAGACGGATTGCTCACCACACCCGGCGTCACCCCCGGCACATTCGGCTCCAACTCCCGGCTCTTCGCAAACAACTCCAACGCGCCTCGCCAATCGCGCGCATAATACCTCGCCAGCCCTCGCTCGAACAACGCGAGGCACTCGCGCGTTTTCTCCGACACATCCTCCTTCAATCCCACGATCTCGTAAATCGGCACGGCCTGCGTCCGCCCTTTCACCACGATCCTTCCGAGCGGACGAAACACCACGCGATCGCCTCCACGCTGCACGCACGCCGCTTTCGTCGCTTCCGCACACATCGTGTAACACCCCCAGCTCTTCGCTCCGCTCTCCATCCGCGCCGCCAGGTTCACGTTGTCGCCCATCATCGTATAATTGAAACGCGTGCGACTCCCCATGTTGCCGATCGTGCATACGCCCGAATTCAGCCCGATTCGCGACTGCATCTTCCACACGATCTCCGGCCACCGCTTTCCTTCCGCTTTCCATTTCTCCCGCAGCTCCCCGAGTTTCTTGTGCACACGCTGCGTCGCCACACACGCGCGATACGCATGATCCGGCAACGCCATCGGCGCGCCAAACATCGCCACCACCGCATCGCCGATGTATTTATCCAACGTCCCGCCTTCCTCCTGCACGATGTCCGTGCACGCCGTCAGATACTCGTTCATCAACTCCACCAACGGCCCCGACCCGAGCTTCTCCGAAAACGTCGAGAACGACTGAATGTCCGAAAAATACGCCGTGATCTCCTCATCGTGACCACCGAGCTGCGGGTCCTCGCCCGACTCCACCATGCGATCGACCAGCTGCGGCGACACATACGCGCCAAACATCCCCTTGATCCGCCCTTTCGCCTTCTCCTCCTCCATCAACTGCCAGATCACTCCCGCAAAACTCGTCGTGAACGCCGCCCCCAACACCGGCGCCAGCGGCAACACGAGATGATGCATCCTGAACAACTCGAAGGTCAGCCATGCAAACGCGCCCATCGCCACCACGCTCGCCACTTTGTTCAACGCCGCCCTCGCCCCGCCCGACACCGCCAGCGCCGTCACGCCCATCGCCAATCCCACCACCAACGCAAAATCCAACCACGCCACTCCGCCCCACGCCGGTAAACGCTGAAGGTATTTTCCGGATACAATCGTCTTCACCATGTTGCCATGGATTCCAACTTTCGGCACCGGCACTTCATCGAAGGGCGTCGGCGCCAAATCCTGCTCCAGCGGATCCACCGGACCGATCAGCACGATCGCATCCTTGAACTCCTCCTGACCAAAAAACTCCTCCGCCGCCGCTCGCTCTTCTTCGTCCTCCGACGCCAGCATCTCCGCATACGCAAAGGTCGTCGAAATCGGCACGCGCGGATTCTTCGCCGAACTCCATCTCGAAAACCAATTCACATCGATCAACTGCCCATCCCGCAGCGGCACGCGCGCGACCACCGTCCCGTCCTCTTGCACCAACTCGATCTCGTTCGCGCCGATCCTCACCCCGTCATTCGCCACCCCGTAGTGCAGCCGCGCCAATTCCAGCGATAAGTGCAAATACGTGCGCACCGCCGTCGGCGCAAACGCCGGCACCGTCCTCGTTCCACCATCGATCGTGTCGATCAATCCCACCAGCGCCGGATTCCACACTTTCTTCGGATCCGTCGGATGCGTCCGCAACGCCGGCAATTCCGGCAACGCGCCTTCCTCCCCCGGCTCCATTCGGCGGATCAGCGGAAAATCCCGAAAAACCAACTCGCCGTTAATCCCCCGATCGATCGCCGCCGCATACGACGCCGCCAACACCACCGGCGGATCCCGAAACAAAAACTTCCCCAACTCGAGATTCCCGCGCACGTGCTTGGTCCGATCGACCGCCTCCGGCACGCCGTTCTCCGAAAACACCACATCGATCCCAATCGCTTTCACCCCCGCCCGCTCGATCAAAGCCGACGCCACTCGCGCAAAATAAGTCCGGTCCCACGGCATCCCTCCAATCTCCGCAATCGATTGCGAATCGATGTCGACGTAAACCACCTTCACCGGCGCATCGATCTCGCCGCGATACCGGAACCGCCAATCGACGAGCTTGTTCTCGAGAAACCCGAGCCAACCCACGTGCGTAGCCACGCACCACACCGCCGGAATCACCAGCAGCACCGCCCACCGCAGCCACGAAAACGTCTGCTTCTTTTTCGACCGAACCGGAGTCATGCGGACCGCGGATCCAATCCGGCTCTCTCCAGCACAGCTACTCGAAAACTCGCGCGAACGACACGAGGTCCGCTCCATTCGTGTTCATTCGTGTCCATTCGTGGTTCCCTCAAAGGGTTCTCGGGGCAACACCACGAACCCGTCACCCGCCCTCACTCCTCCTTACCGTCTCCCGGCGTCGTCGAGGTCTGCGGTGTAGTCGGACCAAAAACCGGACTCTGCTGCTCCTTCAGCAGATTGGACTGCTTCGCATTGTCCTCGCCCTTCGTCTCCGGGTTCTGCTCGGACCCTTGCGGCGGCGAACCCGTATCCGTTGTCGAACTCGAACTCGTGCTGATAATCACCGCGGCCGACGCCTGCACGATGTCATTCGCCGCCGCTTCGATCGCCGCCAGCGCCTGCGGCGATGCCTGCGTCAAACCTTCCACCGTCGGCGCCGAGTTCAACGTCACCGTTCCCGTCGCTTCATCCACGGTCACGTCCACCGACACCGCCACTTCGTTGCCCGTCTCAACCGACACGCCTTCCGCCGCCGGCGCTTCAAATAACACCACACCTTCCGCCGTGCTCAGCGTGAAAAACACCCGCCCACTCGCGTCCGGACGAAAAACAATTCGAAAGGTCGTCCCGCGAATGCCCGCCGCGCCCACCGGCGTGTTCACCGTGAAACTCGATCCGCCCGCCTGATTCAGCTTCTTCACATTGCCCACCAGTTCGCCGCGCGTCAGCCGCACGCTCGTCGTCGAACTCGTCGGTTCCGCCTCCAACGTCGCCATCGCGACTTCCGTCTGAAACGGGTCCTGCAAAAACTCCTCGATGTCCATCGACGAATCCGCGCCGACATTCAGCGAAGCACCGTTCGAGAAAACGAGGATCACACTCGAGTTCGCGCCCGTCACGATCCGCGTCTGCTGCGACACCGCATCCGAAGTCGTCAGCGTCCTCGTCTCCTGCGTCGCAAGATCGATCGCCGTCACCGTTCCCGTCACTTTCGCCGCGACGATTCGCCCGGGCACTCGACCGGTTTGCGCGTGCGCGGAAGCAGCCATAAAAGCGAGCGTGCCGCAAAGCAGCAGCCACGAAATCAGTTTGAACGGGCGCATGTGAGCTGGATTCAGGGAGCGCGGCTGCGTTCGGCCAAACGCTGTCGCAATGCTTGCGCCTCGCGCTTCCCAGGGTCAAGACGCAAGGCAACTCCCACCGCCGCCATCGCCCGCGGACGATTCGCCGCATCCAAGCTCAAATGCGCCGCTTGATAATACCAGGTGATCGCATTCGCCGGCGCCAGTTTCAGCGCTTCGACAAACGCGCCGCCGGCCTCCACCCGCCGTCCTTGCAAATCGAGCGCCACACCGCGGCGAATCCAAAATTCTGCGACACTCTGCGAGCAATCGAGCGCCTGCTCCGCCGATCGCTCCGCCTTCTGACCAAGCTCCACCACCTGCGCCGGCTCGCTCTGCGCAAACAATGCCGTCGCATACGAAACATCCGCCCACACCGCGCCATTCTTTGGATCGAACTCGGTCGCGCGACTCAACCTGTCCATCGCCTCCGCCAATACCGGCCGCCACTCGCTCAACGGCGTTTCGCGCACCGCCAGTCGATCGATCATTTCGCGTGCTTCGTAACGCAGCGCCTCCGCGCGAAACAGCGGGTTCACGAACCACACCCACCCCGCCGCCGCAAACGTCGCCATCGCCACACACACATCCCGCTCCACCGCGGCCACCTTCCCCGCTTCACTCCGGCGCGCCGGCCAGCGTCCTTGCACGACCAGCGCCGCCATCGCGCCAAAGATCATCGCGAGCGCCGGAATCTTGAAATGGAAATCCACCCCAAGCTGCAGCCCAAACGCCGCCAGCCCCGCCGTCATCCCCGCCACCGGCAGTCCGTCCCGCACGCTTCGTCCTCCCTCCTTCGTTCGCGCCGCGTCGGTTCTACTTCGCGCACACCGCCACGCCACGATGCCCACCGCCCCGAAGAACAACCCGAATCCCACCGCCCCGTAATCGCTCAGCGTATTCAAATAATCATTATGCGCCCACTTCGGGTCGTCCTGGAAACGCTCCGGCCGGTGCTTCTCAAACGCCACATTGTAGCTGCCCGCACCGCTCCCCCACATCGGATGCTCGCTGAAAATCTTCCACGCGCCGCGCCACATGATCGGCCGCGTTTTTTCGCCGACGTCCGTCTTCAAGCTCGTGAGCCGCTCCCGCACCAGGGGCACCGTCAAAAATAGCGTCACCACCGTCGCGCCCAACGCCACCGCCGCCCCAAAGGCCCACAGCAGCCGCCTCCCCATCCCTCCACGAGCGCCGAAAATCGGCCAGGCGATCCCCCCCACCACCGCCGCCAGCCACGCTCCACGGCTGATCGTCAGCCCAAGTCCCAACAGCAACACCGCCGCCACATATCCCCAAAACACCCGTTGCACCGCGCTCGCGCCGCGCCGAAACACCAACGCCCCCACCGGAAACAATCCGAGCAGCAACAACGCGCCCAAACTATTGGGAATCCCAAACGGCCCGCTCGCGCGCCCAATAAACTGATCCGCCTGCACCCGCCCCATCATCAGCCAGTCCGGCCGCACGAATCGCTGATAACACGCCAGCACCGCCGCCCCAACCGCCAGCATCACGATCGCTCCGAACAGCACCGCGCGAGCCTCGCGCGTTCGCACGCCGTTCAACACCACCCAGAACACCGCAATCATCTGCGCCCATCCAATCCAGTCGCGCCACCCCACCCACTTCACCGGCGAAACGAAAACCACGTTCGCCGCCGCATACGCGAGAAAGGGCAGCAACCACCCTCCCGCCGGATGCACCCGCGCCACTTGCCCGCTCCACCCGGCCAGATCCTCGCGCCACATCACAAACCCAATCAGATGCACCACGAGCAGCGCCGCGCTCAACGCGGTCGTCACCACCATCGTCTCCGGCCTGTATCCACCAAGGCACAACGTCGTCCACGCGAGATTCCCGACGAGCAACGCCACCTGCGCCCATTCCCAAACCCGCAAACACCGGCCCACGCCAACCTCGACTCCTCCGGTTGTCATTCTCCGCGAAGCGAAATTTCCACGTGTTCGAACATCGGCTGCCCCACTCGCGTATTCTTCTCTCCCCGCACGTCTTCGAACAAGGGCAAACAAAAGCGCCACCCCTCGCGAGGTGGCGCTCACTCAAATCAAACCGACGTTCCGACTCAGGTCGTCGGCACCGTCAGGATCGTCTTCAGAATGCGGCCCGCGACGAGATACGGATCGGCAGCCGAGTTCGGACGGCGGTCTTCAAGATAACCCTTGTAACCGCTGTTGACGAAGCTGTGCGGCACGCGAATCGACGAACCACGATCGGCAATGCCGTAGGTGAACTTGTCGATCGACTGCGTCTCGTGAAGCCCGGTCAGGCGGAGATGATTCTCCGGACCATACACCGCAATGTGCTCGTCCATGTGCTTGTTGAAAGCGGCCATGAGTTTCTCGAAGTAGGCTTTGCCACCCACTTCGCGCATGTGCTTCGTCGAGAAGTTCGAGTGCATGCCGGAGCCGTTCCAATCGAGCGCCGCGTTGAACGGGCCAAGGATCGGTTTGCAGCGCCACTCGATGTCGATCTCATACTTCTCGCACAAACGCGTGAGGATATAACGAGCCACCCACATCTGATCGGCCGCGCTCTTCGAGCCTTTGCCAAAGATCTGGAACTCCCACTGGCCCTTCGCCACTTCGGCGTTGATGCCTTCGATGTTGATGCCGGCGTCCAAGCACAGGTCGATGTGCTCTTCCACGATCTGACGCGCGATCGAACCGACATTCTTGTAACCCACGCCCGTGTAATACGGTCCCTGCGGAGCCGGATAGCCGTCCTTCGGGAATCCCAACGGAGCGCCGTCCTTGAAGAAGAAATACTCCTGCTCGAAACCGAACCAGGTGTCCGGATCGTCCGGAATCGTCGCCCGCGAATTCGTCGGATGCGGCTCACCCGTGTGAAGGTAGGTCTCGCACATCACGAGCACGCCATTCTTGCGCGTCGAATCCGGGAAAACGGCAACCGGCTTCAGAACCACATCCGAGCTCTTGCCTTCAGCTTGTTTCGTCGAGCTGCCGTCGAACCCCCAATTGGGAAGTTCTTCGAGCTTCGGGAAGCTGGCGAAGTCCTTGATTTGGGTCTTGCTGCGCAAGTTGGCCAGCGGCGTGTAGCCGTCGAGCCAGATGTATTCCAGTTTGTATTTGGCCATAGAGGAGACGATTTGACGATGTTTGGGGGTTGCCGCGTCGTGCAGACAAAGTGGGTAGAACTGCCTTCCCAACCTCGGCGAGCACAGACAAAGAACCGTCCCGGGAATTAGCACCTCGTATGCCAGAGACGATCCTAACTTGAAAACCTAATGTCGCTATGACGCACCGAAGCGCATCGTTCGCCTCCCACTTGCACTTCCACCCGTTTAAGCGCGCTTGCCACCGCCGGCCTCAACCAAATTACTTCCGCCCGTCGCCATGCACGAAGTCAAAGACACCGCCCGCGCCCTCGTGCGCATTGGCTACGATGGACGCGTGCACAAAACCTTTCGCGGCCACCTCGCCCGCGAACGCTTCGAACACGAGGTCCGCGTCCTGCGCCGTCTGGAGGAGCGCGGCTGCACGTTCGTCCCGCGACTCATCGAGGTCGAACCCGATAACCTCAAGATCGTCACCACCCACTGCGGCCGCCGCGTCGATTCTCTCAACCCCGAGCGCCAAAAAGAGATCTTCGCCGAATTGGAGAAATACGGCGTCCGCCACGAGGACCGCGATCTCCGCAACATCACCTACCGCATCTCCGACGGGCGGTTCTGCATCATCGATTTCGAATTCGCCACGCTCCTCGAACCCGGGGGCGACGGCGCCTCGCTGAAACCTTCCGCCGCTCAATGAGCCCCACCCCGGAGCCCGCCGCTCCAACCCCATCCCCGGAGCCTTCCGCTCCGGCCCCGACCCTGCGCTGGTCCGGCCTCACCCACGTGGGCCGTTTCCGCCCCAACAACGAAGACGCTTTCCTCGCGCTCAATTTCGACGGACACGAACTCCGCTACCTCGGCAAAACCGGCGACGCCTCCCTCGCCGGCACCGATTTCGTCTTCGCCGTCAGCGACGGCATGGGCGGCGCCAAATCCGGCGAGTTCGCCAGCCGCATCACCGTCGATCGCGTTTCGCGTCTCCTCCCGCGCGCCTTCCGCCTCCGCGCCGCCGGCCTTTCCAGCGGTTTCCAAGACATCCTTTCCGAGCTCTTCACCGACATCCACAACGACCTCCTCAAACTGGGCTACGCCTACGAGGAATGCGCCGGCATGGGCTGCACGCTCAGCCTCGCCTGGTTCACGCCGCGTTGGATGCACTTCGGCCACATCGGCGACAGCCGCATCTACTACCTTCCCCGCGAGGGCGGCCTCACCCAGGTCACCCACGATCACACGTTCATCGGCAAGCTCCGCCGCACCGGAAAAATGAACGAACGCGAACACCGCACCGACCCGCGCCGCAACTCCCTCCAACAAGCCCTCGGCGCCGGCAACCAATTCATCGATCCTCACATCGGCCGCGTCGGACACGAGCCCGGCGATCGCTTCCTCATCTGCTCCGACGGTCTCGTCGATGGTCTCTGGGACCGCCAGATCGACGAAATGACCCGCAACACCGCCGACGGCCAATCCATCGCCCAACACCTCGTCGAAACCGCCGTCCAAAATTCCGGCCGCGACAACACCACCGCCGTCGTCGTCGAAGTCCTCTAACCGTCGTCCAGGTGGAGCCCGACGTCCCTGTCGGGCTGTCAACGCCGCCCTCGCGCTCTAACGTCGGATCCCGCCATGTCCGCCGCCGCCCGCCATCTCATCTTCGTTTACGGCACCCTCAAACACCGCTGCTCCAACCACCACGTCCTCGCCGACCAACACTTCCTCGGCGAAGCCCGCACCGTTCCCGGCTATCGTCTTTACCATCTCGGCGAATACCCCGGCATGGTCGCCGCATCCGACGACACCGTCGGCGTCACCGGCGAACTCTGGTCCGTCAATCCTGCCGCCCTCGCCCGCCTCGACGCCTTCGAAGGCACCGCAGAAGGTCTCTACCGCCGCGAACCCATCCAGCTCCTCCCTCCTTTCTCCGCGCACCCGGTCGATACCTACCTCTACGCCCAACCCACCGCCCACCAGCCCATCATCCCCACCGGCCTCTGGCACGACATGTAGGAGCCCGCTCGCGGGCGATAAACCGCCCCGGCTGCGCTATCGCATATTAAATTATGTCATAGCCGTTGGCCGAATCGGAAAACCCGATTTGAACCACAAAGGCACCGAGCACACAGAGGAAGGCCACGGGATCTCTCCGTGCCTCTGTGTCTCTGTGGTTCACCTGAAGGGCTATAGTTTTCTGAAAGCGCTCTAAACCGCACGCACACCCAGATCCGGCCCGGCGCGATCCTCACGCCTTCAAATCTTTCTTCTTCACCCGCCGCACCGTCACAAACCGCGCCCGAAACAGCTCATCCAACAACTCCCGCGTTTCCGCCGGTATCCGATTTACCAATTCATCCAGTTTCGGCAGCGCCTTCGAATCGTCTTCGATCTCTTCCTCGCGCTCGCGCGACACCGCGACAACCTTTTCGCCGCGCTCACTCGCCTCCGACAAAAACGCCGCCTCCTCCGCCTCCGTCGGCCAGACATTCGTCTCCTCGTCACCGCCCGCCGCAGCGCCCGCATCGTTGTCAGCCGTTTGAACCGCCATCGACGAAGAATTCGCGGGCGCACTCGCGACGGGCATTGGCGTCGCGACGCCATTTACCGGCCCGCCCCCCTGCTCCCTGCTCCCGGCCCCCTGCTCCCGCGCGGCGTCCAGCCGCGCTTCCAGCGCGTCAATCAGGCCTTTTTTTTTTCGTCCGTCGCCGGCGCCTCGTCCGCCAACGCCGCCAGCTCCTTGATCAAGCTGTCGATCGCCCGCGCCCGACTCGCATCGACCGCCTTCAACAGGGTCACTTCAAAATTGATCTTCTCCGCCAGCCCAAGCTTCACCGCGCCTTCACCTTCACGCAGTCCATCCAACATGCGCGTGATCTGCTCGGTCGTCAGCTCGCTCCCGAGCATCTTGCTCTTCCCACCCTTCGCAATCGCATCGAGCAACGCCGCCCGCACATGCGCCTGCAAATCCGACAACAACCGCACCAGATCCCGCCCGTTCGCATCGCACTCGTCGACCAGCGCCACGATCTTCTTATGATCGCCCGCCGCCAGCGCCGCACCGAGCTCCGCGATCTTCTCCGCCGACACGAGCCCGTAAACATCCAGCACTTCCGGCTCCGTCACCTCGTTGCCGCAGAATGAAATCATCTGATCCAGGATCGACTGCGCATCGCGCATGCCGCCATCCGCCATCCGCGCGATGCACTCCAACGCACCGTCGGTGATCTTCACTTTCTCGCTCGTCGCGATCTTCTTCAGCCGCTCCACAATCAGCGGCGCCGGAATCGGCTTCAGATCGAAACGCTGACACCGCGACACGATCGTCGGCAGCACCTTCTGCGGATCCGTCGTCGCAAACACGAACTTCACGTGCTCCGGCGGCTCCTCCAGCGTCTTCAACAGCGCATTGAACGCCGCCGTCGAGAGCATGTGGACCTCGTCGATGATATAGACTTTGAACTTACCCTGCGCCGGCGCGTATTGCACCGTGTCGCGCAAATCGCGCACCTGCTCGACGCCGTTGTTCGAAGCACCGTCGATCTCGATCACGTCGAGATGCGACCCTTCCGCGATCGCCTTGCACGCCGGATCGTTCGGATCGAAATCCGCCTTCGGTCCATCGGTGCAATTCAACGCCTTCGCAAAAATCCGCGCCGTCGACGTCTTCCCCGTCCCACGCGGTCCCACGAACAGATACGCGTGCGCGATCCGATTCCGCCCGATCGCATTCTTCAACGTCCGCACGACGTGATCCTGCCCCACGACGTCGTCAAACGTCTGCGGCCGCCACTTGCGCGCGATGACTTGGTAATTCGTGGACATGAATGAGTCGCCTGCTCGCAGATCCTGGCTCGGTAGGAGCCTGCTTGCAGGCGATGAAACGCCAGCGAAGCACCGGATCGCTCGCAAGCAAGCTCCTACCTGCTCCGCCACGGCAAAAAAAGTGGCCAGGCACTCCACGGCACTGGGAGAACGTCGTTGCCGTTGCTACCTTCCGGTCCTGGCGGAGTTCACGCGCCTGCCCATGCATGGCACCTGGCCG
>JAFAAS010000094.1 GCA_023426435.1 Verrucomicrobiota bacterium | reverse complement strand
CCGTTGTCCCGTAGTCCCGTGGTCCGTTGTCCCGTGGTCCCATTGTCCGTCCCCCGTCCCCCGTCGTCCGTCGTCCCACTCTTCGCTTTCCCCCTCATACGGAACCGCGCCGCTTCACCGTCATGGTCGGCGCTTCTTCCGAAAACATCCTGCTCGAAGGCGAATTCGAAATTGTCGCCGACGCTTCTCCGCGAGAAAATCCTCCGGATGTCACCGATCGCACCGATCCGCGGTAACGGAATCGACCCGCACCGGCGACTTCCTTCCATCCGGTGAACGCCTCCGCATCCTCTCTCGCAAACCTCACGCAACTGGCAGCGCGCCTCTCGGGCGCGCTCCACTTCGATCATGCGATGCGCACGCTGTATGCGACCGACGCCTCGGAGTATCAGGAGCTGCCGCTCGCCGTCGCGCTTCCCCAAACCGAAGCCGATTTGCGTGAGCTCATCACGTTCGCGAATCATCATCGCGTCGGCCTGATTCCCCGCACCGCCGGCACGTCGCTCGCCGGCCAGGTCGTCGGCGGAGGCATCGTCGTCGACGTCGGCCGCCACCTGAATCGGATCGTGCGCTTCGATCCGGCGCGCCGCCGCGCGCACGTGCAACCCGGCGTCGTGCGCAACGAGCTCAATCACCACCTCCAGCCGCACGGACTGTTTTTCACCCCGGAAACCTCCACCGCCAATCGCGCGATGATCGGCGGCATGGTCGGCAACAACTCCTGCGGCGCGAACTCGATCGTTTACGGCACCGCGCGCGAACACCTCGTGTCCGCCCGCGGCTTTCTGAGCGACGGTTCCGAAGTCACGTTCGGCCCGCTCTCGCCCGAGGAGTTTGCCGCAAAATGCGCCGGCCCGGCCCACTCGCTCGAAGCGCGCATCTATCGTTTCGTCCGCGATCTCCTCTCCGATCCGAAAAATCGCGCGCTGATCCGCGACAACTACCCGAAGCCGTCCGTCACGCGCCGCAACACCGGTTACGCGCTCGATCGGCTGATGGAGTGCCAGGTGTTCGATCCGTCTTCCGAAAAACCGTTCAACCTTTGCCAGCTCATCGCCGGCTCCGAGGGCACGCTCTTCCTCGGCGTCGAATTCGAGCTCAACTGCGAACCGCTCCCTCCGCCGGGCGCGCTGATGTGCGCGCATTTCGCCACCGTCCACGACTCGCTCAAAGCCACGCTGATCGCAATGCAGCACCGGCCGTTCGGCTGCGAGTTGATCGATCGCCACATCCTCGAGTGCACCAAAGCCAATCTCGAGCAGGCCAAGAATCGTTTCTTCGTCGTCGGCGATCCGGGCGCCGTGCTCGTCGTCGAGCTCCGCCACGCCGAGCGCGCCGTCATCGAGGCCGAGATGCGCGCACTCGAAAACGAGCTCCGCGCCGCCGGCCTCGGCTATGCGTTTCCCGTCTTGTGGGGCGAGGACTCCAACAAGGTCTGGGAACTCCGGCGCGCCGGCCAGGGCTTGATGAACAATGTCGTCGGCGACGCCAAACCGCGCGAGGTCGTCGAGGACACCGCCGTCGCCGTCGAAGATCTGCCCGACTACATCGCCGAGTTCGACGCCCTCATGCGCGACAAATACGGCATCGCGTCCGTTTACTACGCGCACGCCGGCGCCGGCGAACTGCACACGCGCCCGCTCTTCGATCTGAAAACGCCCGCGGGCCTGAAAATGTTTCGCGACATCGCCACCGACGTCGCTGCGCTCGTGAAAAAATACCGGGGCTCGCTCTCCGGCGAACACGGCGACGGTCGTCTGCGCGGCGAATTCATTCCGTTCATGGTCGGACCCGATTGCTACGCGATGATGCGCCGCGTGAAGGAAACCTTCGATCCGTTCACGATTTTCAATCCCGGCAAAATCATCGACACGCCGCCGATGGACACCTCGCTCCGCCATTCGCCGGGGCACGCGACGCAGGACCACAAAACGATCTTCGACTTCAGCGCCACGCAAGGCGTGCTGCGCGCCGCCGAGGCCTGCACCGGCGTCGGCGACTGCCGGAAACTTCACCTCGCGGGCGGCACCATGTGCCCGAGCTACATGGCCACGCGCAACGAAAAGGACACCACCCGCGCCCGCGCCAACATGCTGCGCCACGTGCTCACCCATCCGCGCGAAGTCACCAATCCCTGGGACAGCGAAGAGGTGAAGGCCGTGATGGATCTCTGCCTGTCGTGCAAGGGCTGCAAAGCCGAATGTCCTTCCAGCGTGGACGTCGCCCGCCTGAAGACCGAATGGCAGCAGCACTACTACGACGCGCATGGCGTTCCGCTGCGTTCGCGGCTCATCGCCAACTTCACGCGCTCGATGCGCCTGGCCGCGTTCGCTCCTGCGCTCTACAATCGATTCATCGCGTCGCCCACCATTTCGCGCTGGTTCAAAAAACAATTCGGCTTCGCCGCCGCGCGCAGTCTGCCCGCGTTGCATTCGACCACGCTCGCCGCCTGGCATCGCAAGCACGCGAATCCCGCCACCCTCGATTATCCGAACGGCCGCGTTCATCTTTTCTGCGACGAGTTCACGAACTACAACGACACCGCGATCGGCATCAAAGCCATCGAGCTGCTCAACCGCCTCGGCTACGAGGTCGTCATTCCCGCGCATGCGGAGAGCGGTCGCGCTCATTTCTCAAAAGGTCTCGTGCGCGCCGCGCAGAAGCTCGCGATCCGCAATGTCGAGCTCCTGCAAAACGTCATCACCGCCGACGCGCCGCTGCTCGGCATCGAGCCTTCGGCGATCCTGTCGTTTCGCGACGAGTATCCGGACTTGATGCCGCCACACCTCAAAGCCGCGGCCCGTTCGCTCGCGAAAAACGCCCTGCTGATCGACGAATTTCTCGGTCGCGAAATCGATCGCGGCCGCATCCGTCCGGAAGCATTCGTCGCTCGCCCGCAGACGATCAAGCTGCACGGCCACTGCCATCAAAAGGCGCTCTCCTCGCTCGCGCCGACCGTGAAGATGCTCGAGCTTCCGCGGGGCCACAAAGTCGAGGTCATCCCTTCCGGCTGCTGCGGCATGGCCGGTTCGTTCGGCTACGAGAGCGAGCATTTCGAGCTCTCGAATCAAATCGGCGAACTCGTCCTCCTGCCCGCCGTCCGCCGCGCTCCGGACGATGTGATCATCGCCGCGCCCGGCACGAGTTGCCGCCATCAAATCAAGGACGCCACCGCGCGGCGTGCGCTGCACCCCGTTGAAGTCCTCCACGGTGCGCTGCCGTGATTCACGGCCGCCCCGCATCTCAACCTCTTCAACCCGCCCTCCTCATGACCCCTGCCCCAACTCCCCGACGGTTCCCGACCGGTCGCATGCTGATCCTCGCCGCGCTCGTTTTCCTCACCAGCGCCGCTCACGCCGCCGAGGTCAAGGTGCTGAACGATCTTCGCTACCTCGGGCCGGAGCGGTCGGACGACGCGGCCTACGCGCGTTGTGGGGACGCAACAAAGACATCGAGCGCTGCCAAAACATGCTCCGCATCATGGGCCGACTCGGCCTGCGTCTGCTCTGCTACCACTTCATGGCCGGAATCGCGTCCGCGAAAGAGTGGCTGAAATCCCCGTAAGCGCGCTGCCGCTTTTCATTGAAACGGAAGTCATCTGGCGAACCCCGACGCACAAAGGCACGCAACAAAACCGATGGCATACCCGGGTGTTCACTGCATCTCCGCAGCGAACCTTCCGCTCATGCTTCGTGATTTTCCGTTCCCGCTAAAGACGCGCGCCGCGCCTTTGCGTCATCCTCGGTGAACCTTGTTGCCCGCGCACCCATGAGTTCCCCCGCCACCCTCGTTGTCACCGGCGCCGGTTCCGGCATCGGCCGCGCCGTCGCCCTGCGTTTTCTCTCCGCCGGCTGGCAGGTCGCACTCGTTGGCCGCCGTCTCGACGCCCTCGCCGAAACCGCGGCGCTCGCCGGATCCGCCGCCGAACGCGCTGCGCCGTTTTCCTGCGATATCGCCGAGCCGTCCGCGGTCGACGCCATGGCTCGCGCCGTTCTCGCCCGCTTCGGGCGCGTCGACGCGCTCGTCAACGCCGCCGGCACCAACATCCCGCGCCGCAGCTGGAGCGAGCTTTCGCATGCGGATTACCGCGCCGTCCTCGCCGCCAATCTCGACGGCGCCGTTTATTGCGTGCAGGCATTCCTGCCTCATTTCCGCGCGCAAGGCGCCGGCACCGTCGTCAACATCAACTCCGAAGCCGGCCTCCAAGCCAGCGCCAAGTCCGGCGTCGCTTACGTCGCTTCGAAATTCGGCCTCACCGGCCTCACGCAATCGCTCAACGCCGAGGAACGCGCCCACGGCATTCGCGCCTGCTCCATTTTCCCCGGCGACGTCGATACTCCGCTGCTCGACCGCCGCCCGCGCCCTCCCCCGCCCGAAGCGCGCGCCGCCATGCTGCAACCCGACGACGTCGCCGCCTGCGTCTGGCTCGCCGTGACCCTCCCTCCGCACGCGATTGTAGAACAACTCGTCGTCCGCCCGCGTTAACGTCCTGTCGTCCCAGATTTCTACAACCACGAATGGACACGAATGAACACGAATCACCGGACCTCCCCACCTCGAATCTCCGCGTGCGACGACTCGCCCCGCACTCAATCAAGAACCCCGGCCCCCAACTCTAAACCCTAAACCCAGAACTCTAAACTCGGCGCAGCGCGCCCGCCCGTTACGGCCCTTCGCGCCCCTTCGTGTCTCTTCGTGGTTCCTCCTCTTCACGAGTCCCGCGCCTCGGCGCCTTTTCGCATATTTCGCGGCCGCTTCCTATAATTCCGACTAGATATACTGATATAGCCGCAAAAATTCGCAGAACGCGCAAAAAGCCCCAATAGCTCTGCATCCGTGTTTATCCGCGTCCATCCGTGGTAAACCAAAGTTCGAGTTCGCCCCTCTCCCTTCGCTCTCTTCCGTTCAATCCAGGTATTGAACCACAGATGGACACGAATGGACACAGATACCCGAACGTCACGCGCCTCGAATCTCCACGTGAAGCGTCTGTTTCTTCGCGTCCCTTCGCGCCCCTTCGCGGTTTAACTTCACAGGAGTTCCGAGTTCGTCCCTAGCCCCGCGGTCCGTCGCCCCGTTGGCCCGCAGTCCGTTGTCCGTGGTCCCGTAGTCCGTGGTCCCACCGCCCCACCACTCCACCTCCGCCACCCACTTCCGGAGCCTCCCTCGTTCTCCGTGTCTCCGTGCCTTCGTGGTTCAATCCAAAGAGATCGTATAACTTTTCTCACCCCGCATTTCCGCCGTCCCTGTTCGCGTCCCTTGCTCCTTCCGCCGCCCGGAAGGGCACCCGGCGTCAGTCACCCTCCGCTACGCTCCGGGCCGCACCTTCGGTGCGACCATCTACGCACTGTCGTGCTCCGTCGCGGTTTAAACAAATCACCCCGTGCTCCTGATCGTAATCGTGCTCGTGCTCCCTCCGATTCTAACCCGTCTCCTTCACTTTCACTCTCACTTTCACCGCTCCACCGCCCCATCGCCTTCGCGTTCCTTCGCGGTTCCCCATCTGCATCAGCCCCCCTCCCTTCGTTCTCTTCGTTCTCTTCTGTTCAATTTCCAACCAGCCGACTTTTTACATAAGGAAACGAAGATAACAAAGATCCGAATCCCAAGAACCTGGATGATGGCTAATCACATCGTTTATATAGAATAGTATAGCCGAAAAAAGTCGCAGAACGCGCAAAAGCCCCAGCAGCCACCTGCATCCGTGTTTATCCGCGTCCATCCGTGGTAAACCAAATTTCGAATTCACCCCTCTCCCTTCGCTCTCTTCCGTTCAATCCAGGTATTTAACCACGAATGGACACGAATGGACACAGATACCCAAACGTCACGCGCCTCGAATCTCCACGTGAAGCGTCTGTTTCTTCGCGTCCCTTCGCGCCCCTTCGCGGTTTAACTTCACAGGAGTTCCGAGTTCGTCCGCAGCCCCGTGGTCCCGTTGTCCGTAGTCCGTTGTCCGTTGTCCGTGGTCCCGTTGTCCGTGGTCCCGTTGTCCCGTTGTCCGTAGTCCCGTAGTCCCTCGCCCCGCCCCCTCGCTTCCACCGGCGCGAACTCTTCTTCCAGCACGGCTAAAGCCCGCCGCCCGGATCTTGTTTATCATGGATCGGACTCGCCTCTTTGCGCAGTTCCGCGCTGTGTAGCGGCACCAAAAATCCTTCGATTTCCCCCATGAACAAACCCCTCGGCATCGGCTTTATCGGCAGCGGCTTCATCACAAAATTCCATCTTCAATCCTTTGTTGCCGTGCGCGATGCCGACATCCGCGGCATCTGGAGCCCCAACGCCGCCAACGCCGCCGAGACCGCCGCCTACGCGCGCTCCCTCGGCATCGGCGACACAAAGGCCTACGCGTCGATCACCGAGATGGTCGCCGATCCGTCCATCGACGCCCTCTGGATCTGCGGCCCCAATCACCGCCGCGTCGAAAACCTCGAGGAAATCGTCGCCGCCCTCGAATCCGGCAAGGGCTCGCTCAAGGCCATCGCTTGCGAAAAACCCCTCGCGCGCAACGTCGCCGAAGCCAAACGCTGCGTCGAACTCATCGAAAAATCCGGCGTCCTTCACGGCTATCTCGAGGACCAGCTTTTCGTTCCCGCCATCGTTCGCGGTCGCGAGCTCGCCTGGGGCCGCGGCGCCGCCGCCACCGGTCGTCCGTATCTCGCCCGTTCCGCCGAAGAACACAGCGGCCCGCACAAGCCGTGGTTCTGGCAGGGCCAGCATCAGGGCGGCGGCGTGCTCAACGACATGATGTGCCACAGCGTCGAGGTCACCCGCTTCCTCCTCACCAAACCCGGCGCCCCGCGCAACAGCATCCGCCCCGTCAAAGTCACCGGCCACATCCACAGCCTCAAATGGTCGCGCCTCGACTACGCCCGCGTGCTCAAGGAAACCATGGGCGCCGACGTCGATTACCTCACGCGTCCGTCCGAAGACTTCGCCCGCGCCACCGTCGAATACGCCGACGAATCCGGCCGCCCGCTCATCGCCGAAACCACCACGTCGTGGAGCTATGTCGGCGCCGGCCTGCGTCTCAGCTCCGAATTGCTCGGACCCGAATACACGTTCGCCTACAACTCACTCGACACGAGTTCGAAGCTCTTCCTCAGCCGCCGCGTCATCGGCGCCGCCGGCGAGGATCTCGTCGAAAAGCAAAACGCCGAACAAGGCCTCATGCCCATCGTCGGCAACGAAGCCGCCGAATACGGCTACGAAAACGAGAACCGTTACTTCACCCGCTGCTTCCTCCAGGGAAAACAGCCCGAGCTCAACTTCCACGACGGGCTCGAGGTCGTGAAGCTGCTCATGACCGCCTACATGAGCGCCGAGCAGGAACGCACATTGCCCTGGAATCCTCCCGGCCTCGACACCTTCATCCCCGCCGTCGCCCAAGGAAAGTGGAACCCGACATCCTCGTCGGCTTGTTGATCAACCGTCCGCCCTCAGCCCTTCATTCCTTCAGCATTTCAGCATTCCAGTTTTTCAGCTTTTCCCCATGACCCCTCCCCGCTCCGTCGCCCCGCGTCTCTTCGGCATGATGCTCCTCGAGTTCTTCATCTGGGGCGCGTGGCTCCCGCTGATCTGGACTTACATGGGCGGGCTCGGCTTCACCGGCACCCAAATCGCGCTCGTCGGCAGCACGTTCGCGATCGCCTCCATCGTCGCCATCTTCTTCGGCAATCAATTTGTCGACCGCACCTTCGCCGCCGAGCGCTTCATGGCCGGCAGCCATCTCATCGGCGGTCTCGCGATGATCGGCATGTTCTTCACGCGCGACTTCCTCCCGTTCTTCACGCTGATGGTCATCCACTCGATCTGCTACGTCCCGACCATCTCCGTCGCCAACTCACTCGCGTTTTCCCACCTGAAAGACGCCACCCGCGAATTCGGACGCGTCCGCCTCGGCGGCACCGTCGGCTGGATCCTCGCTTCGTGGCCGCTGTATTTCGCGCTGCAGGATGTCGAGGGCGAAGCGCTCCAACGCGCGCTCAGCTACATCTTCCTCGTCGCCGGCGGCGCGGGTATCGTGCTCGCCGCCTTCAGCCTCACCCTTCCCCACACACCGCCCAAGCCCGCCACGAAAGCCGTCGCGCCGCTCGCCTGGCGCGAGGGTTTCCGCGTCCTGATCCGCACGCCTTTCCTTCTCGTCCTCTTCGTCGTCACGTTCATCGACTCGATCATCCACAACGGCTATTTCCTCATGGCCGGCGGATTTCTCGGGGCCGTCGGCATCAAGCCCGAACACATCATGCCCGTGATGAGTCTCGGCCAGGTCGCCGAAATGCTCACGATGCTGATCCTCGGATACTTCCTCCGCCGCCTCGGCTGGAAATGGACCCTCACCATCGGCGTCCTCGGCCACGCCGTCCGCTTCCTGGTGTTCGCGTTCTTCAGCGACTACCTGAGCGCCATGGTCGCCGTGCAACTGCTCCACGGCATCTGCTACGCGTTCTTCTTCGCCACGCTCTACATCTTCATCGATGCCGCCTTCCCCAACGACATGCGCACGAGCGCGCAGGGTCTCTTCAATCTTCTCGTCATCGGCATCGGCGACCTCGCCGCCAAATGGCTCTTCGTTCCGTTGATGGCGCAAATGACCACCGAGGCCGGCATCGATTACCAACGGCTCTTCCTCGTCCCGAGCGGCATGGCCATCGCCGCCGCTCTCCTCCTGCTCGTCGCGTTCCGGCCCACGCCCGAACTCGACGCCAAAGCTCGCGGCGCCCAGCCCGCTTCATAGCCTCGTTTCTCTCGTTCGCATGCACGCTCCTGTATCCGAAAACGAACAACGCGAACGCATCCCGACGCGCATCCACGCCTCCGCCGACGATGCCTGCCGCCAGGTTGCCGCCGAGATCGCCACGCTCATCCGCCAAAACGACGCCGCCAACCGCCCCACCGTTCTCGGTCTCGCCACCGGCTCCACCCCGGTCCGCCTCTATCGCGAGTTGATCCGGCTCCACCGCGAAGAAGGCCTCAGTTTTCGCCACGTCATCACGTTCAATCTCGACGAATACTACGGCCTCCCGCCCACGCATCCCGAGAGCTACCGGCGATTCATGGCGGCGCAGTTGTTCGATCACATCGACATCCCGCGCGAAAACACCCACATCCCCGACGGCACCGTGCCGCGCGCCGAGGTCTTCGCCTGGTGCCAGCGCTACGAGGAAAAAATCCGCGCTGCCGGCGGTATCGATCTCCAGATCCTCGGCATCGGCCGCTCCGGCCACATCGGTTTCAACGAGCCCGGCTCCGCCCGCGATTCCCGCACGCGGCTCATCACCCTCGACAGCCTGACGCGCCGCGACGCCGCGCGCGATTTTCTGGGCGAAACCAACGTCCCGCGTCACGCCATCACCATGGGCGTCGGCACCATCCTCGCCGCGCGCCGCATCGTCCTGCTCGCCTGGGGCGAAGCGAAAGCCGGCGTCCTGGCCCAGGCCGTCGAGGGTCCCGTCGTCGAATCGCTGCCCGCGAGTTTTCTCCAACTCCACTCCGCCGTCACGTTCCACGTCGACCACGCCGCCGCCGGCGCCCTCACGCGTTTTCGTCATCCGTGGCTGGTCAGCCCGGTCACCTGGACCCCTTCGCTCACGCGTCGCGCCGTCGTGTGGCTTTCCCGCCACGTCAAAAAGCCGGTGCTCAAACTGCTCGACGAGGACTACAGCGAAAACGGCATGGCCGACCTGCTCACCGAACAGGGGCCCGCCTACGGCCTGAACATCCGCATCTTCAACGAACTCCAGCACACCATCACCGGCTGGCCCGGCGGAAAACCCAACGCCGACGATTCGAACCGCCCCGAGCGCGCCACGCCTTTTCCCAAACGCGTCCTCGTCTTCAGCCCCGAGCCTTCGCACGACGTCCTCGGCATGGGCGGCACGTTGCGCCGGCTGGTCGAACAAGGACACGACGTCACCGTCGTCTTCCAAACGTCCGGCAATCTCGCCATCCCCGACGACGAAGCGATCGCCGCCGCCGATCTCATCAACGACCTCGCCGGCTCCATCGACTCGCCCACGTCCGCCGCCGCCAGTTTCGCCGCCGAAGCCCGCGCGCAGCTTCTCGCCAAGACCGGTTTCGAACCCGACACACCCCTCGTCCGCCGCCTGAAATCCCGCGTCCGCCGCAACGAAGCGCGCGCGTCCCTTCACGGCTGCGGCCTGCCCAACGAAAAAATACGCTTCCTCGATCTCGGTTTCTACGAACGCGGACGCTACCGCGCCTTCTCTCCCGACGACACCGACTTCGCCGCGCTCCTCGCCGTCACCCGCGAAATCGCGCCGCACCAGATCTTCGTCACGGGCGATCGCGACGATCCTTCCTCCATCACCGCCGTCTGCTTCCAACTCGTCCGGCGCGTGCTCGAAACCGTCGCCACCGAATCGTGGTTCGCCGATTGCCGCGTCTGGCTTTATCGCGGCGTCGAGACCGTCTGGGACGCCGCCGAAATCGACATGGCCGTCCCGCTCAGCCCGCGCGAGCTCGCACAAAAATCGCAGGCGATCTATCATCACAAGAGTCAGCGCAGCCAAACTCCCGTCTCTTTCGGCCTGCGCGAACCCTGGCAGCAAGCGGAACAACACAACCGCACCCTCGGCGCCCTCTACGACGATCTCGGCCTCGCCAACTACGAAGCCATCGAAGCCTTCCAGCGCTGGCAGGCCTGAGCCGTCTCACCAGCGCCACATGGCGAAACGCATGAGCGTTTCGCCTTACGCCCCACACCCAATGGAGGCGCGGTGCCCTCACCGCGCTTTCCGTCGCTCCCGCCCCCACTCGTAGCGGAACGCGTGAGCGTTTCGCCTTACGCCACACACCCAATGGAGGCGCGGTGCCCTCACCGCGCTTTCCGTCGCTCCCGCCCCACTCGTAGCGGAACGCGTGAGCGTTTCGCCTTACGCCGCACACCCACTGGAGGCGCGGTGCCCTCACCGCGCTTTCCATCGCCCCGCCCCACTCGTAGCGGAACGCGTGAGCGTTTCGCCTTACGCGACAGATATAGTATATTAAATAATGTCATAGCCGTTGGCCGAATCGGAGAACCCGATTTGAACCACGAAGGCACCGAGCACACCGAGGAAGGTCACCGGATCTCTCCGTGCCTCTGTGCCTCTGTGGTTCATCTGAAAGGCTATAGTTTTTATGAAAACGCTCTAGTCCGCGCGAACCCCGACACATCTCGCTGTGCCCGCGCACCCGCCCGACATTCTCCTCCGCGCCTCCCGCTTCGTTCCACCGACGCGAAACCTTCTTCCGAGCGGGCTAAAGCCGTCCCGCCGCCGCTCTGCTAACGTGTGGCCTTGCCCCACCCACCGCCAGATTCCGCCGCGCCGCCGCGTCTCATCGACCTCACGCATCCGCTCGTGCATGGCGCACCGACGTTCCCCAACGATCCCAAGCTCGCCATCATCCCCCACGCGCGGATCGCCACCCACCAGTTCAACACCACTCACGTCCTCATCGGCTCCCACCAGGGCACGCATCTCGACGCGATGTATCATTTTTTCGACGACGGCCGCACGCTCGATCAAATGCCGCTCGAGTGGTTCTACGGCCCCGCCGTCCGCCTCTCGATCCCGAAACCGGCCGACGGTGAAATCACCGTCGACGATCTTCGCCCGCACGAGCGCCTCTTCACGCCCGGCGCCCGCGTGATCGTCAACACCGGCTGGCATCGCCGTTTCGGCGCTCCCGATTTCTTCGACCGTTTTCCTTCCTTCACCGTCGACGCCGCGCGCTACCTCGCATCCCGCCGCATTCGCCTGCTCGGAATGGACCTGCCCACGCCGGGCAAACAATGGCTCGAGCTTCATCACGTGCTGCTCGCCGCCGACACCGAGATCGTCGTGGTCGAGAGCCTCGCGAATCTCGACGCGCTGCCCGACACCTTCGTCTTTTCCGCCTTCCCGCTTCCGCTTCAGGGCCGCGACGGATCCCCCATCCGCGCCGTCGCCATCTGCTAACCCGCCCATGCTCGATCGTTCGACTCTCGAATCTTTGCGCGCCCGCGCCAAATCCATCCGCCGCCAGATCGTCGCAATGGTGCATCGCGCCAACTCCGGCCACATCGGCGGCAGCCTCGGCGCCACCGAGCTCGTCACCGCGCTCTATTTTCATTTGATGCGCCACGATCCCGCGCAGCCCGACTGGGCCGAGCGCGACCGTTTCGTTCTCTCGAAGGGTCATTGCACCCCAGTCATCTACGCCGCGCTCGCCGAAGCCGGCTATTTCCCCGCCTCCGATCTCGAAACCTTTCGCCGCCCCGGCTCGCATCTCCAAGGCCATCCGTATCAGCCCAAGACGCCCGGCATCGACGCGTCCACCGGCACGCTCGGCCTCGGACTTTCCACCGCGTGCGGCATGGCGCTCGGCGCCCGGCTCCGCCACTCGCCCGAAACCTACTACGTGATCTGCGGCGACGGCGAATCGCAGGAGGGCCAGATTTGGGAAGCCGCGATGTTCGCGAGCAAATACCGGCTCGGAAACCTGATCGCGTTCACCGATCGCAACCGCCTTCAAACCGACGGCAACACCGAGGATGTCATGCCGCTCGATCCGCTGCCCGAAAAATGGGCCGCCTTCGGCTGGCACACGCAGGAGATCGATGGCCACGACTACGACGCCATCGTCGACGCCGTCGCCGCCGCCAAGGCGCGCCCCGACCAGCCGTCCATGATCGTCGCCAACACCATCAAGGGCCGCGGCGTTTCCTTCATGGAAAACGTCGCCTCCTGGCACGGCACGCCGCCCACCACCGACGAACTGCAACGCGCGCTCCAAGAAATCGCATGACCCGCCCGCTCAAGCAAACCCGCCAGGGCTACGTCGACGCCCTCATCGAGCTCGCCGCCACCACGCCCGAACTCGTCGTCCTCGACGCCGATGTCGCGAAGGCCACGAAGACGTGCGACTTCGAAAAACAATTCCCCGATCGCTTCTTCAACTGCGGCGCCGCCGAACAAAACCTCCTCTCCGTCTCCGCCGGCCTCGCCCTCGAAGGCTTCCTTCCGTTCGCCTCCACCTTCGGCGTCTTCGTCACCTGCCGCGCCGGCGACCAGCTTCGCGCGTCGATCTGCTACCCGCGCGTCAACGTGAAGATCGGCGCCACCCACTGCGGCATCACCACCGGCGGCGACGGCGCTTCGCACCAAACCAACGAGGACATCGCCATCGCCCGCGCGATGCCGAATCTCACCGTCCTCGTGCCCGGCGACTACGAGGAAGCCCGTCTCGCCACGCACGCCGCCGCGCGCATGCCCGGACCCGTCTATCTGCGCTTCGGCCGCGACAGCTATCCGGTCGTGCCCGAAATCCACGGCTCCTTCGAAATCGGCCGCGCCAAGCTTCTCCGGGAGGGCCGCGACGTCTCGATTCTCACGACGGGCATCATGGTGTCCGAAGGACTCGCCGCCGCCGATGAGCTCGCCGCCGTCGGCGTATCCGCGCGGGTGATTCATTTCCCCACCGTCAAGCCGCTCGATCGCGCCGCGATCCTCGACGCCGCCCGCTCCACCCGCGCCATCGTCACCGCCGAGGAACATTCGATCATCGGCGGCCTCGGCGAAGCCGTCGCCTCCACGCTCGGCGAAGTCCATCCGACCATCCTTCGCCGCGTCGGCGTCCGCGATGTATTCGGAGAATCAGGACACGCCGCCGAGTTGCTCGACAAATACGGCCTGCGCGCGCGCGACATCGCCGCCGCCGCCCTGGACGCCCTCCGCCCTCTCTCTTGATGAAAGCTCTCGTCAAAACCAAGCCCGGCATCGGCAACGTCGAACTGGTCGACATGCCCGAACCCGTGCCCGCCCCCGATCAGGTCAAACTCGAAATCCTCGCGTGCGGCATCTGCGGCACCGACGTGCACGTTTACCACGACACGTTCCGCAACTTCCCTCCGGTGATCCTCGGCCACGAATTCGTCGCCCGCGTCATCGAGGAGGGCGCCGATGTCCGCGGCACGACCGATCCGACCGCCCGCTATGCGGTGCTCGGCGCCACCGCGCTCATCGATCGCGCCGATCCTTTCGTGCGCTCCGGCAACTTCATCCTCAGCAGCCGGCGCCGCGGCATGGGGCACGGCGTGCATGGCGGTTTCGCCCGCCACGCGATCGTCCGACCCGACCAGCTTTTCCGTCTCGACGACTCGCTGCCCGACGAGGAGGGCGCCCTGGTCGAACCGCTCGCCGTCGCCGTTCACGCCGTGGGCGAACAAACTCACGTTTGCGCGGGCGACGTCGCGCTCGTTTCCGGCCCCGGCCCCATCGGCCTGCTCTGCCTCATGGTGCTCGCCCACCTCGGCGTCAAAACGATCGTCGCCGGCACCACCGCCGACAGCACCCGGCTCGCGCTCGCCCGCGAGCTCGGCGCCATTCGCGTCGTCGATGTCCAAAAGGAAAACATCCTCGACGCCGTTCATTCCATCGCCGGACCGCACGGCGTCGATGTCGTCTTCGAAGCCGCCGGCGCCGCCCCGTCCGCGCGCACTTGTCTCGACGCGCTCCGCCCGCTCGGGCGCTACGTGCAGATCGGTCACTTCGGCGGCGACATCACCGTGCCGTTCGACCGCATCGGCTTCAAACAGCTCGAGGTCACCGGCTCCGTCGGCTACACCGAAGCGACGTGGGAGCGCACGATGCGGCTTCTCGCCCAGGGTTTGCGCCCCAGCCGCATCGTCACGCATCGCCTCCCGCTTGCGCAATGGCGCGAGGGTTTCGACCTGTTCGAACGCAAGATCGCCGCCAAGGTGATCCTCCTCCCATGAACGCGTCCCGACTCTCTCACAAAACCGTCCTCGTCACCGGCGCCAGCAAGGGCATCGGCCACGCTCTCGCACTCGGCTGCGCCCGCGAGGGCGCCGATGTCATCGTCAACTACCACACCGATCGCGACGGCGCCGACCGAACCGTCGCCACCATCCGCGCGCTCGGTCGCCGCGCGCTCGCCGTGAAAGCCGACCTCGCCCGCACGCGCGACATCGATCGCATGTTCGCTCGCGCGAGGAAGGAATTCTCCCGGCTCGACGTCCTCATCAACAACGCCGGCCTCACCGGTTGGTCGCCGCTGTTCGATACCACCGAAGCACAGTGGGACACCGTCCTCGACACCAACCTCAAGGGCACCTTCTTCTGCTCCCTCGCCGCCGCGCGCTGGATGCGCGAATCCGGCGGCGGCACGATCGTCAACGTCTCGACGAACTGCGCCGCGCTCGGCGTGAAAAACCTCGTCGCCTACGCCACGAGCAAGGCCGGCCTCCACGGGCTCACCAAGCAGCTCGCCGTCGAACTCGCGCCCGAAAACATCCGCGTCAACACCTTCGCTCCCGGTCCGATCAACGTGGACCGCAACCTCCGCGACGATCCGGCCTACCGCGAGGTCTGGGGCAGCGTCGTCCCGCTTGGCCGCACAGGCGAACCCGACGAGATGATCGGCCCCGCGCTGTTCCTCGCCTCGGACGAATCCAGCTACATGACCGGACAGGTCTTCTACGTCGACGGCGGCTGGTCCGTCCAGGGCCGCATCCCGCTCGGCAATCTCGAGCAAGCCGCCAAACGCAACACCGCTCGCGTATCCAAAAAACGCTGACAACGCCCATGACGTCTCCGCGCATCAAGGCCGCCATCCTCGGCACCGGCAACATCGGCTCCGACCTGATGTTCAAATTGCTGCGCGATCCAGGCCACCTCGAGCTCGCGCTGTTCGCCGGCATCGACCCCGCCTCCGATGGCCTCGCCCGCGCCCGCGCGCTGGGCGTGCCCACCAGCGATCGCGGCATCGATGCGATCCTCGAAGCGCGCGACATCAAGATCGTCTTCGACGCCACCAGCGCCAAAGCCCACGCGGGCCACGCCGCCTTGCTCGCCGCCGCGCGCAAAATCGCGATCGATCTCACGCCCGCTGCGTGCGGACCCTATGTTGTTCCACCCGCCAATCTTCGCAGCCACCTCGACGCGAATAACGTCAACCTGATCACCTGCGGCGGCCAGGCCACCATCCCGCTCGTTCACGCCGTCAGCCGCATCACGCCGGTCGCCTACGCCGAAATCGTCAGCACCGTCGCGAGCCGCTCCGCCGGTCCGGGCACGCGCCAGAACATCGACGAATTCACCCAGACCACCGCCCGCGGACTCGAATCGATCGGCGGCGCGAAATCCGCAAAAGCGCTCATCATCCTCAATCCCGCCGAGCCGCCCATTCTCATGCGCAACACGATCTATGTGTTGCCCGCCGACGATTTCGATCCCGCCGCCGTCATCGCTTCCATCGAACAAAGCGTCGCCGAGGTGCAGCGCTACGTTCCGGGCTACCGGCTCAAGGGCGAACCCGTCCTCGACCGCGTGCGCACGCCGGCCGGCACGCAGCGCACGCTCACTCTCCTGCTCGAGGTCACGGGCGCCGGCGACTACCTGCCCGCCTACGCCGGCAATCTCGACATCATGACCGCATCCGCCTGCCGCGTCGCCCAGGTGTTCGCCGAACGCCTGCTCGCTTCCGCTTCCGTCCGATGAAAGCCCCGCGCATCACCGATAGCTGCCTTCGCGACGGTTCGCACCCGATGCGACACCAGTTCACCGTCGAACAGGTTCGCACGCTCGCCCGCGCCCTCGACGAAGCCGGCGTGCCCGTCATCGAAATCTCTCACGGCGACGGTCTCGGCGGCTCCTCCATCCAATACGGTTTTTCCGCCACGCCGGAAATGGAACTGATCTCCGCCGCCCGCGAGGTCTGCTCCCGCGCGCAGGTCGCCGTCCTCCTGCTTCCCGGCGTCGGCACGCAAAACGAATTGCGCGAAGCCGCGCGCCGCGGCGCCACCGTCGTTCGCATCGCCACGCAATGCACCGAGGCCGACGTCTCCCAACAACACTTCGGCCTCGCCAAGGAGCTCGGCATGGAAGCGCTCGGCTTTCTCATGATGGCGCACATGCGCCCGCCGGAGTTTCTCGCCGAACAGGCGCAACGCATGGAGAGCTACGGCGCCGACGGCGTCTATGTCGTCGATTCCGCCGGCGCGATGCTGCCCGGCGACGCCGCCGCCCGCGTGCGCGCGTTGAAAACCGCCATCAAGGGCGAGGTCGGCTTTCACGCGCACAACAATCTCGGCTTCGCCCTCGGAAACTCCCTCGCCGCGCTCGAAGCCGGCGCCGCACAAATCGACGGCTGCCTCCGCGGTCTCGGCGCCGGCTCCGGCAACGCGCCCACCGAGCTCCTCGCCGCCATGCTCGACAAGCTGGGTCTCGAGTCCGGTCTCGACACGTTCAAATTGTGCGACGCCGCCGAGCACGTGCTCGCGCCGATGATGCCGTTCCAGCCGATTCCCAATCGCGACGCCATCACCATCGGCTACGCGGGCGTTTACTCCACGTTCCTCCTCCACGCGCGCAAGGCCGGCGAACAGTTCGGCCTCGATCCGCGCGACATCCTCGTCGAGCTCGGCCGCCGCAAGGCTATGGCGGGACAGGAAGATTGGATCCTCGACGTCGCGCAGGATCTCGCCCGCGCGAAGAAAGCGAAAACCCCGTGACGGCCCTCACCGACTTCTCCTCATCCTCCGCGCCGCTGCACGGGATCTGGCGCATTATCCCGTCGCCGATGCTCACCGAGGTGCTCGCGCAGGGCGGCCTCGATTTCCAAATCCTCGATTGCGAACACGGCGCCTACGACTTCGCCACGCTGCTGCCCGACATCCTCGCCTGCGAACGTCACCACTGCGCGCCGTTCGTCCGCGTGAGCGGCCACGACAAGGTCGAGGTGCAACGCTGCCTCGACCTCGGCGCGCACGGTCTCGTTTTTCCCCAGCTCGCCAGCCGCGACGACTTTGCCCGCGCCGCCGCGATGATGGACTACGCGCCCGCCGGCACGCGCGGCTTCAATCCGTTTGTCCGCGCCGGCCGCTACGGCTCCCCCGTTCCTTCTTCCCCGCGCGCCTGGTTCATCCCGATCGTCGAAACCCTCGAAGCCGCCGGGCAAATCGAAACCATCCTGCAGCTCGAACGCATCGATCTCGTTTACGTCGGCGTTTACGATCTTTCCGCGCAACTCGGCACGCCGGGCCGGATGGACTCGCCCGATCTGATCGCGCTGGTGGACCGCATCCTCGGCGCCTGCGCCGCCGCCAACAAACCCGCCAGCCTCATGGCGCTTTCCACCGCCTCCGCCGGGCAGTTGGTGGCCCGGGGAGTGCGCGCGATCGTGCACGGGGTCGAGAGCCACCGGCTGGCGCAAGCGATGCGCGAAATCGTGTCTCCACCCCGCAACTACACACCACCCGCCACCCCGAATTCTTAGCGCGTTTTTTCAGCATCATTTTTTCCGCGCCCGCGTCTTAGTTCGCCAGCACGCCGGCGCTCTCCCGTCCAACTGCAACCTTTATCCAAAAATGCACTACATACCCCGCCTCGCCGCTTCCGCCCTCCTCTGCTCCACCCTGACGACGCTGGCCGCCGTGCAATGGCAGCGCATCGAAAGTTCTCCCGCCGGCATCCTGCCCACGCCGCACCTCGACGTCGAACCGACCGCGTCCCTCGCGCTGGATGTCGATGGCGACGGTGACACCGACTTCATCGTCGGCGGCCGCAACAGCGGCCCCGCCCTCATGCTCTGGCGCTTCGACGCCGGCCGCTGGACGAAGGAGGTCATCGAGCCCGACGATGTCCGCATCGAGGCCGGCGGCGCCGTGCACGACATCGATGGCGACGGCGATCTCGACATCGCTTTCGGCGGCGACTTCCGCGGCAACGAAATCTGGTGGTGGGAAAATCCCGGCAAGCCCAACACCCGCTGGACCCGCCGCACCGTCAAGCGCAACGCGTATCCAAATCACCACGACCAGATCTTCGGCGATTTCGACGGCGACGGCAAAGCCGAGCTCGTCTCCTGGAACCAGTCCGATCGCGCCTTGCTCCGCCTCCAAATTCCCGCCGATCCGCGCAACGCCGGTCTCTGGCCCGTCGAAAAGATCTTCACCTGGGCCGAAGGCGCCGCGTCGCACGAGGGCCTCGCGAAGGCCGACGTCGATGGCGACGGCGTCGACGACATCATCGGCGGCGGTTTCTGGTTCCGCCACACCGGCGGCGGTCAGTTCGCCGCCGAGCAGATCGACCCGACGATGTCCTTCACCCGCGCCGCCGCCGGCCAGTTCGTCAAGGGCGGCCGCCCCGAACTCGTGTTCGTCCACGGCGATCTCGACGGCCCGCTCAATTGGTATGAATGGAAGGACGGAAAATGGATCACGCACACGCTCATCGATCACGTCATCCACGGCCATAATCTGCAGGTCGCCGACATCGATGGCGACGGCAACGACGACATCTTCAGCGCCGAGATGGGCAACTGGACCGGCCGCGTGAACAATCCCACCGCTCGCGTCCTCGTCTTCTTCAGCGACGGCAAGGGCAACTTCACCAAGCAAATCGTCAGCCTCGACCAGGGCGTGCACGAAGCCCGCATCGCCGACCTCGATGGCGACGGCCGCCTCGACATCCTCGCCAAGCCTTTCCGCCACAACGCCCCCCGCCTCGTCGTCTGGCTCAATCGCGGCAACGTGAAATCCCCGCTGCCGCTCAACAAGTGGCAGCGCCACCTCGTCGACGACGCACTTCCGCCCGACGCCAAGCGCATCTTCGTCGAAACCGCGGATCTCGATGGCGACGGTTTGCGCGACATCATCACCGGTCCCGCCTGGCACAAGAATCCCGGCACCGCCGGCGGCAAATGGGAGCGCCACGACATCGGCGCCGGTTTCGCCAATCTCGCCACGAGCTACGATTTCGACCGCGACGGCGACATCGATCTCCTCGGCACCACGGGCGCGTTCATGGGCAGCCAGTTCATCCTCGCGATCAACGACGGCCGCGGAAACTTCAAGCTCCGCACCGACCTGCCAAAGGGCAGCGGCGACTTCCTCCAGGGCGCCGCCGCCGCCCAGCTCCTGTCGAACACAAACGTCGTCGTCCTCTCCTGGCACAAAAACACCAACGGCCTCGAAGCCCTCGTTTATCCCACCAATGCCGCCGACGGCAAATGGGAGCTCACCACGCTCTCGTCCTTCAGCCGCAACGAACAGGTTTCCATCGGCGACATCGATCGCGACTGGGCGTCCGACATCCTGCTGGGCGATCACTGGCTCCGTAACACCGACAAGGGCTGGACGCTCCACCGCATCGGCAACGTCCAGGACCTCAACCCCAAGGCCGAGGTCGATCGCAACCGTCTCGCCGACATCAACGGCGACGGTCTCCTCGACTCCGTCGTCTCGCTCGAGCTCGACTCGCACATCGTCTGGTTCGAACAGGGCGGCCTTCCGCTCGCGCCGTGGAAACGCCACATCATCGGCAAGGTTCCCGGCATGGGCTTCAGCATGGACGTCGCGGACTTCGACATGGACGGCGACCTCGATGTCGTCGTCGGCGAACACCGCAATCCCGACAAAAAGAATCGCGTGATCCTCTTCGAAAATCAGGACGGCCGCGGCACGAAGTGGAAGGAGCACGTCATCGACTCGGGCTCTGCCGACGAAATCGATCACCACGACGGCACCATCGCCGTGGACATCGATGGCGACGGCGACCTCGATATCGTCTCCATCGGTTTCTACAAATCGAAGGTCTGGGTCCTCGAAAACAAGGCGATCGACCGCGCGAAGAAATGACCTCGATCCAGGGACCCGCCATCTTCCTCGCGCAGTTCGTGCGCAACACGCCGCCGTTCGACACGTTCGATGGGCTGTGCAGTTGGGCGGCGGGCCTGGGCTATCGCGGCGTGCAGCTTCCCGCGTGGGAATCTCCCCGCCTCATCGACCTCGCTCAGGCGGCGGATTCCGCCGCCTACTGCGACGACTTCCGCGCGAAACTCGCCACGCACCAGCTCGCCCTCACCGAGCTCAACGCCTCGCTCGCGGGCCAGGTGATGGCGATTCATCCGGCCTACGCGACCGCCTTCCAACCGTTTTACCCGCAAGGCCTCGACGACCGCGGTCGCGTCGCCTGGGCCACCGCCGAATTGCAGAAAACCGTCCGCGCCGCCGCGCGCCTCGGCACGAGCTGCGTGCCCGTCCTCTCCGGCGGTCTCGCCTGGCACCTCGCTTATCCCTGGCCGCAACGTCCCGCCGGTCTCGTCGACGAAGCCTTCCGCGAACTCGCTCGCCGCTGGCGTCCCGTGCTCGATCTCGCCGCCGAGCTCGGCGTCTCGATCGCCTACGAACTCCATCCCGGCTCCGATCTTTTCGACGGCCACACGTTCGAGCGCTTCCTCGCCGAGTTGAACGATCACCCCGCGATCGCACTCAACTACGACCCGAGCCACTTCCTCCTTCAACAGCTCGACTACCTCGAGTTCATCCGGCTCTACCACTCGCGCATCAAAGGTTTTCACGTGAAGGACGCCGAGTTTCGCCCCGATGGTCGCGGCGGCGTTTACGGCGGCTATCAATCCTGGGCCGGACGCGCCGGCCGCTTCCGCTCTCTCGGCGACGGTCAGGTCGATTTCAAACGCGTCTTCACCTTGCTCACCGAACACGGCTACCGCGGCTGGGCCGTGCTCGAATGGGAATGCGCCGTCAAATCTCCCGAACAGGGCGCTCGCGAGGGCGCGCCGTTCATTCGCTCCCACCTCATCGAAGCCACCGCCACGGCTTTCGACGACTTCGCCGGCGGTGCGAGCGACGCTGTCACCAATCGCCGGATACTCGGACTCGAATAGTTTTTCCCCCATGAATCGCTCCTCCCTCTTCCGCTTCCTTTCCCCTCTCCTGCTCGCGTTCGCCGCTCCGCTCACGCAGGCCGAACCCCAGCCGGGCGATATTTTCCGCGAATACACGTGGCGCGACACCACCGTTCCCTGGCAGCGCATCACGTGGCCGGGCGTCACCGACGAACGCCCGAAACAATTTCTGCCCAACGCCACCAACACGATCACGCTGCGCGACCTGAAGAGCGCGCGCAGCGCCGAGATCCAACTCGAGCTCCTCCAATCGCACTACGGCACCATCGGCCAAAAGGTCCGCGTCAACGGCGGCGAATGGATCGACATCCCGCCACCGAAACACATTCCCGGCAAACTCGGCAGCCAGCCGGGCACGTCCGACCTCTGGCTCACCATGCGTTACCCGACGGTCTCCGTGCCGTTGAAATCGCTCGTGCAAGGCAAGAACACCTTCGAGTTCACCTGCGAATCCGGCACCGGCCTCGGCAAGTGGTGGCCGCAGTCCATCGTTTACGGCGTCACTTTCCGCATCTTCTACGACGAATACATGCCGGGCGCGCCCGCGGGCGACATCATCGTCGGCGACGAAAAACTTTCCCGCCAATCCACGCTCACGCTCGCCGCGAAACCCTACACCACCACCGATCGCTCGATCCATCGCGTCGACTTCGTCGCCAAATACCACGGCTACGACTGGCGCGGCGACGGTCTCTACGACCGCTGGCATTATCATCACGCGTTCGGCCAAATCCGCCGCCACGCGGGCACCACTCACGACGCGCCGTGGCAGATCGATTGGGACGTCCGCTGGATTCCCGCGCAGGAAAATCCCATCCAGGTCGCCGCGTTCATCCACGACAACACCGGCCTGATCCGCATGACCTACCCGGTCACGCTCCAGAAATTCCGCGGCAATCCGCACGTGAAGATGTTCACCGCACACAACATCCCGCCGCACTGGCAGACGCGCGACAATCACCGCGACATCTGCACGATCACCCTTCCCGGCGACGTCGCCAAAATCGCCGAAGCCAAAATCCTTCTCTCCACCTGGAACGGCATCCAGTGCGACGAAATCACCTTCAACGACACCGTCCTCGCGCGCGGCGTCGGCCACGATCACGATCTCAGCTACGACGAACTCACCGTTCCCGTCACCGCGCTCCGCGCCGGCGACAACCAATTCACGACTTTCGCCACCACGAAACACCACGGCATCGAGGTCCTCTGGCCCGGTCCCGTTCTGTTCGTGCGTTACGCGTCCGACGACCATCACTGAGCCCGATGGAAAGCTGGAAACGCAAACTCCGCATGGGCCTGGTCGGCGGCGGCCAGGGCGCCTTCATCGGCGGCGTGCACCGCATGGCCGCCGCGCTCGATCAACAGATCGAGCTCGTCGCCGGCTGCTTCTCCCGCGATCCCGCCAACACCGCCGAAACCGGTCGCCAACTCTACCTCGATCCGGCGCGCTGCTACGCAACCTTCGACGAAATGGCCGAACGCGAAGCCGCGCGCGCTCCCGGCGACCGCATCGACTTCGTCGCCATCGTCACACCCAACCGCGCGCACTTTCCCGTCGCCCGCGCTTTTCTCGAGCGCGGATTCCATGTGCTGTGCGACAAGCCCATGACCTTCGACGTCGCCGAAGCACGCGAGCTCGTCGCGCTCGTCGAACGCACCGGCTTGGTCTTCGGCCTCACGCACAACTACACCGGTCACCCGCTCGTGCGCCACGCGCGCGAACTGTTTCGCGACGGCAGCATGGGACAGATCCGCAAGGTCATCGTCGAATACCTCCAGGACTTCCTCGCGTATCCACACGAGCAGCACGGCCAAAAACAGGCCGTGTGGCGCGTCGATCCGGCCCAGGCTGGTCTCGGCGGCACGCTCGCGGACTGCGGCAGCCACGCGCTCAATCTCCTCGAATACGTCATCGGCCCCGAGGTGATCTCCGTGTGCGCCGACAAATCCACTTTCCTCCCGGGCCGCGTGCTCGACGAGGATGTGAACCTCCTCCTTCGCCTCCGCGGCGGCGGCAAGGGCACGATGACCGTCAGCCAGATCGCCACCGGCGAGGAAAACGCGCTCACCCTTCGCATCTACGCCGAGAAGGGCGCGATCAAGTGGTCGCAGGAAAATCCCAACTACCTCGAGTTCTTCCGCTACGGCGAAGAACGCCGCACGCTCACCCGCGCAAGCGGTTATCTCTCTCCCGCCGCCGCCCGCGTGACGCGCGTTCCCACCGGCCACCCCGAGGGCTATCTCGAAGCGTTCGCCACGATCTACGCCGACTTCACTCGCGCCGTCCGCGCTCACCTCGACGGCCAACCGCTGCCGATCGAAAGCTACAATTTCCCCACGGTCCACGATGGCCTTCGCGGCATGGAATTCATCCGCGCCGCCGTCGACTCCGCGAACGCCAACGCCCGCTGGACCGACCTGCCGTAACCACGAATCCGACTCCGTTCATTCGTGTGAATTCGCGTCCATTCGTGGTTCAGAAACTCCGAACCCTTTCACCACGGATGAACACAGATCAACACGGATACCGAACCAATCCGCCCCTCATCCCCATGCGCTTCCTCCTCGCCGCCGCGCTCTCGTTTTTTTCTCTCCACGTTTCCTTTACGCACGCCGCGATCACGCTGGAGGAAACCACCGACCACGGTCAGGCCGCCTGGCGCATCGCCACACCCACCGCCACCTGGGTCTATCACCTCGAGGGCGCCGGCTTCTCCAGCCTCTTCGATCCCGCCGGTCGCGACTGGCTCGCCTATCGCCCCACCGGCGGCGCGGCCGGCCACTACCGCGGCATTCCCAATGCCGTCTTTCGCCGCGACCAGGCGGGCAACAATTTCTTTCATCCCGGCCATACCGGCCCGAAAGCGTCACGCACCACTTTGATCTCCTCCTCGCCCGACCGCGTGGTGTTCGCCTCGCGTTCGAACGACGACCGCTGGGCGTGCGAATGGGAAATCCACCCCGACCGCGCACTGCTCCGTTTCACGCAACTTCCTCCCGACGACAACGGCTACTGGTTTCTCTACGAGGGCACACCGGGCGGACGTTTCGAACCGACCGATCTCTGCCTGCGCGCCGACGGCACGATCACGCCGCTCAGCGAAACGTGGGAAGCTTCGATGCGCGACATCCCGTGGGTCGCGTTCATCAGCCCCGGCCGCGGCGCCCTCATCTTGATCGCACACGATGCCCCCGCGTCGCGCGTCTCGTATCGGCCCATGGAAAACGCCATGACCGTTTTCGGCTTCGGTCGCGAACACCGCAGCCTCGCCAATCTGCTCACGCAACCGCTCACGTTCACCGTCGCGCTCGTCGCCGAAACCGATCCCGCGAAAATCGCCGCGCGCGTCGCCTCGCTTCAGCCAGCAAAGTAGCCGGGTTCGCCGGCTACGTCTCCCACGCCAGCGCCGCGCCGACGATCCCCGCGCCATTGCGCAACTTCGCGGGAACCACCGGCGCATTCGACTCCAGATAACGAAACCACTTCGCCGCATCCGCGCTGACGCCACCGCCGAGGATGATCAACTCGGGCGAGGTCAGCTTCTCGGCGATCCCGATCACGACGTTCACCCGCGCCGCCCACTCGCGCCAGCCGAGTCCGCGCTGGGTCTTCACGCGCGCCGACGCAAACAACTCGATCGCTTTCCCGCGCCAGGGAATTTCGCCCAGTTCGAGATTCGGCGTCAGCCGGCCGTCGTAAAACAGCGCCGAACCGATCCCCGTTCCCAGCGTCAGCATCAACACCGCTCCGCGCTGCCGCCGGCCCGCGCCGAATCGCATCTCCGCGAGCCCCGCCGCATCCGCATCGTTGATCGCCCGCGTCGGACACTGCGTCGCACGCGTGACGAGTTTCGCCAGATCGCGCTTCTCCCACTCGCACCCGAGCAGTCCGACGACGCCCGTGCATCCGTGTTTCACGACACCGGGAAACCCGATTCCAATTCGGTCGCGCCACGAGAATCGCCGCACCAACTCGCGCACCGCTTCCATCCCCTGCTCCAGCGAACACGGCGCCGAGCTCTCCACCACCTGCGGCGTCGCGAGCATCTTCCCTGTTCGGAGATCGACCGGCGCGCCTTTGAACGCCGAGCCGCCCACATCGATTCCCAACACCACGTCGTCCGTTCGTTCACGTTTGTTCATAAACAAAAACACCGCCCGCAAAGCGGGCGGTGTTCCCTGCATCAACACCGTTTTTCAGCTCAGAATTTCAAGCCGGTCGTGAGCACCACGGTCGTGCCCTGCAGATAACGCGAACCGGCGCTGTTCACCGTGCCCGTCGCCGAACGCTGCGTCACCAGCACGCGGCCATCCCAATCGTTGGCGTTGTTCAGCTGGAGCTGCGTGCGCCACGTGTAGCGGTCGCGCAGCTGCATTTCGTAAGCGAAGTTCAGGTTCAGCACGATGTAACCATCTTCGATATAGGGCTTGTCCTTCACCGGATTGCCCGAGGCATCGAGCGGATACGCCACCGTCGCGTCGCCGCGATAAAGCGCGCTCGCGCCCAGCGAGAAACCTTTCAGGAAACCTTCGCTGAAGGTGTAGTTCGTCACGAGACTGCCGTTCCACTTGCGCATGTTGAACTCCTGCACGCCTTCCTGCGCGCGGCGCTGCACGTTCAACTCGAGCATGTCCTCGATCGCTTCCGCGAAGGTGCGTCCGTCCGCAATCGTCGTGTTGCCCGGCACCGCCTGCCACGTGGCAAGATTGTCCCGGATGTAACGCGTGATCGTCGGATAAACATTCGCCTGGCTCGCCTCGCTCTTCGAGATCGTGCCGTAAATGCGCCAGTTCGGCGTCGGGTTGTAGATGATCGTCGCCTCCCAGCCTTCCGCCGCGACGTCGAAGTTGTCCTTCGTCGCCGGCCAGGGATCGAGCTTCTTCTCCGGCATGCCCATCGCATCCCAGAACTGGTTGATTTCGCGGTCGGCATTCGCGTTGCCGACGGAATTGCGCTGCGCGGTTTCGTAGAAGTCGACGTTCACCGAGAGCTTGTCCTTCAACAGGTGAACCGTGAACCCGTAGTCCTCACCCGTGCCCGAGGTCGCCGGCAAATATTGGCCGTCGGCATTGCGCTGCACGCTCGCGAGTCCGCTGAAGTTGTTCGATTCGTTGTAGTGGAACGACAACCACGGGAACGCGTGAAACACCACGCCTTTGCTCGAGGGACGCAACGAGCCTTCGCCGACATACTGCGGCGTCAACGTGCGCGCCAGCGGGCGCAGGCCGCGCGCATCCGGCTGGCCATTCACCGAGTGGCTGCGAATGAAATCCTCGCGCCAGCCAAACGTCGTCACGATGCGGTTGTTCCAGAAATGATTCTGCATCGCGAACACGGTCGATTCGAACTTCTGCAACGACGCCGTCTGCGCGCCCACCGGCATCGAGCGAGCGGTCACTCCGCCGCTCGTGTATTCGCCCGACGGGCTGCCGGGCGCGAAACCCCAGATGCCTTTGTCGTAGTCGAGATACGAGCGCATGAACACGCGGTTCGCCGTGCTCGAAAGATCCGTCGGGAAACCGGGCAGCGGCGTCGTGTTCACCAACTGCATCAACTCTTCCCGACGCTCGCGATCGTAGCGCTCGTAGAGGCCGAAGATCTGGTGCCAGCCGAGCCAGCCAAGCTTCGGATTGATTTCATCGAAGGCCAGCCGGTAGCTCGCGGTCGCGCGATAGACGTCGTTCTTGTTGTAACGAAACGCGCTGCGGCCGTCGTATTGCACGTAATATTTTCCGACGTTCGGATTCGGCTGCCCGTTCGGCAGAAATTCGTTCGGATCCGCGTCGAGCGTCACGCCGCCCACCTGGAACGGCCAGTCGCGGTCTTCCTCGCCGTGAAACGCCGCGAGTTCGACGAAGAAGTTCTTGCCGAGCTGCTGTTCGAGAAACGCCGAGTAATGCTCCATGAATTTCGGCGCCACCCCGTCCGAGCCTTTCACGCTCTTGTCGTAAGGATAGATGCTCTCGTCCAACACCGCTTCGTTGGTGCCGCTCGCCCGCAGCATGTTCTGCCAGTTCAAAATCGGGATGTTCGGATTCGCCGGATCGTTGATGTAAACGAGCTGCTGGCCCGAGGAGACATTCGCCGTGCCCGGCGGACGCGTCGGCGAGTTGCCCGCGCGCACCTGCGACGAGGTCGGCCGCCCGGCCGCGATCCAGTTGTCCACGCCATTGCGCGGCAATCCACCGTTTGGATACAGGTCGTTTCCGTCGATCCGCTCGTAATTGCCGCGGAGCGTCGTGCGCAGCCCCGGACGATCGACGAGCTTCACCGTGCCGGTGAGAAACACCCGCAGGTCTTTGCGATACTGCGGACGCGGCAGCTTGGTCTGATACTGCTGCATCACCACCGCGCGAATCGCCGCGCGGTCTTCCTTGATGAGATAGCTCGCATCGAACAGGCCGCGCGCGCTGCCGACGCTGTCGAAACGAAACTGCGTTTCAAACGCGTTGCGCTTCAAATTCGCCTGCTTCGTCGTCGCCGTGATCGTTCCACCGGGAACGCCCACGCCGAACAGGATCGAGTTCGGTCCGCGACCGAAACCGATGCGGTCGACCTTGTAAGTATCGAGGTCGTCGAACACCGGGAAGAAATCCTGCGTCACCGTCGCGCCGTTCAAACCGCGGCTCGTGATCGGCACCTGATTGAAGTCCTGATTATTGATTCCGAACTCCTGGTAGGTCGTGTTGGGCGCGAAATCCAACGCCTCGTTCACGTTGATCGCGCCGATGTCCTGCAACATCTCCGCATTGAACACCGTGATCGGCGCGGCGATGTCCTTGAGATCCGTCGCGAGACGGCTGCCGGACACATCGCGTGCGACCGAGTAGCCGCGGTCGCGCGACGAGTCCACGCGGAAGGGCGACAGTTCGATGATCTCGTCGTCGGTGCCGCCGGACGAAGGGTTGCTGGCTTGGGCGGACGCTCCTGGTGCGAAAGCCAGGAAGCACAAAAGCGACCCGAAGGTCGCGAGGCGTAGCTCGGTCGGTCGATTCATTTTATGGGGGGGGACTAGATGTGCGAGAGCGCCGGCGGGCAACGGGTCTCCGAAAAATTCGGCCCCGCTCCGTGCGAAATTCGTCGCTCGACTATCACGTCAGCATAGCGCCCCGCGCCGGCGCCGTATTTAGCGAGCGTGGAAGAAGCTTTCGCCCCGATGGAACCCGTTTCCACCCCGGCGAATGCCGCGTCCTTCGTCCTTCGAAGGTGTCACCGAAATTTGGATGCAGGAGCGGTCCGCGCACGCGTTCCGTCGCCGCGACATGGCTTTCCGCTCGCGCTAAACCGCCGCGGATGGCTTCCATGCCCGCGAAAGCTTCTTCCACTCTCGCTAAATACCTGCGCACTTTCTTCCGCTAGTTTTCTTCCACCCCGGGTCGCGCCCGCTTTCCCCGCCCTGCATTCTGTTTTTCTCCACCCACCTTTTCTCCTCGAACGCATGAAACGCCTGCCGGCCTTCTTCCTCGGTCTCCTTCTCACCGCCGTCGTCCTCGCGGCCGCCGGCCGGAAAAAACCCAACATCGTCCTCATCCTCGCCGACGATCTCGGCTACGGCGACCTCGGCTGCTACGGCCATCCTTCGATCCGCACGCCGAACATCGACCGGCTCGCCAGTCGCGGCGTGAAACTCACTTCGTTCTACGCCGCCCCGACCTGCGGCCCTTCCCGCACACAACTCATCACCGGCAAATACCATCATCGCATCAAATACGGCGGCAGCACCGGCCCGAGCGGCGGTGCTAGTATTCCGGATACAGAGATCACCGTCGCCGAAGCGCTCAAATCCGCCGGCTACGCCACCGCCATGCAGGGCAAATGGCACCTCGGCAACGGCACCGACCACGCTCTCCCCACCGGCCAGGGTTTCGACGTCTGGCTCGGCCTGCCTTACTCCAACGACATGGTGCTTCCTTGGGTCCGCACCAAGGTCCCGCTCTGGCTCTACGATTCGACCGCCGGCTCCCGACCCGTTCTTCGTCCGGTTTCTCCCGGCTTCGAAATGCTCGAACCCGGCGACCGCCCGGCGAATCTCGACGAGGCCGTCCCGCAACACGAGCTCACCGCCCGCTACACGGAGCACGCCGTGAGCTTCATCCGCGAGCCGCGCGACGAGCCGTTCTTCGTCTTCCTGTCGCACTCCATGGTGCACCTGCCGCTCTACCCCGGAGAAAAATTCCGCGGTCGTTCCCGCGCCGGACTCTATGGCGACACCGTCGAGGAACTCGATTGGTCCGTCGGCGAAGTCATGAAAGCGCTCGAGGAAACCGGCCAGGCCGACAACACGATCGTCATCTTCACCAGCGACAACGGTCCGTGGAGCAGCATGCCGCCTCGCATGCGCCAGCAGGGCAACGAGCCGTGGCACGCCGGCACCGCCGGTCTGTTGCGATCCGCCAAGGGTTCCACCTACGAGGGCGGCGTGCGCGTCCCCGCGATCATTCACTGGCCCGGCCATTTCGAGGGCGGCTGGTCCTCCGCCGAGATGACGTCCAACCTCGATCTCTACGCCACCTTGGTCTCCGTCGGCACCGGCACTCCGCCGCGCCAGCCAACCGACGGCTATGACCTCACCGAATTCCTCTCGGCCCCGGATCGAAAATCCCCGCGCGAGGAATTTTATTTCTTCAACTCGCTGCGCCTCGACGGCGTGCGCGTCGGTCCGTGGAAGCTCCTCCTGAAGGACGGCGTCGTCGAGCTCTACCACCTCGATCTCGATCCGTCCGAACGTTACAACCGCGCCACCGACTTCCCCGACCTCGTCGACGAGCTCACGCAACGCCTCGAAATCATGGCCGCCACCCCGGGCGCCGTGAAGACATGGTAGGCCGCATTCCGGAGCGCGACGAATTGCACGTGTATCCAGTTTGTCCGCACAGCTTCCGGCCCACGCTTCGGATGACCGGACGATGAATCCCGCCGCTGAAACCCACGCCGAAGCCCGCGCGCGATCCGCGCGTCGCTTGCAGTCTCCCCGACGCGTCGCATCGTCGCGGGTTCCGATGTCTTCCGTCCCGCCCGCCGAACTTTCGGTTCTCTCCATGCGCTGCATCGCAGCCGAACCGTGCTCGACCTACGACTGGCACAGCCACGCCTTTCACGAGTTCTCGTTCGTCAGCGACGACCAGGCCACCATCGGTTATCCGCCCGGCATGCGCGCCGTCGAACGCGACACGCTCATGCTCTACCAAGCCGGAGAAAACCACGCCGGCTGGAGCGGCCCGAAACAGAATCCGCGCTTCTGGGTCGTCCATTTCGCCGTCCCACCCGAGGTCCTCGCGGCGTTTCCGCGCTTCTGCGAACCGCTGCCCGAGCGTCGCGTCTGGTCGTTGAAACACGAACAAGCCGAAGCGTTTCGCTGGATGTTCCTGCAAATGCTCAACGAGCGCATTCGCCCGCGCCCGTTCCAGCCCGAGGCCGAATCCGCCTGGCTCCGGCTCCTGCTCATTTCGATTCATCGCTGGATCAGCGAAGAGGTGTCCGAGTCGCTCACGCCCGACGTGGTCAATCCCGACCTCGTCAAGCTCTGGCATCTTGTTAACGCCAGCGTCGGCCAGCCCGCCGAATACATCGAGCGCATCCACACGCTGCCCAATTACGACTCGCTCCGCCACGGCTTCAAACGCGCCTTCGGCTGCTCGCCGCGCGACATGATGCTGCGGTTGCGCATGCAGCACGCGAAAAACCTGCTCCTCGAATCGAGTCTCAGCATCAAGGAAATCGCCGACCGCTGCGGCTACCAGCGCCAGCACGAGTTCGCCCGCGCGTTTCGCCAGCACACCGGCGCTTCACCCACCGCGTGGCGCGCCCAGCCTTTCCTCCACACCGAGACCCGCCGCTGACCCGCGACCGGCGGATGCCCGCCGCGCCGGGTCACTCGTGCCGCTTCACCGGCGTCGCCACCGTGATGTTCCGAAACCGGATCGCGCCACCGGTCTTGCCGTGGCTCGACTGCAACAAAATCGGCCCGGGTTTCTCTTCGTCGCCATCGACCGCCGCACCGGTGATCGCCGGAATCTCGCGCTGCTCGTAAAGTGTTTTCCCGTTCAGCACCACGGTCACGCGACGCCCGACTAGCGTAATCTCCAGCGTCTGCCACTCGCCCGGAATTCGCGGCACCGCCGCCTCCGGTCCGACCCAGCCATAAACGCCTCCGGTCTGATTCGCCAGTGGCGCCTTCGGCGAATCGTCCTCGATCTGCACTTCGTATCGTCCGCGCAAATACACGCCGGAATTCCCATTCGGCGGACAATTGAACTCCAGCCGCAGCCTGAAATCCTCGAACAACTCCTCGGTCGCCAGATCCGCCGTTCCTTTCACCGTAATCAACTCGCCTCCTTCGATCTGCCACTCGGCCTTCGGCGTCTTCCCTCCCGTCACTTCCCGCCAGCCGCTCAGATCGCGTCCGTTGAACAGCGCCCGCGGTTCGCTCCACGTTTTCACCGGAGCCCGGTCCAGCTTCGGGGACGGCCGGCCCGTCACCGCGAGTTTCTGCCCATTCGCCCGCGTGATCTCACCCGTCACGCCCGTCGCAGAGAGGTGAAACACATGCCGCACTTTCTCATACGCCCCGAACCATTCGTCGCGCGTGAACTCCAACGTGCCGTCCTTCAGCTCGAACTCGCGAATCGTCCGCGCACTCCCCACCCGGCCCACATACCTCACGGACTTTCCGTCCGCGTCCGGCTCGATTCCCAGCCAGCCCGGGAACGAAATCTCGCCGCCCGCGACTTCGAGGTTCCACCGTCCGCTCGGCTCCGCCGCGCCCACCACCGAAAACGCCAACACCGCCGCGATCCACGTCCGTTTGGCCAAGCCTCTCATCAAACGGCCCAGCCTTTCCGATATTTCGCGCGGATGAACTTGTTCGCGGATTTCACATTGGTGACCTTCATCCGCTTCGCATTCCACTCGATCGGCGCCTGCGCCCGCAACGCCACCTGGCCGAGCAACACGACTTCCGTCACCGGTCCCGCGACGTCGAAATTCGAATACGTTCGCGGCCCGCCCTTGCACGCCGCGATCCACTCCTCGTTGTGATTGCGATCCCAGTTCTGCGTTTTCGGCAACGTCTCCGGGATGTGCGCAAAATCCTGATACGTCGCGCCGCTTTTGAAAAATCCGCCGCCGTTGTAACCGCGCGAATAAAACGTGTCCTTCGTCCCGATCACGATCTGGCCGTTGTTCGTGTAAACCTGCCCGGGAAACAAATCCGCCGGCGGCTTTCGCCCGCCGTCATACCAGTGCATCGTCCACGCCGGCTGACCGTCGCGCGCGGGGAACTTCCATTCGATATGCGAATTCGTGGGACCGGACACCTCCGTCTGGCCTTCGCCGCTGCCCTCGATCCGCACGGGATCGCGAATGTCTTTCACGAGCGTGAGCGTGTTCAGCAGGTGACACCCCATGTCGCCGATCGCGCCGGTCCCGAAATCCCAAAACCCGCGCCAGCCTTTCGGCGCGTAAAGCGGCGAATAAGGCCTCGCCGCCGCGCCGCCCAGCCACAGGTCCCATTTCAACGTGTCCGGCACCGGCGGAAACTCGGTCGGCTTCTGCAAGCCTTGCAGCCACCATTCTCCCGGCCGGTCGGTCCAGCAGTGAAACTCCACGATGTCCCCGAGCACGCCCGCTTTCAGCAATTCCGCATCCCGCCGCACGCGCGGATGCGAAATACCCTGATTCCCCATCTGCGTCGCCACACCCGCCTTCCGCGCCGCCTTCGTCAGCTCGCGCGCCTCCCAAATCGTGTGCGTGAGCGGCTTCTGACAATACACGTGCTTCCCTTCCTTGATCGCGCGCATCGCCGGCAGGAAGTGCATGTGGTCCGGCGTCGAGACCGTCACCGCATCGATGCTTTTTCCCATCTCGTCGAACATCACCCGCCAATCGAAATAACGTTTCGCCGCCGGAAAGTTCGCGCCCATCTTGTCGAGCGCGAGCGTGTCCACATCGCAAATCGCCACGATGTTTTCCGAATCGCAATTGAGGAGATCGGAGCGGCCTTTCCCGCCGATGCCGATGCCCGCGATGTTCAGCTTGCTGTTCGCGCCGAGCACGTTGCGCCCCGACACATAGGGAAACGCGAGCATCGAACCCGCCAGCACGGCGGAGGATTTCAGAAAGGAACGACGAGTCAGCGGACGATTCATGAAGGGGAAGGAGAAAGCGTGACGCCTGTCGTCGCAGCGCATTTCACCCGAAAAACACCGACCCAATGTCTTCGGCTCGGCCGCGGGAAAACGCGATGGAAAGCAGGCTCGTGCAGGAAAACGCCACCTTACCGCACCTGGCCGCACGCGTATTTAGCCGGCCCGGAAAAAGCCGTCGCGAACCCGGAACGTCCCTCGCCACCCACCGCCCGCCCGGCACGTATCCACTATCACATGACACGTAGGGGATTTGTTTATGGGGCATTCGGAAAAGGCCATCGATATTCAATTCGCGCTCCGCTCCGGGATATTGCACACCGCTGGCCTTGCTTTCGCGCGTCGGCTCGCCGCCGGACGCTCCCCCCACCCGCTCAGGTCAGTCGCTCGTCAGCCATCGACTCCATGTCTTCGAAAGTCGCCCCGCCCCGCGTCCGTCCTTCGGTTTCGAAAACCACCCGCCGAAACCATTCGCCCGCTTCAGTCTCCTCCTCCGGCAACGGAACACGGCCGAAATCTCTCGATTCCACCCTGCTTTCCGCGATGTCGCTCCGCGTCTCGCCTCCCGACACCCGGGAGCGTCGCTTGTCCGGCGCCGAGGTCGAGCGAGCGCTCATCTCCGGCGAACACGCGCCCGTGCTCGAAACCTACTTCGGCGAGACGGAATACGCCGAGTTGCGCGCGCTCGCCGCCCAAGCCACGCGTCGCACGCGCGATCCGGGCCCGCGCGTGTTGATCCTGCCCGGCATCCTCGGATCGATGCTCGCCGAAACGAATGGCTCCGACCGCGATGTCGTCTGGGTCGACTTCATCGACATCGCGCTGGGCCGATTGCATCGGCTCGCCCTCACCGACGAAAACAAGCGCCGTTTCGCCGCGGTCGACGTGCATCAAGCGACTTACTTGAAACTGAAACTCGCGCTGCGCGCCGAGGGATTCGACGCCGATTTCCATCCGTTCGACTGGCGCCAGAGCATCTCCGACCTGGGCCGGGAACTTGCCCGCCGCGTCGCGAGCGATCCCGCGGAGGAAGTTTTCATCGTCGCGCACAGCATGGGCGGACTCGTCGCGCGCGCCGCCATCCACCACGGCATGGGCGACAAGCTCAAGCGGCTCATCATGCTCGGCACGCCCAACTTCGGTTCGTTCGCGCCCGCCATGGTGTATCGCTGCGCGTATCCGTTTCTCAACAAGATCGCCGTCCTCGATCTGAAGCACTCCCCCGCCGACCTCGCCGGCCGCGTCTTCAACACTCATCCCGGCCTCGCGCAAATGCTGCCGCAGCGCAGCAAGTTCGACAGCATCGACCTCTACGACGTGCAGAGTTGGCCGCGCAATGGCGTGCGTCCGCTCCAACCCATCCTCTCCGCCGCGCCCGCCATCCAACGCGAGCTCGAGATTCTCCCGCCGAAGTTCGTCATGATCGCCGGGATCGATCGCGAAACCACCGTGGGATTGAGCCTGTCGGAAAAGAAGGACGAATTCGTTTTCCACCGCTCGCGCGCCGGCGACGGCACCGTTCCCGTCGACCTCGCCGTCCTGCCGGACGTGCTCACTTATTATTGCGCCGAAGACCATGGGGCGCTGCCGAAAAACGCCACCGTCCAAAAAGCGGTCGGAGAAATCATCCGCAACGGCACGACCTCGCTCCTCGCCGATCGCTGGGTCCGCACCCGCGCCGATGCCGTGATCCAATTGAGCGAATCCGAGATGCAGCAGCGCGCCGCCGCCCAGGTGAAACGCAGCGTCACCGATTTCAGCGCCTCCGACCTGCGAGGATTCATCGCCGAATTCGCCGGGGCCGCGAAAATCTCCGCCGCTCCCCCGCCGGTCGTTCCACTGGTCGGTTCCTCGTCTTCACCGGAAGCCGACTGGAAATCCCTCTTCGTCGGCCGCCGGAACCAACGCCGCATCGAGGTCCAACTCGCGCGCGGCAGCCTCACGCAGGTGAAAAGCCGCGCCTACCTCATCGGCGTTTTCCAAAACGTCGAACCCGGCGGCGCCGCTCTCGCAATCGACAATCTCATGAACGGCACCCTCCGCGAATTTCGACAACGCCGGATGTTTTCCGCCGGCGCCGGCGAGGTGCTGATCATCCCAACCGGACGCTCGGAAGTGACCGCCGAATTCGTCGTCGTCGCCGGCTTGGGCCACTTCGAATCCTTCAACACGCAGGTGCTCGAAACCATCGCCGAGAATGTCGCGCGCACACTCGCGCGCATGGACATCGAAGAGTTCGCCACCGTCACCATCGGCGCCGGCACGGGTTTGAATCTCGAACAATCGATGCGCGCGCTGCTCTGCGGATTCTTTCGCGGACTGGAAGATTCCGACCCGCGACAACTGTTTCGCGCCATCACGTTCTGCGAGGTGGACGACGCGCGCTTCAACGAACTGAAATGGACGCTCTACAAGCTGTGGAGCACGTCGCTCTGCGAGCGCGTCGAAGTCATCCTCAGCGAGGAGCGACTTCCTCCCGCCCCCACCATGCGCCGCGGCGGTCGCCGGGATCTTCCGCCGTGCATGTATCTCGACGTGCGCGCCCGACCCGCAGCGAGCGGCCGAACCATGCTGTTCGAAACGTCGCTGCTCACCACCGGCGCCAAGGCCACCGTTCTCGCCGGCTCGGTCAACGTCGACCCGCACGCGCTCGCGACCCATTTGGCCCGAATCGAAAAAGATGAGTTCAATCACACGAGCCTGCCCGCATTCGGAACCGAGCTCGCCCGCTTGATTCTTCCCGATGTGATCGCCGCCGGTCTGGAAGGGTCGCAGCACAATCATCTCGTGATCGTTCACGATGCGGAGGCCTCGCGCATTCCGTGGGAAACGCTCTGCTTGAACGGAAAATTTCCCGCCCTCAACGGCGGCATGAGCCGGCGCTATCTCGCCCCAAATCTATCGGTCGCCAAATGGCTCGAGCAACGACGCCAAACCGCCACCCTCGAAGTGCTTCTCGTCGTGAATCCGACCTTGGACCTCTACGGTGCGGAAGAGGAAGGCAAGCGGATCGAAGCCTTGTTCGGTCCGCACCCCGATGTTCGCCTCACCTTGATTCACGGCGCCCGCGCGACACGCGACCGGTTGCGCAAGGAATTCAGTTCGGGGAAATACGACATCCTGCACTACGCCGGGCACGCCTCGTTTGTCCCTTCGCAGCCGTCGCGCAGCGGCATCGTTTGCAGCGACGGTCCGCTCACCGGCGCCGAGTTGGTCGAGTTGGGAAATCTGCCGAGCGTCGTGTTCTTCAACGCGTGCGAATCCGCGCGCGTCCGCAAGCTGGTCAAAGACGAGGGTCCGCGGGTAACGCGCAACATTCGCGAACGGATCGAACGCAGCGTCGGGCTCGCCGAAGCGTTCATGCGCGGCGGAGTCGCCAGCTACATCGGCACGTATTGGCCGGTTGGAGACACTCCCGCCAAAACCTTCGCCACGGTGTTCTACCAAAAGCTCCTCGAGGGAGCGACCTTGGTTCAGGCGCTCTCCGCCGCCCGCTCCGCCATCGACAAAATTCCGCATGTCGATTGGGCCGACTATATCTACTACGGGAGCGTCGACTTCACCGTGAAAGAGGCCGCGCACAACATCGCGTAGCGATTTCGCATCGGTGCGGCGTCCCGCCCGTCCCCCCCCCGCGCGCGACGCTCGGC
>JAFAAS010000002.1 GCA_023426435.1 Verrucomicrobiota bacterium | reverse complement strand
GGGGCGGGGGGGGGGGGGGGATTTTTGTTGGGCGCGGGAGGAATTTTATGGCGGGCGCGGGAGTCGGTTGACGACGGTGGAGCGGATGTTGCGCAAAGGGCGGAAGGAATTGCGCCGGACGATCGCGTCGCCGGCGGTGCTGGGTTATTCGTGGGCGCGGTGGCGGGATCGGGCGGGAGAGCGGGCGCCGTTTGGAAGCGGGCTGGTGCGAGCGGATGGGCGGGAGGCGCGCGAACACACGGAGTTGGTTGCTGACATCAACGGACGCATCGGTTCACTGCGGGGCTTTTCCGCTTCATGATGAAAACGATCGCCCTGGTGTTGTGTGTGATGGCCGGCCTGCTGGGGTCGGGTTGCGAGCATCTGGACACGACGACCTCGGGCTTTGGCGATCGGGTGCTCGAAGGCGTGGTCACGACGGCGTCGGGCGGCGGGCCGCTGCCGGAGGAATCAGAAGTTTGGATACAAGTGGTGGACCGCGGCGACGGCGTGCAGCGGGCGGAAGTGCTGGGCGAGGAGACGATCAAGAATCCCGGGCGGATGCCGGTGCCCTTTCGGATCGAGTTTCGGGCGGAGGATCCGGTGTTGCGCGGGAGCGTGGAGGTGGAGGCGCGGATTTCGATTCGAGGCCGGCTGACCTTCATGACCAAGACGGCGCATCCGGTGACGCTCGGGAACGTGGGCAGCGAGATGACGGTGATCGTGGAAGTTCCGGGGGAACGGTGACGGCGGGGGACGGTCGGCTTTTTTTGCGATGAGTCTTACGATCTGGTGCAATGCGAAACTGAAGGACGAGGCGGATGCGCGGCTGCGGGAAATGCTGAAGGCGCGCGGACATCGGCTGGTGGAGGCGAAGGTGGCGAATGCGTCGGTGCTGGCGGGCGGCGAGAGCGATCCGGGGATCGCGGAGGCGGATGTGGCGTTTGGACAGCCGGCGGTGGAGGACTGTTTTCGATGCGAGCGGTTGAAGTGGATCGCGCTGACGACGGCGGGTTACACGCGGTATGATCGGGAGGATTTGAAGGAGGCGCTGCGTCGGCGCGGCGGCGCGTTGACGAATGCGTCGGCGGTGTTTGCGGAACCGTGCGCGCAGCACGTGCTGGCGATGATGTTGGGGCTGGCGCGGCAGTTGCCGCAGTCGCTGGAGGTGCAGCGCGGGGAGCGGACGTGGGATTATTACGAGCGGCGGGCGGCGTCGCGGTTGTTGAACGGGCAGACGGTTTTGCTGCTGGGATTTGGCGCGATTGGGCAGCGGCTGGTGGAGCTATTGGCGCCGTTTCGGATGAAGATTGTGGCGCTGCGGCGTCAGGCGAAGAGCGAGAGCGCGGTGCGGATCATTGCGATGGAGCAATTGAGCAGTGCGCTGGGGGAGGCGGATCATGTGGTGAACATCCTGCCCGATAACGACGAGACGAAGGATTTCGTGAATGCGCGGCGGCTGGCGTGTTTCAAGCGCGGCGCGCGTTTCTATAATGTTGGGCGCGGGACGACGGTAGATCAGCGGGCGTTGATCGAGGCGTTGGAGACGGGGCGGCTGGATGCGGCGTATCTGGATGTGATGGAGCCGGAGCCGTTGCCGCCGGAGCATGCGTTGTGGAGCACGAAGAACTGTTTCATCACGCCGCACACGGCGGGCGGGCGGCATGATCAGGATGAGGCGCTGGTGGAGCTTTTCCTGGAGAATTTGGAGGCGTGGGAGCGAGGAGGAGCGGAGTTGAAGAATCGGGTGGTGTGAGCGGCTGGCGGGTGCGCGCTGCGAGAGGGAGCACGAGCACGATTACGAGTCACGAGCACGACGTGGGGCGATGCTCAGGCTTTGATGACCTGGGTGCCGGCGATGAGGTCGTGGAGGCAGCGGCGGTCGTCGCGGAAAATGAGGCACCAATCGGTGAGGTGAAACGCGGGTCGGAGAAGGAGAGGTCCGATGATGGGGAGGAGGCTGAGGATGATGCCGGCGAAAGTGATGAGGGCTTCGCGGAGGAACCAGGCGTAGAGGAAGCCGGGTTTGGTGCCGTCGATGCGGGCGACGCGGACCTTGGCGATGATCTTGCCGATGGACTGGCTGCGGGTGCTGAGGAGAAGGACCTGGATGATCAGAAGGATGAGCCAGCCGACGAAAGTGACGAGTCCGCCGAGTCCGAGGCGGGTCATGTCGTATTGTTCGGGATCGGGCTCGATGCCCTGCATGCTGGCGCTGATGATTTCGGCGAATTCGGGGCCGAGGATGAGAAGGCCTGGGAGGCAGAAGAGGATTTCGAGCGTCCAGTCGATGAAGCGCGCGAGGAGGCGCGGGCCGCGTTCGGCGAGTTCGACGGCTTCGGCTGAGGCGGCGGTGGCGGCGGTGGATGAAGGAAGTGGAGGAATGTTGGCGGGCAGGGTGGGGATGAGGGGAGGTGCGCCCGCGGCGGGGTTGAATTCGGGGAAGTCGCCGAGGGTGCGCCAGTCGTCGGTGCCGGCGAGTTTTGCGCGGGTGTCGAAGTTGGCGCGACCGCCTGCGATCCAGGAGCGGATTTGTTCAACGCTGGCTGGACCGTATTCTTTTCCGTCGCCGCCGATGATGGTGAACATGGGCGGAACGAAGCGAAGGGAGGGCGGGGCGTCAATGGGAGGGCGCGATGAGGCGGGCTACGCAGAAATACGTAGCGGTGGCGGCTTGCGGTGGGGCGTCGCGAGCGACAGACGAGAAGCGTCCGCTTCTTCCCTTTTTCCCCCATGAATTCCCTTCGATTCCGCCGGCTGGCGGGTGTGGTGTGTGTGGTGTCGTGTCTGTTTGGAACGCCGGGGTGGGCGCAAGAGGAGGGGCCGGCGCCGACGCTGGCGGAACTGCGGGCGAAGGCGGAGGGCGGAGACGAGACTGCGATGGTGGAGGTGGCGCAGCGGTATGATTGGGGGAACGACGGGGAGACGGAGCAGGATTTTGCGCAGGCGCGCGCGTGGTATGAGAAGGCGGCGGCGAAGGGAAATGGGTATGCGGCGTATCAGATCGCGGGGATGTTCAAGGAAGGGCGTGGCGTGGACGCGGATCCGGCGAAGGCGTTTTCATGGATGTCGCGAGCGGCGGAAGGGGGGCTGGCGATCGCACAGGTGGAGCTGGGCGGGATGCACGAGCGGGCGGAAGGAACGCGGAAGAATTTGGTGGAGGCGTTGAAGTGGTATTTGAAAGCGGCGGAGCAGGGCGATGGGGATGGGATGTATCTCGCGGGGCTGGCGATTGCCGAGGGACGAGGGACGAAGAAAGATGTGGTGGCGGCGGTGAAATGGTTGCAGCGAGCGTGGGATGCGGGGCGCGAAGAAGATGCGGAAGTGAAGATCGGAGAACTGCGTGAAGCCGATCCGGAGCTCGGAGCGAAGTTGCTGGCGGCGTCGCCGGAGATGCAGGCGCTGATGAAGGAAGCGGAGGCGGGGAAGGCGGAGGCGCAGGTGGCGCTGGCCAGGAAGCTGCAGGGTGGAGGCGATGGATTTTTTGCGGACGATGCGGCGGCGCTCGACTGGTGGCGCAAGGCGGCGGAGCACGGGAACGCGGAAGCGGAGGCGGAGATGGGATCGCGTTATGTGACGGGCGCGGGAGTGGAAATGGATTTGGCTGAAGCGCGGACGTGGTTGGAAAAGGCGGCAGGGAAAAAGCGGGCGGAGGCGTATTTTTGGCTGGGGGCGATGAACGATGATTACGGGCAAGGAGAGCGGAATCCGGCGGAAGCGGCGCGGTATTATCGGCTGGCGGCGGAGCGGGGTTATCGCGATGCGCAGAAGCGGCTGGCGGAATGTCTTCAAGCGGGTGACGGCGTGGAGAAGAACGTGGCGGAGGCGTTGACGTGGTTTGTGAAAGCGGCGGAGCAGGGCGATCCGCGGGCGATGATTCAGGCCGGGATGCTGGCGAGCGGAGAAGAGACGTCGGTGCGGGATCTGACGCTGGCCAAGACGTGGTTCGAGAAAGCGCGAGGGTTGGGTTACATGGATGCGCAGTTCCTGCTCGAGGAGTTGTATGCAACGGAAGAGGCGGAACGGCTGGCGAAGGACGTGCCGGAGCATGTGCCGGCGGCGTTGCGGGAGATGTATGTGGATGCGTTGCGGGGAGGCGATTGGGCGCAGTGGCAGATCGCGATGCGGTATTCAAAAGGTCAGGACGGGATGCCGAAGGATGAGGCGGCGTTCGAGCGGTGGCGGCAACGCGCGGCGGAGGCGGGGCGGTTGGAGGCGCAGGAGAGCCTGGGGCTGGCGTTGACGGATCCGGCTTCGCCGAAACGCGACGTGGCGGAAGGAATGAAATATCTGGAGAACACGGCGGCGGCGGGGATGGGCGCGGCGCGTTTTCGGCTGGCGGAGTTGTTGGTCAGCGGTGACGGCGTGGAGAGGAACGAGATCCGGGCGGCGGAGCTGTTCGGGCAGGAGGCGCGAGCGAACAATCGCGAGGCGATGTGGTGGTTGCGGCAGATGTATGCGAAAGGCATCGCGGGCGCGGCGGCGGATGAGAAGAAGGCGGGCGAGTGGTTGATGCGCGCGGCGGTGGCGGGGCATCCGGAGGCGAAGGCGGAGGAGGCGAAGATCGCGGCGGCGAAAGCGGCGGAAGCGAAGGCGGCGGAGGAGGCGAAGTTTGCGGAAGCGCAGCAGAAGCTGGATGCGGATTTCGCGGCGTCGATCAGTTTGGCGGAGCGGGAGAAGGCGGTGGGCGAGTTTTCGAAAACGATCGCGCAGCTCGATTGGGGCAATGGGCAGAACAAGAATCGGATCAGCGAGCGGGTGTTTCTGGCGCTGGTTCCGAAGATGCAGACGCGGCCGAACGAAGCGGGTCCGTATGCGTTTGCGATCAGCTCGCTGGCGTTCGAGCCGACGGTGATGAATCGCGTGGTGCCGGCGAATTTATTGGCGGCGATCCGGGCGCATGGGCAGCAGGTGTCGGCGGCGTTTAATGCGAAGCAGCAGGCGCTCGGGCCGATCCAGCATTTGATCCCGGGAGCGGAGGCGGGGGATGTGGCGAAACAGATGGAGATTGCGCGGTATCTGCTGGGCAAGCATGCGGCGCATGACGTGGAAGGTGCGTTGCGGTGGTATAAGCGGGCGGCGGATGCGGGGCATGCGCCGGCGCGCGAGCAGATCGAGGTGGCGACGGCGGAACTGGTGAATCGGGCGCGGGCGTCGTGGCAGGAAGGGCGCGTCGAGGAGGCGATGGTGTTTGCGAGGAAAGTGGCGGAGTGGGGGAACTCGGAGGCGATGTTGTTCCTGGGCGCCGCTTATTTGGAGGGAGGGAAGATTCCGCGGGATTTGGAGGAGGCGAAGAAGTGGCTGACGCAGGCGAAGGCGGCCGGAAGCGAGGCGGCGCAGGACGGGTTGGATTATATCGCGCGCGGAGGAAAGCCGAGCGCCGAAGAGCTTTTCGATCGCGGGCTGGCCGCGTATAAAGAGAAGCGGTTTTCGGAGGCGCTGGCGGCTTGGGAAGGGGCGGCGGAGGCGGGTGACCCGGCGGCGATGGTGAATCTCGGAATGCTTCATGAGCGCGGCCAAGGCGTGCCGAAGGATTATACGAAGGCGCTGGCGTGGTTTGAGCGCGCCGAGGCGAGGCAGGCGAAGTTTGCGGAGAAGGAGATCGCGCGGGCGAAGCAGAATCTGGCGTTCGAGCGGGGGTATGCGGCGTATCAGGAAAAGAAGTTCGACGAGGCGGCGGCGGCGTGGAAGGAAGCGGCGGAACTGGGCAGCGTTTCGGCGATGAACAATCTCGGAGTGATGCACGAGAAGGGGGAAGGCGTGCCCTTTGATTTGCCGTCGGCGATGGCGTGGTTCGAGAAAGCGGCAGCGGGCGGGAGCAAGGATGCGACGGCGTCAGTCGCGCGGTTGAAGCCGCGGCTGGTGGCGTGGGATGATTATCAAAAGGGCAAGGAAGCCGAGGCCGACGGCGACTATGAGGAGGCGTTGGTCTGGTATGAGAAAACCGCGGCGGAAGGCAGCACGGCGGCGATGATGTCGCTCGGGAAGTTTTACGAGGAAGGGCTGGGGGTGGACGAGAATGTGCGCACGGCGATCGAGTGGTATAAAAAGGCGGCGGCGAGCGGAGAGCCGGCGGGGCAGATGATGGCCGAGATGTTGGAGGCCTCGCTGCCGATGCATGATTTGGTGGCGTCGCAACGGGAGATGAAGAAGCTGCGCGATCAGATCGATGGCGTGGCGAGTGGAGCGACGCAGAGCGCGACGGCGGGATCGGCCAGCGGCAAGACGACGAAGGAATTGCGGAAGAACCGGCCGTGGACGCCGGAGGACGTGCGAGCGGCGTTGAAGGAAGGGGCGGATCAGCGGGCGCTCGCGCAGGCGATCAAGGCGGACAAGCTGGAGAAGGCGTTTACGGATTTGGAGTTGAGGCGGCTGTTGAACACGGAGGAAGGGCAGCGCGTGGAGGATTTCAGTCCGTTGAGCCAGGCGTTGCACGAGAACGTGTATCAAGGCGCGGGTGCGTGGACCTATGAGATGGCGAAGGCGGCGATCGAGGCGCGGCGGGCGCAGGTCGGTCGGGTGGCAAAGGTGGTGGATTCGCCGGAGTTGCGGGCGAAGGCGGCGGCGGGCGATGCGGTGGCGTTGTATCAGCTGGTGATGGAAATTCCGGAGGCGGAGTTGAAGAATGGGCCGCGGCCGGAGGTGTCGCGGGATGCGCTAATCAAAAAGGTGGAGGAAGCGAAGTATGTGCGCGGCTACTGGCTCGTGGCGGACGCGTTGAGGCACAACGTGGATAAAACGAAGAACGATCCGGTGCGGCGGGCGGAGTTGTTGTTTCAGTCGGCGGAGGCGGGTGAGCCGCGCGCGATGCGGGAGCTGGCGATGGAGTTCATCGCCTCGAGCGACACGGCGCTCGCGACGAATTATGCGGAGGCGGAGTATTGGATGATCGAGGCGGCGGCGCGGGCGGCGGAGGGAACGATGGAGGACATCTATTATAATCCGGGGCGGGACGTGGCGTTCTTTTATAGCTTCAGCAAAACGACGGGCGGGCCGGTGGCGTGGGCGTTGAGCGTGGCGGATGACGCGACGTTGCGGTGGGCGCGGGAAATGATTCGTCGCGGCGGGAAGTTGGCGGATGTGGCGAACGTGCATTTGGATGCGTTTGAGCTGGAGCCGCGGTCGAAAAACGTGCGCGCGAGGATGGCGGCGCTGCCGCCGGAGGTGCCACTCTGGAGTGCGGCGGAATTGGCGAAGCTGGAGGCGGCGGCGAAGGCGGGGGACGCGGAGGCGGCGTTGAAGTTGGGAAATGGATACGCGACGGGGCGTGGCGTGCGGCAGCGGGATGCGAAGGCGATTGGGTATTATGAATTGGCGGCGGCGAAAGGGAGTGTGCCGGCGATGCGGGCGTTGGGGCGGCATTATGCGAATGGCCACGGCGTGAAGAAGGATGGGGCGCGGCGGCTGGCGTGGCTGGAGAAGGCGGGTGCGGCGGGGGATGCGTCGGCGTGGCGAGAGGCGGGAGATTTGCAGCACTACTCGTATAACGATACGGGGATTGCGACGGATTACGCGCGGGCGCTGGTGGCGTATGAGAAGGCGGTGGCGATGGGGGATGCGTCGGCGATGAACAGCCTTGGCGTGATGCACGAGTATGGTCGCGGTGTGTCGAAGGATGCGGCGAAAGCGCGCGAGTGGTATCTCAAGGCGGCGGAGGCGGGGAATCGTTATGCGATGTCGACGCTCGGCACGAAGATGAAGGACGAGAATAATTATGCCGAGGCGGCGGCGTGGTATGGAAGAGCGGCGGATGCGGGGGACGAGGCGGCGCGTTTCTGGCAGGCGCAGATGCTGACGCGGGCGGGGAAGTTCGAAGAGGCGATTCCGCTGTTGCGAAGCTATGTCGTGGAAGAGCCGCGGAGTGCGATGGGATGGCTCGAGCTGGCGGGAGCGTTGGACGATACGAAGGATTTGGAAGGAGCGAAGGGGGCTTATCGAAAGCTGATTGAGATCGACGGAGAGGGCGGGAGCCTGGGGAGTTTTGGGAAGACGAGGCTGGCGGAGTTGGAAGCCTCGGGGAGTGCGAAGCCGGGGTTGGACGCAGCGGCGGCGGCTTCTGCGGGCGGGCGGACGGCGGATCAGTTGCTGGACGCGGCCACGCAGGCGGCGCTGCAAGACAAGGGGCGAGAGGTGGTGAGACTGATTCAGGCTGCGGCGGCGAACGGCGAAACGGCGTCGCCGTGGAATCGGCATCGTCTCGCGCTCATGTTGATGCACGGGATGCATGGCGTGCCGAAGAACGAAGCGCGGGCGCGTGAACTCTTGAAATCAGCGGCGGAAGGCGGATACGGCAGCGCGAGACTGGATTATGCGGCGGCGTTGATGCAGGGGGCGCTGGGGTTTGCGGCGGAGCCGGAGCGCGGGCGCGCGTTGCTGGTGGAACTGGCGGCCGATGCGGAGAACGTGAATCCCGAGGCGAAGCATCAAATCGGGATGCTGTTGTATCAGGGGACGGTGTTGCCGGTGGACAAGGTGCGCGGGATCAAACTCGTGAATTCCGCGGCGGATTGGGGAGTGGGACCGGCGCAGTTCGAGATTGGGCGGGCGTTGATGGCGGGGTTGCCGGAACTGCCGGCGGATCCGGTGCGCGGGGTTGAATACCTCAAGAAGGCGGTGGCGAGCGGAGTGCCGGCGGGCGCGGCGGTGTTGGGCGAAATTTATGAGAAAGGATTCCCGGTGGCGGCGGGCGAGAAGCCGGTGATCGCGGCGGATGCGCGGGAGGCGTTGAAGTGGTATGAAGCGGCGCTCAATGGCGGCGTGCAGCAGGTGAAGCCGATGGTGGAGCGGCTGCAGTTGGAGTTGAGCGGGAAAGGGCCGCGGCCGGGGAAGTAAGCGGAGGACGGCACGCGCGGAGGCGTGCCGCTACAATGGGATGACGCGCGCGTCGGGTTCGGGGTGTTGGCGGTAGAAAAGGGCGGTGTGGCCGACGGCGCCGACGCAGAGGCAGCGGCCTTCGTCGGCGATTTGGTCGCAGAGGGCGGCGCGCTCGTGTCGGTCGAGACCGAGGAAGCGAACTTTCACGAGTTCGTGGGAGCGGAGGAGTTTTTGGAGTTCGGTGAAGAACGCGGGGGAGAGTCCGCCTTTGCCGAGTTTGAGCGCGGGCTGGAGGGTTTGTCCGACGCCGCGAAGGTGGGATTTTTGGGCGCCGGTCAGCGCGAGCTCATACATGGCGGGGACGGTTGTGGGCGGAGGAGGGAAGGCAATGGCGGAAACGTGGCGGGGTGGCGTGGGTGCACAACGAATGCGGCATGTTTGGCAAGCGATGCGAAGGTGGCGTCGCGCGGTGAGCCTATATTAGGGTATGGCCAGAAACCCCACTACGGCAGTCATCGAGGATATTCCTCGCACCATGCCGGCGCGACGGATCGCCGGGGTGACGAGTGCGGCGAGCTACAACGCGAAGAGGCGTTCGAAATTGACGCTTTGGTTCGCGATTGCGGTGTCGGTGGCGTTTCACGCGGTGTTGTTGTTCGGATTCAACCGGAAGCCGCCGCCGAAGGTTAAGGTGGTGGAGGAAGAAGCGATCGCGGTGATCTTTCAGATGCCGGATTTGAAGGAGCTGGAGGAAGTGGAGCCGGTGCCGAGCGAAGGCGATGAGACGCCGGTGGAGTCGGGGCTGTCGGTGCCGATGTTGGCGGACGTGCCGTCGACGGTGGATCTTTCGACGGCGTTTGTGCAGGAGATCGATTACTCGAGCCTCGTGCCGCAGCAGGATCTCGCGACGGCGTCGTCGTTGACGATTCCGACGAACATCAATCGCGGTGGGAAAATCGGCGAAGGGATGGGGAAGATCTTCGATCTGAAAGATCTCGACCGGCCGCCGGAGCCGACGGTGGCGATCGCGCCGACGGTGCCGGTGTCGATGCGGGACGCGGGATTGCGGGTCACGGTGGCGGTGGGGTTTATCGTGGATACGCAGGGCCGGGTGGTGAACGCCTACATCGCGCAGTCGTCGGACCGGCGGCTGGATGAGGCGGCGCTCGTGGCGATGTCGAAGTGGAAGTTCCGGCCGGGCACGAAAGGCGGGCGGCGGGTGAATGTGCGGATGATGCAGCCCTTCGTGATTACGGTGGCGGACGATTAGGGCCTGTTAACACTATTGCTTTGATTGGCATAATGTGCAGACAGGGGGAGATGGAACTGACCGAGGAGCATTTGCGACGAATCCAGGAGAGTTTGCCGGTGGAGCGAGGGAACGTGAGCATGGAGGTGCTGAACTTCCTGAACGCGGTGCTCTACGTGATGGAGAACGGCTGC
>JAFAAS010000035.1 GCA_023426435.1 Verrucomicrobiota bacterium | reverse complement strand
GATGGCTGTCATTCTGAGCGCAGCGAAGAATCCACGTGTGCGTCCGCGGCCGATCGTCGCCCTGGATTCTTCGCTACGCTCAGAATGACAACCGCTGTTAGGTGCCCCGAATTATCGAGGTTTCCTGCGGGACAGGACACTATAGTTTTTCTGAAAACGTTCTAAACAGCGGCGCCGTAGAGGGGCTTCACGCCACGCCCCTTCAACCTCCTCCCGTAGGCCCGCGAGCTCGCTCGCGCTTCTCCCCTCACCCCTTCGGCTTCAGCAATTTCTCTCGCGCCACCAGATACAAAAACACGCCCAGCACCGCGAACGGCACCAACGACAGCCAGTTTGCATGCGGTCCGTTGAAGAACGGATTGTTCGCCGCCGACCACTCCGTGACCGCGCGATCGAAATCCGTCAGCACGCCGCCAAGGATCGCGATCACGATCCCCGCGATCGCACCGCCCGCGATGTAGCCCGACGCCAGCAGCACGCCCGGACTCTTGTCGCTCTCCGCGTTGAACTGCTCGTCCGTCAGGTTCGCGTGCGACGCCTGCTTGCGCGTCTTGCGATCCACCGCCCACCGAATCATGCCGCCAATAAAAATCGGCATCGACGCAAACAGCGGCAGATACACACCCACCGCAAACGCCAGCGCCGGCACAAACGACATCTGCAGCGTCACCGCAATCATCACGCCCAACAACACCAGCGCCCACGGCAGCTGCTGATCCAAAATCCCTTTGATGATATACGAAACCAGCGTCGCTTTCGGCGCCGCAAATTTCCGCACCGTCGATCCATCCGGCCGCGTCTCATGCACACCGTTGATTCCAGGATCCACCAGCCACACCGCCTCGCCGGCATCGTTCACCAAATACTTCCCCGCCGGCCCGCCCGCGAGGTCCGTCTTGTGCCACACGCGATAACTCCCCGCATCGTCGCGCGCCTGCGGTCCTTTCAAACTTTCCCGCACTTCGCCCACCGCCGCCGCTTCCGCGCGCAACCCCGGCGCCACCTGCGCCGCCGGCACATACACCGTCGAGGTCTCGTTCAAAATCATCAACACCGGCCCGAGCGCGATCGCCGACACCAACGCGCCCGCCATGATCGCATACTGCTGATACTTCGGCGTCGCTCCGATCAAAAAGCCCGTCTTCAGATCCTGCGAAGTCGTCCCGCCATTCGACGACGCGATGCACACAATCGCCCCCACCGACAACGCCGTCACGTAATACATCCCGCCCGTCCAGCCGACCAAGAGAAACACCAGGCACGTGAACAACAGCGTCGCGATCGTCATCCCGGAAATCGGGTTCGACGTCGACCCGATCTCACCCGTCAACCGCGACGACACCGTCACAAACAAAAATCCCAACAACACGATCAACAGCGCGCCCACGATATTCATGTGCAGCGTCGGCGCCATCATGATCACCGCCAGCAACACCACCACGCCGATCCCCACAAACTTCAGCGGCAAATCCCGATCCGTCCGCGGCACTTCGCTCTCCCCCGTCGCCGCCACCGCCGACGTCACCGGTGCCCCATTTCCCCGCCCCGCTTTCAATCCCGCCAACCCACCGCGCATCCCCGCCCAAATCGTCGGCAGCGATTGAATCAAACTGATCACGCCACCCGCCGCCACCGCCCCCGCACCAATGTAGAGCACATACGCACTATAAATATCGCGATGCCCCATCTGCGAAATCGGCATCGTCCCCGGCGCGATCACACCCGGCATCGTCTCACCGAAAAACTTGATCATCGGGATCAGCACCAAAAACGACAGCACGCCGCCGCCCGCCATCAGCCCGCCGATCCGCGGCCCAATCACATAACCGACGCCTAACAACTCCGGCGACACCTCCGCTGAAACCGACCCCGCCTTCAACGGCGCCCCAAACACTTTCTCCGGAATATCGCGCCACAATTTCAGCGCCACATTCAACGTCTTGTAAGCCAGCCCAATCGCAAAACCCGTAAACACGATCCGCGCGCCCAGCGACTTCCCCAATCCCGCCGCCTCCGCCTCGCGCATCTCCGCCTGCGCCGTCGGCGACGCCATCGCGCGATCCTCCTCATTCGCGCCCGCCCGCAACACCGCCGCGCACGCCGTTCCTTCCGGATACTTCAACTTCCCATGCTCCTTCACGATCAGCGCGCGCCGCAGCGGGATCATCATCAAAATCCCCAACAACCCGCCCAACACCGCCACCAACATCACCCGCGTCAGCTCCAGATCGAATCCGAGAATCAAAATCGCCGGCATCGTCACACCGATGCCAAACGCCAGCGACTCGCCCGCCGACCCCGCCGTCTGCGTGATGTTGTTCTCCAATATCGTCGCGTCGCGCAGGCCCGTCTTCGACAACGCCCGAAACATCGCCAGCGAAATCACCGCCACCGGAATCGAAGCCGACACCGTCAACCCCACCTTCAAAACGAGATAGAGCGACGACGCCCCAAAGATCAGCCCCAACACCGCTCCCGTCAGCACCGCTCTCACGGTAAACTCCTTCATCACAGTTTGCGGGGCGATGAACGGTTCGAACCGGGGAGCGGAAGAAGACGCCATAAAGAAAACAGGAGTTGTTGGCCGCGCAGTATTCCGTGTCATAACTCCGGTTCAATCCGCGAAATCGTTTTTCCTCACCTGTGCTCCAACGGAGGCGCGGTGCCCCCACCGCGCTTTTAGAGCCTCCTTCTCCTCGATGTCCGCCCCTCCCAACTCTTCCGCCTCAACGGCCGCCGCCACCCTCTCGCCGCGCGAAGCCGACTGGCTCGCCCACACCTACCAACCGCACGCCGCCAACCTCACCGCGCGCGCCGTCCTCATCGGCATGCTCATCGGCGCCGCGATGTGTCTCTCCAACCTCTACGTCTTCTTCAAAACCGGCTGGAGCATGGGCGTCACGCTCACCGCGTGTATCCTCGCTTTTGGGACATTCCAACTTCTCGAACGCCTCCGCCTCGTCCGCCGTCCGCTCGGCCCGCTCGAAAACAACGCCCTCACCACCGTCGCTTCCGGCGCCGGCTACATGACCGGCGGCGGCAACATGGCCGCATTCGGCGCGCTGCTCATGGTCACCTCGCTCCGACCCGACACGCTGCCGATGATCGTCTGGTTCGCGCTCATCGCCGCACTCGGCGTCTTCGCCGCGATTCCCATCAAGCGCCAGCTGATCAACCACGAAAATCTCGCCTTTCCCACCGGCACCGCCACCGCCGAAACGATTCGTTCGATCCACGAAGCCGCTGCCGGCACCGGCCGCAGCAAAGCCGCGTGGCTCGGCTGGTCCGCCGCCTTCGCTGCCGTGTTCACGTGGCTCCGCGACGCCTGGCATTTCATCCCCGGCACGATCGGCCTTCCCGTCACGCTCGCCGGACGCGCCCTCGCCGACTGGACACTCGCGCTCAAAGCCGAAGTCGTCCTCCTCGGCGGCGGCGCACTCATGAGTTTTCGCACCGGCTGGTCGCTCCTCCTCGGCGGACTTCTCACCTACGCCGTCCTCGCTCCGTCGCTGCTCGAACGCGGCATCATTTCCACCGTCAGCTACAAGGAAATCGTCGCCTGGTCCCTCTGGCCCGGCGCCGCCATCCTCGTCGCCTCCGGCCTCACGTCCTTCGCTCTCGATTATCGCAGCATCGCGCGCTCGTTCACCGGACTCGCGCGCATCTTTCGCCGTAACCGTTCCAGCACTACAACGCCCGCCTCCACCGCACCCTCGCTCGCCGCCATCGAATGTCCCGAATGGTGGTTCCCCGCCGGCTTCGCGATCCTTTCGCCGTTCGTCGTCGCGCTCATGGTCTGGCTTTTCCAAATCCCGCTCTGGGCCGGCCTCGTCGCAATCCCGCTCGCCGTCGTCATGGGTTTCGTCGCCGCGCGCGTCACCGGCGAAACCGACGTCACGCCCACCAAAGCCCTCGGCCCCGTCACCCAACTCATCTACGGCGTCATCACGCCCGGAAATCTCTCCGGCAATATCATGTCCGCCAACGTCACCGGCGGCGTCGGACTCCACTCCGCCGATCTTCTCACCACGCTCAAAACCGGCTGGCTCCTCGGCGCCAAACCGCGCCACCAATTCTACGCCCAACTCTTCGGCGTCATCGCCGGCGCGCTCATCGTCGTCCCGGCCTTCAACCTCATCATCCCCGACGCCTCCGTCCTCGGCGGCGAAGAATGGCCCGCGCCTTCGTGCGTCGTCTGGGCCGGCGTTTCAAAAGCCTTCTCCGACGGCATCGGCGCGCTCCATCCCACCGCCCGCACCGCCATCCTCATCGGCCTCGCTCTCGGCGTCGCCCTCGCGCTCCTCGAAAAATTCTCCCCGCAAAAACTCCGCCCCTACATCCCATCCGCGTCCGGTCTCGGCATCGCGATGGTGATTCCCGCGTCCAACTCCATCGCCATGTTTCTCGGCTCCGCGATCGCCGAAGGGCTCCGCCGCAAAAAACCCGCGCTCGCCGAGAAAACCGTCGTCCCCGTCGCCTCCGGCCTCATCGCCGGCGAAAGCCTCATGGGCATCCTCATCGCTCTCCTCATCGTCACCGGCTGGCTCGCGTAGGTGGAGCCCGGCAGCCTGCCCCGATTTGTCGGGTCCCCGCCGGGCTTGTTCCTCTCACGACCTCACGGCACGTCAAAAATCTCCACCAACGCCACTCCCGTCGTCCCCGTCGCGCCCGTCACGTGCACCGTGTAAGCGCCCGGATTCAACGTCACCAGCAACGCCGCATCCTTGCTCCCGTCGCTCGCGAGTTGCTCCGCGCCGACCGCCGTGAACGCCGCCTTCAACGCCTGCGTCCCACCCCAGTCGTCGTTCGTCTCCACGACATCCGATCCGCGATAAACCGTAATCTTCGGATCGGCCAGCACACCCGTCACACCACGCCGCGCCAACTCCGGCCCCAGTCCGCGAATCAACACCGTCTTCGGCCCGCTCCCATCCAACACAAAACCCGCGATCAAGGTCTGATCGCCCGCGCCCGCCACCGTCCGCGTCGACAACGCCATCAACCGCCCACTCCCTCCCGCATCGAACGCATCCACCAGCGCCACGCCCGCCGCTCCGCCGCTCGTCACATGCGCCGTGTAAACGCCGCCCGTCACATTCGTGAACACCGCCGCATCTTTCGAACCTTGTTGCAACGCTCCCGCTCCGGTCCGCGCAAACGCCGCCAGCGTCTCCGGCGTCGCTGCCCAGTCGTTGTTCTCCGCCTCCGACACCCACGTGCCTCCCGTCCACCGATACAACTCCAAGCGCGGATCCGCCAACGCCGTCGTAACCTGACTCGCGATCCCCGGCCCGACGCCCCGCACCAACAACTCCTTCTGCCCTTCGACCACCACCCCCATGATCAAGGTCTGATCCCCGCTCCCCGCCGCCGCCCTCGCCGCCAACGCCACCAGCCGCGTCGTCGCCGAACCTTCCGGCAAAACATTCACCGTCACCGTCGCCGTCTCACTCGTGTTCGTCCCGTCGCTGACGCGAACGTTAAGCGTGTAACTCGGCGTCGCCGCCGCGTTCAACGTCCCCGCATTCGTCAACGTCAGCTGCCCGGTCGACGCATTGATCCCAAATACCGACGCCCCCGTCCCGCCCACGATGCTCCACGTCGTCGTGCCGCCGGGCGCACCTCCGGTCCCACGCACCGTGCCCACCGCGCGTCCATTCGCCCAGCCTTGCACCACGCTGAAGCTCTGGCCCGGCGTCACCACCGGCACATCCACTTTCAAATACTCGCGCAACCACACCATCGCCGGCCGCTCCGTCCCATCCGCATTCACCAGATACGCCGTCGGCCGCCACGTCCCCGGCCGATAACCCCACAAGGTCACGCCAATCACCGCCGGATGCTCCCAAAACACCGGGAAATAATTCTGATAACGCGTGAGCTGCGATTGATCCGTCGGCCCGTCGATATCGAATTCCGTGATCATGATCGGCACGCCCGTCGCCGCGAGCAGATCGAGATTCGCCTTCGTGCTCGCCGGCGTCGTGTAAGCCGGATCGTGCGAAAACGAATGCCCCTGCACGCCCACCACATCGATCAGGCCGCGATCCTTCAACAGGTTCACAATCCCGATGTAGGTGTTCATCCGCGACGTCTCCGTCGTCACACTGTATTCGTTCAACATCAGCTTCGTTGACGCCGGAAACTTCGCCCGCGCCATCTCGAACGCCTTGATCACCCAATCCCACCCCGTCGCGCCCGCGCCACCGAGCGCGTTCATGTAGCCGCCGTCAGCCGGATCGTCCGGCGGATCGTTGATCGGCTCGTTCACGACTTCGAGGTATTCCATATCCGGATACCGCCTCGCCACCGCGTCGAACCACTCCTCGATTTCCTGCAACTGTTCCGCCGGCGGGAGCGCCGCAATCCAGTTCGGCTGCTGATTTCCCCACACCAGCACGTGAAACCGAAACGGCAGCCCATTCTGCCGCGCCAGTTCCCGCGCCGCATCGAGCTCGCTCCAATTGAACTCATCGCGCACCGCTTCCACGCTGCCCCACTTGCCGGAATTCTCCGGCGCCACCTGATTGAAATAATTCAGAAAGTTCGGCGCCTGCGCCGCACTATGGATTCCGCCCAGGAACTTCGACTGCCCCGCCGCCAACGGCTGCGCCACCGCAGTCGCGCCCAGTCCCAGGAAAACCGCCGCAAGTCCAAACCACCGTTGAAGTCCGTGCATAGTCGAAGAGGGGATTTTTTCCCGGCTGCATGCCAACGATAGACGGGGTGCGGCACGCTCGCGGGATGTTGTCCGCACCCTACGTCCACCCGCCCCGCCCGCCATACCCCCCGCGATACTAACTGTAGAATCGCCCGGGCGCTTCCTCACTCCACATCGAAAATCTCCACCAACGCCACGCC
>JAFAAS010000171.1 GCA_023426435.1 Verrucomicrobiota bacterium | reverse complement strand
TTCGTGATGTCGAACGTGGTGCTCGATTCGCGGATGGGGGTGTAGGCCTTATACCATTCCTTCTGGGCGTCGCTGCCGGAATAGTCTTTCAGCGCCTGTTCGTTGGCGAACTCCATGACGATGGCGTTGGTCTTGCCGCCCTGGACCTTGATGGACTTGGGCCACACGCGGGTGATGCCGGGGAAGTTCTTGGGGAGGGCCTTCACGCCGTCGAGGGCGGCCTGGATTTGCTCGGGGGTGGTGCCGGCTTTCCAGGAGACGGTCACGACGTGAATGACGGATTTGGGCGTCGTTTCGGCGGCATGGCTCGTGAGCGCGGTGGCACCGAGCAGGAGGCCGGCGGCGAGGAGGGAGGTGATCAGTTTCTTCATGTTTTTCTGTGTGAGGTTGGGGTTTGGGTTTTTACCCGCTGCATCCACAAAGTGAATGCGGCAGGGGATTGGACGCCGGAAATTGGGAATGGATGCAAGTAACTAAGTCATAGGGGTTGGGAGGGAAGGGAGCGCGGGCGGGTTCGCGTTTACCGGAGGCGGGGGGAGGAGGCGTCGGGGAAGTCGGAGGGGAGTTGTTGAGTGACTTTGCCGGTGGCGGCCCATTCGGCGCCGCGTTGGAAGGTGGCGATGAAGGCGACGCTGCGCATGGCGGTGGGGTCGCCGCGGACGTGCCCGAGTGTCGTGTGGAAGACGCGCCCGGTGCCGTAGGTGACGGTGAAGAGGATGGGTTCGTGGCGGCCGGAGGATGCGGGAGCGACGGGTTTGTCGTGGGCCGTGGCGAGGACGGTGAGATTTTCGGCGGGACCGCGGAGGCGGTTGTAGAGCTCGTCGGCGGCGTGCGCGAAGCGGGAGGGGAGGCCGTGGGTGATCGGGTGATCGGTTTCGCGGACATCGATCGTGAACGCGTGAACGGGCCCGTGATCGCCGCCTTTGCCGGGCGAAAGGTCGCGGATGATTTTTTGGTCCCAGTAAATCCACGGGCCCCAGCGTTCGTTGCGACCCTCCCAGCCGCCGAGGCCGCAGATGGCGTTGTATTCGGGCCAGTCGGGGAAGGCGTTGCTGGCGGAGTGAACGACGACGAAACCGCCGCCCTTGCGAACGTAGTCGACGAAGGCGGACTTGGTTTCGGCCGGCCAGGTGTCGCCGGTGTAGTTGGAAATCACTACGGCGTAGTCGGAAAAGTTGGGTCGGAACGTGGACATGTCGCCGCCCTTGGGTGGAGAGACAGCGATGTCGACGGTGAAGAGGCCGGTGTCGGCGAGGGCTTTTTCGAGAAGTGGGGTGGTGAGTTTCCAGTCGTGATTGTTTTGGCCCGTGAGGATGAGGGCTTTCAGCGGGGTGTCGGCGGAGGCGGAGGTGGCGATCGCGGTGAGGAGCGTGAAGGACGTGAAGAGAAGGCGGTGGAGCATGGGTGGGGTGGTTGGGGGGAGACGCGTGGATGAGGTGACGGATTCGGAGGTTGAACGCGCGGTGGGGGCACCGCGCCTCCATGAGTGGGGGATCAGTCGAAACGGAGGATGTTGAGGTGGTCGATGTTGGGGCCGAGAGGGGGATGGAGGCGGATCGTGTTGGGACCGGCGGAGAGATCGACGACGACGCGATCCCAGGCCCAGCTTTGAAGGGAGCCGGTGGGCCAGAGAGTGAGCGAGGTGGCGGGGTGGCCGTTGACGTGGAGGGCGGCGTCTTCGCTGTCGTGGCGGCGCATCGCGTAGCGGAATTCGAGGATGTAGCGGCCGGTGGTGGGCGCGTGGTAAGTCCACTCAATCCAGCGGCGGCCTTGGGAGCCGGCGAAGTCGCGGTAGCCGGCGCCGGTGAAACCGGGAATGTCGTTGCGAAGGGCGGCGCGGTCGACGCGGGCGTCCTCGGCCTCGAGGACCGTGCCGCCGGGCGACGGCTGCATTGAAGGAATGGATACAGGCGAGCCGGTGGTGGTGAGATCGTAGAGGACGGAGCTGTAGAGCTGGCGCCAGTCGACGTGGCCGACGCGGTTCATCCAGACGGGGTTTTTGTAGTCGGCGAGGGCGAGCGAGGAGAATGTGCGCCAGTGGAGGGCGGCGGCGTTGAGCTCGGTGGCGAGGCGGTCGCGGTGCGTGGGGTTGAGCGTTTCGCGGAGGAGGGCGAGCTCGGTGGCGGCGGCGATTTTATGGGCGTAGTGTTTGCCGAGGTGGGCGACGATGCGGATGTCGGCGAGGGTTTGGCGGAGTTCGGGGGAGGTGGACGATGTGGATAAACTTGAAGGGCGAGAGAGGAAGGCGAGGGCGCGGTCGGCGTGGGTGTGGAGTTGTTGGACGAGTTGAGGAGGCGTGGTGCCTGGGGGAGTTTCGTTTTTCTGCAGCGCAGCGACGTAGTGAGGAATGGATACGTTGTTGGTGGCGGGGTGGGGCGGGAGGGAGATGAAGCGGTTGAGATCGTGGAAGCCGGTGGGGGTTTGAGCGGGTTCGGGCCGACCCTTCGAGGCTTCGATATACCATTGGAAATCGAAGCGGCCCCAGTGGAAGCCGGTGACGAGCGGATAGATCATCGAGGCGTCCTGCCAGGCGGCGAGGAGCGTGGAGGCGTCGGCGGTGGAGATGGCGAAGCGGTCGGCGACGAGGGCGGTGAGGCGATCGTCGGAGAGGTTGGGGTTGTATCCAAAACGTCCCCACAGGAGCCAGTGGAGCCAGTGTTTGTCGTGCTCGAGCTGGCGCGGGGCGTCGGGCGAGCGATGGAGGTCGAGGAAGTCGCGCGCCCAGATCCACTGGTCGGAACCGTAGTAGAAGCCCCGCGTGGGGTGCGTCGGCATGTTGCGAATGAAATCGCGGACGAAGTCGGGGGCGGCCCAGCGGAAGACGTAGGAGTCGTCGTTGCGGAGCGTCCAGAGGACGGGTTGGTCGCCGACGTCGCGGAGGAAATTCGTGTGGAAGTTTTGGGTGGTGGAGCTGAGGGCGTGGGCTTCGGCGTATTTGAAGCTGTAGGTGAATTCGATGTTGGGGTGTTGGATGAGCGGGGCGAAGCGTTGGGCGATTTCGGCGGCGGCGGCTTCGTGCTGGCGGTGGATGAAGGTGAGTTTGCGATCGGGTTGGAGGGCGAGCGCGTCGAGGACGCCCTGGCCGTAGGTGCGGAAGGCCCAGTCTTCTTTTTGGGCGGCGGTGGCGTCGGGCATGTTTTCGCCGGTGGTGAGACCGATGCCGGCGAGGAGCGGGTAGGTGAGGATGAGTTCGCGGACGCTGCGGCGAAAGTAATCGGCGGTGGTGGGGTTGGACCAGTCGGGTGTGAGGCCGTAGCGGCCGGCGGTGCCGTTGGTGAAGACATTCCACGTGATGAAGTAGAAGCTCACGTTGCGGGAGCGGCCGTAGCTCATGACCTCGCGCCAGAAGGCGATTTTTTCGTCGATCGAGAGCTGCTTGAGGACCTCGACCTGGTTGAGGAGCTCGGGGGCGTCGAGGCCGGTGGCCCAGGTGTGGTAGTATTCGTTCCACTTGGCGGTGGAGCGGTGGACGTCGGCGAGGGCGACGTCGGGGTATTCGGGGACGCGGACGAGGGAGGGGAACGGGTGGAGATTCCAGAGTGAGACGAGATTGTAGCGGTCGCGGGCGAGCCGATCGATGTAGTCGCGCCAGAAGGAGAGGTCCCAGACGGAGGCGATGTTTTGTTGGGCGGATTCGCCGGCGTCGGTGTAGCTGGGCGTGCGGGCGTCGAGGGGGAGGTTGAACTTGATGCCGCGCGTGGCGAAGTGGGGCGACTGGTCGGTGTCGGTGAGCGCGTCGAGTCCGGCGGTGCGGATGATTTCGGCGGCTTCGAGGGCGCCATACATGACGCCGGCGGCGTCGTGGCCGAAGATGTAGATTTGGCGGGGAGCGGTGGTGGAAGAAACGCGGGCGAGGCGGATGTTGAAACTTTCGGGGCGGGTGCAGGCGGGAGGAGAGCTGAAGGTGTTGGGGGCGGAGAGCGGTTGGGCGGTGGTGGAGGAGGCGAGTTCGAGATGGATGACGGCGGGCGTGGTGGGGTTTTTCGCGGCGAGGGCGGCGCGAAGTTCGGCGGCGCCGAAGAGGATGGGGCCGGCGTCGGAGGAGTGATGGACGGTGACCTGCTGCGCGAAGCCGGTGGCGGCGAGGAGCAGGAGGAAGGTGATGTGGCGAAGAAGAAGGCGGGGGCGCATGGGGTGTGAGGGCCTGACGCGGAAAGGGCGTGAGGGTTGTGGGGGAGAGGACGTCGAATTTTTCGCGGGGGCGGTGCGCGGACGTGGCGCGCCTGATGAAAGAGAACGAGGCGCGGTGGAAAAATGGGTGCAAAAAAAAGGGCGGGGTTGGAAACCCGCCCTGCGTGAGGAGGAAAAGATTATTTGTTTAGTTGCTGGAGTTTTTCGCGGAAGAAGCGGCCTTGGCGCGACGGCGTATAATTCCAGTCGTCGAGGAGCTGGGGGGACCATTGGGCGTCGAAGACCCAAGGGGTCCAGGAGATGCCGCGTTCTTCGAAGAATTTGATGATGGCCTCGCCGTAGGTTTCGTCGCCGATGACGGGGACGTGGGCGCCGGGTCCGTCGGCGCTCATGAAGCCGAACTCGGTGGCGACGACGGGGTATTTTTTGGCGACGTAGCCCCAGTCGCGTTCCCAGTTTTCCTCCCAGTTTTCGCGGCGCTTCTGCGGATACGGGTGGGTGCAGTAGGCGACGCCGGGGAAGCCGATGGGTTCGTCGGCGATCATGGTGAGATCGTAACCCCAGTTGAAGCCGGCGACGAGGACGAGGGAGTCGGGATCGTTGGCGCGAATCATGTAGATGAGGCTTTCGAGGAAAGCCTTGAAGTCGGACCAAGGGAGACGGCCCATTACGCCGCGGTTGTTGGTGGGCTCGTTGAAGAGCTCATACATGGCGATGGTCGAGACGCCGCGGTAGCGTTGGGCGATGGTGAACCAGAAACGGTGGGTTTCGTCGCGCGACGTGATATACATCGGCAGGTGGTAAACGCCGGTGAGGACGTTGCCGATGGAGTGCCAGTCGATGATGACATACATGCCGAGCTCGCCGGCCCAGATCACCGCTTGATCGAGGAGTTTGAGGTATTCGGTTTCGCCGAGCTCGCGCCAGTCGATGGGATGGACGGGGATGCGGACGACGTTGGCGTTCCAGTTGCGGATCTCTTCGAAGTAGCGGCGGCCCCATTGTCCACGTTTGACGAGGGCGGCGGGATCGGAGGTGGAGACGCCGCGAAGGATGACGGTTTCGCCGGCGGGGTTGACGAAGCGGTTGCCCTCGATGGAGAGGCGCGGGAGCTTGGCGCTGGCGACCAGGGCTTCGCGCGGGTCGCTGAACGTGGTGGCAGCGGAGAGCGCGGCGGAGGTGGCGCAGAAGGCGAGGAGAAGAAGGAATCGCGAGACAACGGGGTGCGAGGTCATGGGAAAAGAAGGGATGACGAGGAAGCGCGGGGCGAGGAATTTTAGCTGGAGGGCAAACGATGCGCGGAAGTTGGGCAAAGGGTGAGGAGGGGGAGTCCGATTGTGGGTTGAGCGCGGGGCGGGGGTGCGTAGCGTCGACGGATGCGATCGAAACTTTTTCGGAGGTTGGCGCTGGGGATGTTGGCGTTGGCAGCAATGATGGTGGGGCGGGCGGCGACGGCGGCGGATGCGGCGTTCGAGAAGCTCGCGGCGGAGTGTATCGAGGATTTGTTACGCTCGCGGCCTGAGATGGCGACGCAGCTGGGCGATCATCGGTTCGACGATCGGTTGACGGATTTCAGCGCGGAAGCGCGGGCGGAGCGGGAGCGGGCGTTGCGGGCGCAATTGGCGGCGTTGGAGCGGATCGACGTGGAGGCATTGACGGGGCCGAACCGAGTGGATGCAGAGATCCTGCGGCTCGAGCTGGGTGCGATGCTTTTCGTGCTGACGGAGGAGGAACCGCACGAGTGGAATCCGCTTTCGTATAACGATTCGCTCGCGACGAGCCTCTATCTGCTGACGGCGCGGGAGTTCGCGCCGGCGGAGGAGCGGTTGCGGAATGCGGCGAAGCGGATGGAGGCGATTCCGCGCGTGGTGGAGCAGATCAAGGCGACTTTGAAGAATCCGCCGCGGATTCACACGGAGACGGCGATCGGGCAGACGGCGGGGGCGATCGCTCTGGTGCGGAATGAATTCGAGCCGTTGCTCGCGGAGGCGCCGCGGATGCGCGCGGAGTTGAAGGTGGCGCAGGAGACGGCGGTGGCGGCGTTGGAGGATTACAAGGCGTGGCTGGAGAAGGAGGTTTTGCCGCGGGCGAACGGCGACTTCCGGCTGGGGGCGGAGAAGTTTCGGAAGAAGCTGCGATTCGCTTTGGATTCGGAGATGTCGCCGGAAGAAATCGTGCGACGAGCGGAGGCGGAGTTGGAGGCGACGACGCAGGCGATGTATGCGACGGCGGTGCCGTTGTTCAGGAAATATTTTCCCGAGGCGGAAACCGGAGCGGAGAAGGATCGCGCGAAAGTCATCGAGGCGGTGCTCGATCGGTTGGCGGAGAACCGGCCGAACGACGAGACGGTGGTGGCGCGGGCGACGGAGATCACGGAGGCGGCGACGGCTTTCGTGCGCGAGAAGGATTTGGTCACGGTGCCGGACACGCCGTTGAAGATCATCGTGCTGCCGGAGTTTCAGCGCGGGGTGGCGATCGCGTATTGCGATTCGCCGGGGGCGTTGGAGCCGGAAGGCGAAACGTATTATGCGGTGTCGCCGACGCCGGCGGACTGGAGCCCGGCGCGGAAGGTGTCGTTCTTTCGTGAATACAACGATTACATGCTGCACGACCTGTCGGTGCACGAAGCGATGCCGGGGCATTTTCTGCAGATCGCGCATTCGAACCGGTTTCGCGCGCCGACCCTGGTGCGCGCGGTATTCATGAGCGGGACGTTTGTCGAAGGATGGGCGGTGTATGCGGAACGCGTGATGGCGGACGCGGGATTTGGCGGGCCGGAAGTGAAGATGCAGCAGTTGAAGATGCGGGTGCGCGCGATCATCAATGCGATCCTCGACAACAAAGTTCACGCGGCGGGGATGACGGAACAGGAGGCGCTGGAGCTGATGATGAAGCGCGGATTTCAGGAGGAAGGCGAAGCGGTGGGAAAGTGGCGGCGGGCGTGTCAGAGCTCGACGCAGCTCTCGACGTATTTCGTCGGCGCCGTGGAGCACGACGACGCCCGGGCGGCGGTGGAGAAGAAGGAAGGGGCTGAGTTTAACTTAAAGCGGTATCACGATCGCGTGTTGTCGCGGGGAAGTCCGGCGATGAAGCATGTGAGGCGGGAACTCGGGTGGTAGGCGGTGTCCTTGCGCGGTGGGGGCACCGCGCCTCCATCAGCAAGTTGGTTTTATTGCGGATCCTTGGTCAGGGCGCGGCGGCGGGCGGGATCGTCGTCGCGTTCGAGGTGTTGCGGCGGGGTGGTGTCGGGGCGTCCGGCGGAGAGTTCGCGCCGGCTGCGGCGGAACATGATGAAGAGGAAGATCGCACCCGCCAAGATGATGAGCGGGATGAAGTAAAGATGAGGATGCATGGAGGAATTTAGGCGGAGTGGGCGGCGATCGCCACGAGCGGAATTGCGGCTCGCGGTGTGGGGCGTTCTCCGACGGTGAAGCGCGGCTTCGCGATGGGTGGGGGAAAGTCCGATGCGAACCGGTCAGGGTTAGCCGGATTTCTGCGGTGGAGGGAAAGCGGCGTTTGACTTGGAGGCCGGGCGGGCGCTTTTCCGGGCCGACAGATTTTGGCCATGGAACGGCACGGGTGCGCGAGCGCCTGTGCCGTTTTTTTGTGACGAAGGTTTTTCTTGCGTTGCGGGAGCGTCGGCGATTTCTGTGCGCCCGCCTGTAGGGGTGTCCTCCGCGGAGGGCTGAGATTGCGGTGCGAACGGCCGCTCGACCCTTGAACCTGACACGGATCATGCCGACGAAGGAAACAGCAGGCGCCGTGAGGAGCGCCGTGGGGCGCGTGGCGCCTCTTTCGACGGGAGTTCGTGGCGGGTCGGGTAACCGACCAAATGAAATTCCCGACAAAACTTGCTTCCGTGATAATGGCTGCCGGCGTGACCGTGATGGTTGCGCGGGCGCAAGAAGGCGCCGACGAGCCGGTCCGCCTCGATTTGTTCGAGGTGACGGGTGTGCCGGTCGAGGCCTCGGTGAATCCGCTGATTCGGCCGGTGGAGGGCGTGTTCGGCGATTTGCGCGGCGTGTTGGAGACGCCGCGCGGCGTTTCGACGATCACGCAAGGCCTGCTGCGCGAGCGCGGGATCGAAGGCGTGCGGGAGTTCGTGGCGTTTGCGCCGGGAACGTATGCGCCGGCGAGTTATGGCAAGGCGACGATTCCGAACGTGCGCGGGGATCTGGCGGAGACGTTCATGAACGGACAGCGGCTGGGGTATAATAATTTTGGATACATGCCGTCGTTCAACAACGTCGAGGCGGTCGACGTGGTGCGCGGGCCGGGCTCGGCGGTGTATGGCAGCGGTTTTTTCACGGGCGGTTATGTGAACTACGTGACGAAGCAGCCGAAGTTTTCGCCGGAGACGACGGTGACGACGCGCGTGGGCACGTGGGTGCCCGGCGGCGGATCGTGGTTGAACGGATCGTGGCAGATTGACACGACGGCGCCCTTGGCGGATGGGAAGTCGGCGTGGCGGTTGAGCTATGAAGGGAAGGAGGACGACACCTTCTTCAAGCGGCAGGGCGGACGCGACGACCGGCAGGATGTGTTTGTGTCGTGGATACGCCGTCCGAGCGACGCGGTGACGCTGCAGGCGAATGCGCAGTATTTTTCGCAGGCGACGCCGCAGCTGCTGGGCGTGAACCGGCCGAATCAGGATCTGATCGATCATGGACGTTATTACACGGGCGACCTGCCGGATCTCGGGTATTCGGACGCGGGGGCGTTGGCGGGAACGATTCCGGGAACGACGTGGGTGGATTTGCCGCGGGATGCGACGCTGTTGTCGCCCGGAGATTTTTCGGACGCGGACGTGGGGCGCGGACAATTTATCGTGACGGCGGAGCTGGCGCCGGGGCGCAAGCTGGTGAATCGCACGCTGGCGGAATACGTGGACCGCCGGAGATATCATCATTTCGAATACGCGGAGTGGGCGGAGCAGGCGACCTTCGAGAACCGGACGGAGTGGCATGCGAGCTTTGGCGGCGACGGCGTGACGCATGACGCGATCGCGGGGCTGACGCTGCGCTTCGAGGACCGGTTGAGCTACACGAATTACTTCAACGAGTATTTCTTCCAGTATGACCTGACCCGGGCGAATCCGGTGTTCAGTCACGTGAAGGATTATCCCGAGTCGTATTGGCCGGGGTTCGAGGGACCGGAAGGGTATTTGTTTTTCCCGGCGTCGTATGGGAGTCCGGAGACGACGGATTCGCGGTTATGGAATCCGGCGGTGTTCGTGCAGGACGAGATCAAGTTGAACGAGAAGTTCTCGGTGTTGGCGGGTGTGCGCGTGGATGGGTTTTATGCGAAGGCGCGCGATCCGCTCGGCGAGGCGGCGGGGGTGCCGTGGGCGGATGAGCACAGCGACGAGGCGGTGTCGTGGAATGCGAGCGCGATTTATCGGGTGACGCCGAAGGCGACGGTGTATGCGACGTATCAGCGGGCGTTTGCGGTGCACGGGAACGTGACCGGCGGCGGGATCATGTTGAAGGAAGACGAGGATGGGAACGGCGTGATCGATCCGGACGATTTCACGAACTTGAGCCGGCTGGCGGAAGTGGGGGCGAAGTTTTCGTTGTTGGAAAACAAGCTTTATGCGGGCGTGGCGATGTTTGATCAGCGGCGTGAAGAACTCGAACTCGGTGGCGACGTGAAGAATTTGAAGATGCGCGGCGCGGAGCTGGAGTTCGTGTATCAGCCGCATCTGCGGTTCAATGCGACGTTCAACGTGGCATATACGGATGGGCGGTTCGACGACTCGACGGCGACGCAGGCGGGCGGGTTGTCGTTGTATAATTTGTATGCGCTCGGCGCGGGGCCGGGCGGGCGCGGCAACGGGCTGGGGTTCCAGTGGGACAAGCTGCCGCGCGGAAATTATCGGATTCCGGGACTGTCGCGCTGGATCGTGAACAGCAGCTTCTCGTATCGGATGGAAAATGGGTTTGGCGGAGGAGTCGGCGCGAGCTGGCAGAGCGAGCAGCCGGGAAATCTGACGAACGAGTATCACATCCCGGCGCAGGTGTTTTTGAATGCGTTTCTGTTTTATCGGACGCCGACGTGGGAGGTGAACATCGACGTGCTGAACGTGCTCGATGAGCGGAACTGGATCCACAACGGGGACAATTTTTCGAATCACGTGCTGGTGTTTCAGGATCTGCCGCTGCGCGTGGAGGGGTATGTGAAGTTCAAGTTCTGAGGAATCGGTCGGCGTGCTCTCGGGTG
>JAFAAS010000025.1 GCA_023426435.1 Verrucomicrobiota bacterium | reverse complement strand
GAACCGCGAAGGGCGCGAAGGGGCGCGAAGGGCGAGGCTGTGGTTGGGGCGGGTTGAGGCGGGGCGCTCGCCGGGGGCGGCGGGGTCGGGAGACCCCGCCCGACATCAAGGCAGCTTTCGGTGGGCGTGGAGGACTTGGAATTTTTGGCCGAGGTGCGTCGGATGGAGGAGTTGGAGGAGAGAGAGTTTTTGGGGGCTGAAGCGGGGGGCTTCGTCGGTGGAGATGCGGGCGATGAAATCGATGGCGTGGCGGATGAAGAACGATTCCTGCGATTCGAGCGCGAGGTTTTGGAAATCGTTTTCGCGGAGAGCGGATTCGATCCAGTCCCAGCAGATGTGACAGGTGAGGTCTTGTTCGCCGGGTTGGGCGAGAAGGTCGTTGGATTGGCGGTGGCGGTGGTAGACGCGGGCGGTGCCGGCGGGAGTGTTTTCGATGAGCTCGGGCCAGGTTTTGCCGTAGTCGAAGGCGACGAAGAGGCCCTGCCACGGTTGGGCGGCGATTTCGCGGGCGAGGGCGGCGGCGGCGAGAGGGGCGTCGAGGATGTATCCGTCGGGGGCGGACGCGGGAAGTTCGGCGGGCGGGGCGGTGAGGGGGAGCTCGATTTCGGCGAGGGTGTTTTCGCGGAGGGCGACGCCGAGCTCGCGCCAGGCGTTATCGCGGAAGATGAAGCGGCGGAACGGTTGGGCATCGAAGAGCTCGTTGGAAAAAACGATGCAGGCGCCGGAGAGTGCGAGCGGTTCGCCGACGCGGAGCGTGCGGACGGCGGCGAAAGGATGGGCGACGTTGGCGAGGATGCCGGCGGGCGTTTCGGCGCCGATTTCGACGAAGGTGTAGTCGCGAGAGATGGCGGGGCCGCCGAGGAGGGCGGTGCAGGCGGAGGTGACGAGTTCGCCGAAGACGGGGCCGCTGGTGCTGGCGGTGAAGAAGTCGGTGCCGGCGGCGTAGCCGATTCGCTGGTGCGGGCGGCGGTAGTATCCAATTTCTGGATCGTAGAGCGCCAACGACATGAATCGGTCGAATGGCATGGACGCGTCGGCGTCGGCGCGCGAGGCGAACAGGCGGCGAAAAGCGTCGGAAGGAGGCGGGCGCTCGGACATGGAAGATGAAGAGGAGAGTGGGCGGGGAGGGGATTGTCGAGGGGACGGAAGCACGGACGATGGGCTGGGCTACGGGTGGTGGCGATGAAGCCATTTACAAGGGGCGGGGGATTCGCACTGTCGGCGGAATGCGCAGACGAATTCCGCTGATTGTTGCCGGGGTGGCGACGGGCATTGCCCTGACGTGGGGGGCGGCGCGGATTTCGAATGCGTGGAGTTTTCTGCCGAATCGGGAGCTGAATCGGGCGTCGGACCAGGTGAAAGATGTGCTGCGATTGGTGAACGAGCACTATGTGGAAGCGGAGGAGGTGTCGTATGGGGAGCTGGCGAAAGCGGCGCTGCACGGAATGGTGACGTCGCTGGATCCGCATTCGGATTTTCTCGAGGCGGAGGACATGGATGATCTGGAGGAGCAGCTGAGTGGGAATTTCAGCGGCGTGGGGATCCAGGTGGAGATTCGTGACGGCCGCGTGCTGGTGATTGCGCCGATTGCGAATTCGCCGGCGGAGCGGGCGGGGGTGGAGCGAGGGGATGAGATTCTGGGCGTCGACGGAAAAGGTTTCGATCAGGGTGTGACGGTGGATGAAATCGTGGATCGCCTGCGTGGCCGGCCGCGGTCGAACGTGACGATGGATCTGTTGCGGGCGCGGGAGGGGAAGCGGTTTCAGGTGACACTGCAGCGGGAGACGATCGAACTGGAATCGGTGCGAGCGGTGGAAGTGTTGTCGGGAAAAACCGGATACATTTTGCTCAGCGAGTTTACGGATCACACGGCGCGGGATTTCGGTCGCGCGCTCGAGCGGTTGGAAAAGGAAGGCGTCGACAGCCTGATCATCGATTTGAGGAACAATCCGGGTGGGCTGTTGGAGTCGGCGGTGGCGGTGGCGGAGCCGTTTTTCGAGCGCGGAGAGGAGATCGTGTCGACGCGCGGAAGGAAACCGGAGGATACGACGATTTATCGGTCGCAACGCGAAGGGCGGGCGCGACGCTGGCGGATGGCGGTGTTGATCAACGGCAACACGGCGAGTGCGGCGGAGGTGCTGACAGGGGCGTTGAAGGATACGCAGCGCGCGATCGTGGTGGGAGAACGGTCGTATGGGAAAGGATCGGTGCAGACGATTTTTCCGCTGGGGACGGGCGATGGGGTGAGATTGACGACGGCGCGGTATTTCACGCCCTCGGGCGTGAGTATCCACGGAACGGGTATAGCGCCGCAGGTGGAGGTGGCGTTGAACGACGACGAAAAGAGCAAGCTGACGGTGCAGCTGGCGCGGACGGATGTGTCGGACCCGCACGAGTTCAAGGAGCGGTTTGGGTTTGAGCCGATGGAGGACCGGCAGTTGCAGGCGGCGCTGCAGGTGTTGCGGGGAGCGGAGATCATGGCGACGCGGAGCCGGGTTATTTCGCGCCGATGAACAAGAATCGAATTTTAGCGCTGGAGAGTTCGTGCGACGAGACGGCGGTCGCGATCTTCGATCCGGAGCGAGGCTTTCTGGGCGAGTGGGTGCACAGTCAGATCGCGTTGCATGAGAAGCACGGCGGGGTGGTGCCGGATTTGGCGACGCGCGAGCATCTGAGGAATTTCGGGCCGCTGTTTGAGCGGGCGAAGAAGGAAGTGGGATTCGACGGGATTGGCGAAATCGCGGTGACGAACGGGCCGGGGCTGGCGGCGTGTCTGGCGATCGGGGTGGGGGCGGCGAAAGCGTTGGCGTTGAGTTGGGGCGCGCCGGTGGTGGGTGTGAATCATCTCCGCGGGCATGCGTGGTCGCCGTTTGTGGCGGTGCATGAGCGGGCGCCGAAGGAATTCGAGCGGGAAATGGAAACGTTGTTGCCGCACTTGGGATTGATCGTGTCGGGCGGGAACACGCTGTTGTTTGCGCTGGATGAAGCGCGGAAGGTCACGGTGTTATCGACGACGCGCGACGATGCGGCGGGGGAGGCGCTGGACAAAGGGGCGAAGCTGCTGGGGCTCGGTTATCCGGGCGGACCGTTGATCGAGAAACTGGCGAGAAACGGGCGGGTGGATGCGTATGATTTTCCGCGTGGGATTGGGCGGCGGGACGAGTTGGATTTCAGCTTCTCGGGGCTGAAGACGAGCTTGCGGTATTTGATCGAGAAGATGTCGCCGGAGGACGTGGAGGCGCGGCGGGGCGATTTGTGCGCGAGCTATCAGCAGGCGGTGATCGATGCGCTGGTGAGGAAAACGAAAGCGGCGCTGCGACAGGGCGAGGGGAGATTTCGGAGCGTGGGTTTGTCGGGCGGGGTGGCGAACAACGGGGCGTTGCGGGCGGCGTTGGAGGAGTTGGCGCGACGCGAACGCGTGGAGTTTTTGGCGGCGAAGGCGCGACACACGGGGGACAACGCGGGGATGATTGCGTTTGCGGCGTGGGCGGATCGCGACGGGGCGGAACGCGCGGCGGGGATGGGGCTGCGGGTGGAGCCGAGTTTGGGGTTGTAGGCGATCGCGGCGGCTCACCGAGGACGGTTCGCCCTACCTATTTGTAGTCGCGGCGGAGGTTGCTTGGGAGGATGCCGAGTTCTTCGCGGTATTTGGCGACGGTGCGGCGGGCGAGCGTGATGCCTTTTTCCTGGAGCTTGGCGACGAGTTCCTGGTCGCTGAGCGGAGAGGATTTGTCTTCGAGGGTGACGAGGTCGGCGAGCATCTCCTTGACGCTGGTGTTGGAGACGGCGGCGCCGCTCTCGGCCTGATAGCCGGTGGTGAAGAAGAACTTGAAGTCGAAGACGCCGTGCGGGGTCTTCATGTATTTGTTGGCGATGGCGCGGCTGACGGTGGTTTCGTGGACGCCGACGATGTCGGCGATCTGCGTCATCGTGAGCGGACGAAGATGCGCGACGCCGTTTTCGAAGAAAGGCGTCTGGGCTTTGATGATTTCGCGCGTGATGCGCTCGATCGTGCGCTGGCGCTGCTCGATGGAATCGATGAGGAATTTGCCGGAGCGCATGCGCTCGCGGAGGTAGTCGCGTTCGTCTTTGGAGAGGGTGCCTTTGGCGATGAGCTCGCGGTAGGTGGAGGAGATGCGAAGGCGTGGGATGTAGTCGCTGTTGAGATGGATTTTCCATTCGTCGCCGTCTTTTTCGACGACGACATCGGGGACGACGACGCGGTTGTTGTCCTCGGCGAAACGGCGGCCGGGAGCGGGGTCGAGTTTGCCGATTTCTTCGATGGCGGCCTGGACGTCATCGGGGGCGGCGCCGAGTTTGCGGGAAAGTTCGGGAATACGGCGGCGCGAGAGGAGATCGAAATGATCGCGCAGCATGCGCGCGGCGAGGGTGTCGCTGCGGCCCTTAGCGTGAAGTTGAGCGAGGAGACATTCGGGGAGTGTTTGGCTGCCGATGCCGGGCGGATCGAACGATTGGAGAAGTTTTAGCGCTTCGACGACGGCGTCGTAGGGGAGATTGGATTGGAGCGCGACGTCGGAGGGTGATTGGGCGAGGTAGCCACGATCGTCGAGATTGCCGACGAGTTGTTTGAGGGCTTCGAGAACTTCGGGGGAGACGTCGGAGAGGACGACCTGCTGCATCAGGTGTTCCTGGAGCGAGGTTTCGCTGACGAGCGAGTCGAAGAAGTGCTGACGTTTTTCGGCGTCTTCGGCGGAGTAGGATTGTTGGGCGCCGCCGGCGTTGGCCATGTGGTCGCGCCAGTCGTCGTCGAGTTTGCCGAGGATTTCGAACTGCTTGGTGAAATCCATCTCCTCGCGCGACGGCTCGTCGCCGTTGGAGTCGTTGGCGGAATGGGAGGAGTCGTCGCCGTCGTGGTCGGGACCGTCGGTCTCGGGAGCGTCGGCGGGTTTGTCGAGGCTCTCGCCCTCCATGGGGAGCTCTTCGAGCGTGGGATTGGCCTGCAGTTCCTCCTGGATTACGGAACGCAGGTCGAGGGCGGCCACCTGAAGGATTTTCAGGGACTGCCGGAGCTGGGGCGCGAGAACGAGGGATTGGGTCTGGCGCTGGCGAAGTTCGTGGCTAAAGGACGGCCCGCTCATGAAGAAGATGGTCGTGGAAGGGACGGGAAATCATCTCAGGGGCGGGGAGACGAGGACAGGTTGAGGAGTGGAGGTGAAAAGGGGCGGCGGCGTGACACCGAAGAGCTCTTTGAGATAGACGCCGAGCTTCTCGTTGGTGGGACCGTAGCGATCGCTGTAGAGGTAAACCTCGAGATCGTTGAGCATCTCGAAGGCGGATTGGTAGCGTTTGTCGCGGTCGCGTTGGAGGGCGCGTTGGATGATGGCTTCGAGCTTCGCGTCGATATCGGCGCGGAGGTCGCCGAATCGCGGGATCGGCATCGAAAGGATGTTGCGGCGTGACTGCGTGCGATCGATGGCGCGGAAGATGTTTCGGCCGAGGAGAAGTTCGGTGAGGACGATGCCGAGCGGGAAGAGGTCGGCGCGGGCGTCGGTGACGGCGTAGCTGGCTTGTTCGGGGGAAAGGTATTCGTCTTTGCCGGCGATGACCTTGCCTTCCTCGTTATACATGAGGTCGAGGGCCTTCGCGATGCCGAAGTCGGTGAGCTTCACGTCGCCCTCGTAGGCCATCATGATGTTCTTCGGGCCGATGTCGCGGTGGACGATGTTAAGGTGACGGCCCTCGCGGTCGCGTTTTTCGTGGGCGTAGCAGAGGCCGCGGGCGATGCGTGAGACGATGAAGGCGGCGAGATCGATGGGAATCTGGCGTCCGAGGGCGCGATGTTTGTCGAGGAACTGCTCGAGGTTCACGCCGCGGACGAATTCCATCACCATGAAATACTGACCGCCGACCTGACCGAGGTGGTAGGTTTGGACGATGTTGGTGTGGATGAGGTCGGCGACGAGGCGCGCCTCGCCGATGAAGTTGTTTTGGAATTCCTCGATGGCGGAGTATTCCTCGCGAATGAGCTTTACGGCGACGACCTTGCGGAAGCGGCCGGCGCCGAGCTGTTCGGCCTCGTAAACGACGCCCATGCCGCCCTCGGCGACCTTACGCACCATCTCGTAGTGAATTTCGTTGAAGACGTGTTTGATGGCGGCCACGACGGCGGCGAGAGAACAGCGGCGGACGAAAGCTGGCAAGAGCACATTCGGGTTTCGGCCCGAAAGCTGCTGTGCAGGAGCGTCGGAGCGTTTGACAGCGAGGTGCGCGATTCTAGTTTTCGCCGCATGATCACGCTTTCTCCACGAGCGGCCCAACAAGTGCGCACGATGCAGGCGGAGCTGAATGACCCGGCGAAGAAGCTGCGGGTGTTTATCGAGACCGGCGGCTGCTCGGGATTTCAGTATGGGATGTCGTTTGATGCGCCGAAGGCGGACGACACGGAGCTGGAGAGCGAAGGGGTGGCGATGGTGATCGATCCGGCGAGTCTGGCGTATTTGAGCGGATCGCTCATCGACTTCGACGACGGGCTGCATGGAAAAGGGTTCGACATCAAGAACCCCAATGCGACGAGCACCTGTGGATGTGGGAAGTCGTTTAGCTGAGGGGCGGTCTCGCCGGACTCATGCAGTTGATCGGGTCGGATCGAGGGATCTCGGCGGCCCTACGGTGCCCTCCTCACCTCGACGGGCTTCGATCAGCCCGCCTTCGGTTCGTCGTTCACCGTCTGGTTCGCCGATCTCTCCTCGCTCCTCCGCCTCCCGCTGCATGAGGTGCGGCTTAGCGTTGCGCTTCGTGAAGGGCGACGATGCCGAAGGTCATGGGGCGGGCGGTGACGCGTGAAAAGCCGGCGGCGCGGATTTCGGTGGAGAGGGCGTCGCGACCGGGGAAGCTTTCGATGGTGGCGTTGAGGTAGGCGTAAGCGGCGCGGTCGCCTGTCACCCAGCCGGCGAGGCGTGGGAGGATGTGTCGGAGATAGAAAAAGTAGAACGGTCGAAACCACGGATGTGGTTGGGAGAATTCGAGTATGAAGAGGTGGCCGCCGGGACGCAGGATGCGGCGGAGTTCGGTCAACGAGCGATGGCGATCGGCCATGTTGCGGAGACCGAAGGAAATGGTGGCGACGTCGAAACTTTCGTCGGCGAGGGGCAGCGCGAGACCGTCGCCCTCGCGGAATTGGATGTTGTGCGCGTGGGGCGAAGCGGCGCGTTTCTTTTCGGCTTCGACGAGCATGGGAGCGCAGAAGTCCATGCCGACGATCTGCGTTTGGGGGCCGAGATGACGGCTGAGCGCGAGCGCGACGTCGCCGCTGCCGGTGGCGAGATCGAGGATGTCGCGTGGGTGGCGCTGGGCGACGGCGCCGACGAGTTGGCGGCGCCAATGGACATCGGTGCCGAAGCTGAGGAGCCGGTTCGCGACATCGTAGCGACGTGCGATGCGACCGAACATGGAGTTTACGGCGTTCGGGTCGGGCATCAGAGGGGATGACAACGAAGGATAAGGGATATCCCTAAACAAAAGGATTTTTTCGCCATCTGGGTTGACGCAATTACAGGTGTGAAAATAGTTTACCGCGATTCAGAGGCCTCGAAAACAAAAGGAATATCATCATGTCCTCCAATTTAACCAAACGCGAGATTGTCTTGGAAATCTATAAGAAGACGGGATTTCCGCAGAAGCAGGTGGTGGAGTCGGTGCAGCTTACGCTCGACATCATTCAGAAAGCACTGGCTGAGGGGCGGAACGTCGAGTTGCGCAACTTCGGTGTTTTGGAAGTGCAAGTGCGCAAGGCACGTATCGGGCGGAATCCGAACAAGCCGGAAGCCGAAGTCGTCATCCCGCAGCGGGCGGTGGTGAAGTTCAAGTCGGGCAAGATTCTCAAGCAGCAGCTCAAGAAACTGGATTTGGAAAAGCTGTAAACGGCGTTGGGCAGGAGATTCGTCCGTCGGGGCCGGCGGTCGAATGCGGAAGGAGGCGCAGCGCGAATTTTGCATCGCGCTGCGTCGGGCGGATTCCCCATTTTGGCGGGATGGCCATGTTTCAGTCCCTGCCTGGATTCCGCGAATTTTATCCCGATGCGCTGGCGCGTCGGAATCATATCTTTCGCTGCTGGAGGCAGACGGCGACGGCGTATGGGTTTTTAGAATACGATGCGCCGGTGTTGGAGCCGCTGGAGCTCTACAAGCGGAAGTCGGGGGATGAGATCGAGGCGCAGCTTTTTAATTTCACGGACAAAGGCGGACGCGACGTGGCGTTGCGGCCGGAGATGACGCCGACGGTGTGTCGGATGGTGGGAGCGAAGGCCAATGCGCTGAAACGGCCGATCAAGTGGTTCAGTATTGCGGAGTATTATCGCTACGAACGGGCGCAGAAAGGCCGCGAGCGGGCGTTTTTTCAGTTCAATGCGGATCTTTTCGGCGAGGCGGGACCGGAGGCGGAGATCGAGCTGATCGCTTTGCTGATCCAGTGCCTGCGCGGGTTTGGGTTGAGCGAGGCGGATTTCTTTGTGCGGCTGAGCGATCGGAATCTGTGGTTTTTCTATCTCGAGGCGCTGGGGTTGGACGAGGGGCGGATCCGCGCGATGTTGTCGGCGATCGACAAGTTCGAGAAGGCGGGCGAAGACGCGTTCAAGGGATACGAGGAGCAGTTTGGGGCGATTGCGCCGGAGTTGAAGTCGCGGGTCCTGGCATTTTTGCAGATCAAAACATTGCCGGCGCTCGAGCAGGCGCTGGGCGGCGTGGGAGGAGAGAAACTGGCGGCGAGGCTCGCGGATTGGCGGAAGCTGTTGCGCGGGCTGGAGGCGATGGGCGTCGCGAACTTTGTGCAGGTGGATCTCGGGGTGGTGCGCGGGCTGGCGTATTACACGGGGTTTGTGTTCGAGGCGTTTGATCGGAAAGGCGAGCTGCGCGCGATCGCGGGCGGCGGGCGCTACAACGATTTGGTCGCGAAACTTGGCGGGCCGGATTTGCCGGCGGTGGGGTTTGCGATTGGCGACGTGACGCTCGGGCTGTTGCTCGAGGCGCGCGGGCTGATGCCGGCGATGGTGCAGGCCTGCGATGTTTATTGCGTGATCGGCGGCGAGGCGGAGCGGCTGGCGGCGTTTGGGGATGTGAACGCGTTGCGCGGCGCGGGTTTTCGCACGGAGTATCCGTTGAAGGACGTGGCGTTCGGGAAGCAGTTCAAGCTGGCGGCGGATTCGGGCGCGAAGCTTGCGTTGATTTATGGTCCGGACGAACTCGCCAAAGGTGTGGTGAAAGTGCGCGACCTGACGAATCGATCGGAAATGGAAGTGGGGCGCGATCGCGTGGTGGAAACGGTGCGCGATTTCTTTTCGGGCGAGTGAGGCTCAGGCGAGATTGCGCGGGCCGAAGGCGCTGGGCAGCAGTGCGGAAAGCGGGGCTTCGAGGCGATCGGCGGTGTCGCAAACGCTTACCACGAGCGCCTCGGGGCCGAATTCGTTGAGAACCTGGCGACAGGCACCGCAGGGAGACGACGCGGTGGGCGTGGGGGTGTAAACGGCGACGGCGACAATCTCCTGTTCGCCGGCGGCGACGGCGGTGAAGAGGGCGGTGCGTTCGGCGCAGTTGCAGAGCCCGTAGGAGGCGTTTTCGACATTGCAGCCGGTGAAGGTTTTTCCGGATCGGGTGAGCAGCGCGGCGCCGACGGGAAAGCGGGAATAAGGAGCGTAAGCGGCGCGGGAGGCCTTGCGTGCGGCAGATTCGAGGCGGGCGAGCGTGCGACGGGAAGGCGGCTTCGGCATGAAGGCGTGATGGGTGGGAAGCGCGCGTGCGGCAATCTCGCAGACCGAGTCTGGTGGGGACGGCGGCGAAGGCCTCGACGGCGGAATCGAGATCTTTGATGGGAACGATCTCACGAGTGCCCTCGGCCGCGCGCGGTCCGGCCACGGGGCGGCGAATGCGAAAAATAGAGCGTTTTCAGAAAAGCTATAGCCTTTCAGGTGAACCACAGAGGCACGGAGGCACGGAGAGATCCCGTGGCCTTCCTCTGTGTGCTCGGTGCCTTCGTGGTTCAGATCGGGTTTTCCGATTCGGCCAACGGCTATGACATTATTGAATATGCGATAGTGTCGTGTTGGAGCCGAGCTGGTGGCGTTCCCGTGTTTTACCTTTCTTCCAACAGCTTGCGCCGGTGATCGCCGCCGCGTCGATTGGCGCGCCGACCTCGTCGCTCGATCGGCCGGACTCAAGGTGGTGGCGACCGCAGCTGCTGGCGCTACGGGGGGCTTTGCGCGCGGGAGGAGAGGTAGTGAACTGAAACGGTTTGTTTGGGGGAAAGTTTACTGAAACGGTTTAGAAGTTGAAAAGTAGTCTGAAACGGTTAGCGGAAGAAGGATGCAAGTGATCGCCGTGATCGGGGACCTGGTGGGGTCGAAGGCGTTGGCCGACCGGGCTGCGCTGCAGAGGAAGTTGAAGAAGCAGCTCGAACGGGTTGGCAAAGAGGCGAAAGGACTGGCGTCGCCTTACACGCTGACGCTCGGAGATGAGTTTCAAGCGGTGTATCGCGGGGCGGAGAGCGTGCTGGGCGACATCGTGGTCTTGCTGGCGGAGATTCATCCGGTGCGAGCGCGGTTTGCGTTGGGGGTGGGGGCGTTGACGACGAGGATCAATGCGCAGCAGGCGTTGGGGATGGATGGACCGGCGTTTCATCAGGCGCGAGCGGCGCTGATGGCATTGAAGGAGGATCGCCGGCTGTTGCGGGTGGCGGGCAGCGAGCCGAAGGATTGGGCGTTGGCGAATCATGTGTTGAACCTGTTGTCGCATCAGGTGGAAGGCTGGACGCAAAACCGGCTGCGCGTGCTGGCGGGGCTGCTGCGGGGGAAGTCGGTGAAGGAGATCGAGAGGGGGCTCGAGATTTCGCGGGTGGCGATTTACAAGAACATCCGGGCGGCGGCGCTGGACGAGGTGGTGGGGATTTGTCATGAGCTCTCCGCCGCGCTGGGGCGGGCGCTCCGGGAAAAATGACGACCGAGTTCATCTTCGTTGCGAATTTGATGCTGCTGTTGCGCCTGCGGTTGTTGCTGGCGGATGCGGTGGTGGGGTGGCGCGGATGGTTGGCGAAAGGAGTGGTGGAGGTGGCGGCGCTGGCGTTGTTCGAGCCGCATCCGTTTTTGATTGGAGCGGGGTTGACGACGATGGCGGTCAATCTTGGGGCGGCGTATTGGGAGCGGCGGGCGAGTGGCCGGCATGGCGGGCGGTTGCTGTTTGGCGCGTTGCAACTGGCGGCGCTGAGTTTTTGGTTTTCGGCGGCGGGCGGGGTGCAGTTTCGCGCGGTGTTGTCGGAGTGGGCGCAGGCGTTGGAGGCGTGGAGTTCGCTGGGCGGGGAGCTGACGCGATTGATGGGAAGGGAAGGTTTGCGCGTGGTGATGGGAGCGTTGCTGGCGGCGAACGAGGCGAATCTGCTGGTGCGTTGGTTGCTGCTGCGGCTGCACATCAAGCCGGGAACGGGAGGGGCGGCGGCGATCGATGCGAACGAGTTCAATCGCGGGCGCGTGATCGGGCTGCTGGAGAGGGCGTTGATTTATGCGTTTGTGTTGAGCGGGCAGTATGGCGCGATCGGGTTCACGCTCGCGGCGAAAGGATTCACGCGGTTCAAGGAGTTGGAGAACCGGGCGTTCGCGGAGTATGTGCTGATTGGGACGCTGTTGTCGTCGAGCCTCGCGCTGGCGGCGGGCTGGTGGGTGAGGTTTTCGAGTTGAGCGAAAGTTGCGGTTCGGGAGCGGGCGGAAATGGTTACGCGCGTGCAAGCTGAGCGTGGTCGTGCGTGGACGGGATGGGCGATCGTGATGCTGGTGGTGTTTTTGCCGTTGGCGGGGGCGATGGTGGCGGGGCGCGATGTGACGTGGGTGTTCGCGTTTCCGCCCCGGCTCGAGATTTCGCTCGCGTATGCGACCTTTTCGTGGGCGGCGGCCTTGGCGGTGAGTGCGTTTGTTGCGATCGTGGCGGCGGCGTGGTGGAGTGGACGACGAAAAGTGGAAGGACAGCGCGAAGGGGGAAGGGCGTGGAAGGGGCGGGGGCGTTTTCCGTGGTGGGGCGTGGTGGCGACCGCTTGGACGGGGATTTGGTGGGTGTTGGCGTGGACGCGTTTCGATGGATTTGCAGAGTGGCAACGCTACACGTTTTTTCCGCTGTGGCTGGGATTCATCGTGACGGTGAATGCGCTGACGGAGTGGCGGACGGGAACGTGTTTGATGAGGCGAATGCCGGGAGAGTGGCTGATGTTATTTGGGGCGAGCGCGGTGTTTTGGTGGGGGTTCGAGTGGTTGAACCGGTTTGTTCGCAACTGGCATTATCTGGGCGTGCAGGATTTCGGCGCGCTGGCTTATGCGCTGCATGCGACGGTGTGTTTTTCGGTGGTGCTGCCCGCGGTTGGTGCGGTGGCGGAGTGGTTGGGAAGTTTTTCGGGGTGGCGCGCGGAGGTGTCGCGGGGACCCTCGTGGAGAGCGCTTGAGTGGCGCGGGACGGCGGTGGCGTTGACGATTGCGGCGGTGGTGGCGCTCGTGCTGACGGGAGTGGCGCCGAGGTGGTTTTATCCTGCGCTCTGGGTGGCGCCGCTGGGGTTGCTGCTGGCGGAGCCGGTGTTGATGAGGCGCCGCGGAGGTGTGGTGGCGGAGATGGCGCGAGGGGATTGGACGCGCGCGGCGACTTGGATGGTGGCGGCGTTGATCTGCGGATTTTTTTGGGAGCTGTGGAATCTGCACAGCGCGGCCAAGTGGATCTACACTGTGCCGGGCGTCGATCGGTGGCACGTATTTGAAATGCCATTACTCGGCTATGCCGGGTATCTGCCGTTTGGGCTCGAGTGTCTGCTGGTGGTGGAGCGGTTGCGCCGCGGGCGCGCGGTGGTGCCTTAGCGACGCAGTCGACGCAGGACGGCGCGGGCGGCGTGCCAGCCGCACATGCCGTGGACTCCGCCGCCGGGAGGGGTGGAGCTCGAACAGAGGAAGATGCGCGGGTTCGGCGTCGTGTAGGGGTTCAAACGCGGGGTGGGGCGGAAGAGGAATTGGGCGAGATCGTTTTGTCCGCCGGCCATGTCGCCGCCGATCATGGTTGGGTTGTGTTGTTCCAGTTGCGCCGGGCTGCGGGTGTGGCGTGCGAGGATGCAGTCGCGAAAGCCCGGGGCGAAACGTTCGATTTGTTGCTCGATGCGATCGGTCATGTCGGCGGGGCAGCCGGCGGGAACGTGGCAGTAGGCCCAACCGGTGTGTTGGCCGGCGGGAGCGCGGGTGGAGTCGATCAAGGATTGTTGTGCGACGAGCACGAAAGGGCGTTCGGGCGGCTGGCCGTTCATCATTTCGGATTCGGAACGAAGAACTTCGTCGTAGCGGCCGCAGACATGAACGGTGGTGGCCTGGCGGCAGGCGGCGTCGCGCCACGGAATGGGTTGCGACAAGGCCCAATCGACTTTGAAGACGGCGGGACCGTGGCGAAAACGAAGGAGGCGATTGCGGTAGGATGCGGGCAATTCGTCGCCGGCGATGCGGGCGAGTTGATGGGGACTCAGGTCGAAGACGAAGGCGCGAGCGGGAGGAAGTTCGCGCAGGCTGGTGATTGGGCGCTGAAGTTCGAGGGATCCGCCGTGGTGTTCGAGAGCGCGAACGAGGGCGGCGATGATTTGTTGCGAACCGCCGCGGGCGCAGGGCCAGTCGATGGCGTGTGCAACGGAGGCGAGCACGAGGCCGAAGGAGGCGGTGCCGGCGCGGTCGAGCGACATCACGGAGTGGGCGGCGCAACCGGCGAAGAGGGCGCGAGCGGCGTCGGTTTCGAAGCGGGAGCGAACCAGTTGTTCGCAGGAGCGGAGGCCGAGCAGGCCGAAACGCGCGGTGGTGAAAAGATGGCGCGGGTTGAGATGCCAGACCGGACCGAGCAGCGTGCGGATGAAATCCTCGCGGGCGAACGGGCGGAAGAGACGTGTCCAGGCGCGCGCGTCGGCTCCGAGATGTTGGGCGGTGGTTTCGATTGAACGATCGAGCACGGCGGCGGGGGCGTCGGGCAGCGGATGGGCGAGCGGATGTTTGGACCAGGACCATTCGAGACCGAAGCGCTCGAGATCGATCTCGCGGAAAACCGGGGAGAGAATCCCCATGGGGTGGATGGCGGCGCAGGTGTCGTGAACGAAGTTCGGCAACGTGAGGGCGGCGGAGCGACAGCCGCCCCCGGGAGTGGCGGCGGCTTCGACGACGTGCACGGAAAGGCCGGCGCGCGCGAGAAGCACGGCGCAAGTGAGGCCGTTGGGGCCGCTGCCGATGACGACAACATCGGGCGGCGAGGAAGCTTGGGCGGTGCGGTTCATCGGAGAATCCACCAAGCATCGTCCCGCAAGCGGACCGGCCGTTCCTTCGCGCGACGAAGGTTGACTGAACGGCGCGGGAGTTAGGTTGTGCGATGAAAATCCTCGTGACCGGTGGGACGGGCGTGATTGGCAATGGAGCGGTTCCGGCGTTGTTGCGCGCGGGGCATGGCGTGCGGTTGCTGACACGGCATGCATCGCGGGACGTGCGCGGTTTTCCGGAAGGCGTGGAGGCGTTCGAGGCGGATTTGGGGAACGCGGAGGAGCTGGCGAGTGCCGCGGAAGGATGCGAGGCGGTGGTGCATATTGCCGGGATTGTGGACGAAACGCCGCCGGACGTGACGTATCAGAACGTGAACGTCGATGGGACGCGGCGGCTGCTGGCGGCGGCGATGGAGGCGGGCGTGCAGCGATTCGTGTATTTGTCGTCGTTGGGGGCGGACCGCGGCGAGTCGGATTATCATCGATCGAAACGGGAAGCGGAGGAACTCGTGAAAACGTTTCCCCGCGAGTGGCTGATCCTGCGGCCCGGAAATGTTTACGGGCCGGGCGACGAGACGGTTTCGATGTTGTTGAAGATGATGCGAACGTTGCCGGCGGTGCCGATGGTGGACAATGGCGAGCAGCGGTTTCAGCCGGTGTGGTATGCGGATCTCGGCGCGGCGATCGCACAGGCGGTGGACCGGGAGATTCCGGATGAAAGAATCCTGGAGCTGGCCGGGACGGAGGTGACGACCACGGCGCGCGTGCTGGATCGGTTGGCGGAGATCACGGAGTGTAATCCGGCGCGGTTGGAAGTGCCCGCGTGGCTGGCGCGGGTGGGGGCCGATGTGATGGAGTCGTTTGGGGCGGCGGGGAAACGTCTTTTGCAGCGGGCGGGCGTGGCGGCGCCGATCAATACGGCGAAGCTCGGGATGTTGTTGGAAGAAAATGTGATTTCGGAAGGGCGGGAGAATGCGTTGGTGACGGTGTTTGGGATTTCGCCGACCTCGCTGCAGGACGGATTGGAGATGTTGGCGGACATGTTGCCGGAGCAGCTG
>JAFAAS010000004.1 GCA_023426435.1 Verrucomicrobiota bacterium | reverse complement strand
GATTGTTCGAGCGTGACGATGGAGTCGAGCGACGGCGGGAGGACGAGCTGGTTGGAGTAGGGATCGAGGCTGAAGTCGGTGTAGCTCGTGGTGGCGGTGAGGCGGCCGATGGGAGTTTCGAAGGCGGCTTTGGCGGCGAGGGCGACGAAGTCGATGTCGGTGGTGCCTTCGGCGGTGCGATCGACGGTGTAGCGCGGACCGCCGAGGGGAACGAGGGGTTGCGCGCCGTGGCGGAGGCGGCTGCCGAGGAGCTGGAAGGAGAGTTCGGCGGTGTCTGTCGGACGAAAACGGATACGGGCGGACGCGGCGGCGGATTCGAAATCGTCGACGCGCTGGTTCAACGTGGTGTTGGTGATGAAGCCGTCGCGCGCGGCGAAGGAGGCCGAACCGGAGGCGTCGGTGGAGTCGGTGCGGGTGGAGCGGGCGTTGACGGAGAACGCGTGGGCGTCGAAGTTGCCGACGCTGGCGCGGAGTTCGCCGTGGGAGGCGTCGGAAGTCGGTTCGGCGGAGCTGAAGACGAGAACGCCGCCGCTGCCGGCGCGGCCGAAGGACGTGCCTTGCGGGCCGCGGTGGATGGTGGCGCGGCCGAAGCCGAAGAGGTTGGTCGGGTAGGTGAAGCTGGAGCCGAGCGGGATGTCGTCGAAATAGACGGTGACGGACGGATCGCTGAAGTAAGGTGTGTTGGTGAGGCCGCGGAGGGCGAAGAGATCGCCGTAGGAGCCGGCGCCGCCGGTGTTGATGTGGAGATTGGCGACGCGGCCGGAGAGATGGCCGAGGGATTGCGTGAGCGGGAGGGCGATGTCGTCGAGACGGACGCTGGTGGTGCCGGCGGCGTCGGCGTCGAGGCGCGGGGCTTCGACGGTGAGCGGATCGGAGAGAAGGGGCGCGTTGGCGTCGGCGGCGGTTTGGGCGCGGAGCGGGAGCGCGAATGCGATGGTGCAAAGGGCGAGGAGGCGGGCCTTCATGAAAAAATGGGCGTAAGCAGAACGCGAAGTGAGGGGTTTGTTTCAGAAACAAAAGGCGTTCGTCCAAGTGGATTCTTCGCCTGGCTCAGAATGACAGTAATGTGGGAGGTGGAGGAGAAGAGCGCCTGCGAGGAGGTGTGGGGCGCGAGAAAAGAAAAAGCACGGTCAGATTGACCGTGCTACGTGGGGGAGAGCGGCGGAGTCGGGAGACTCCGCCCTACACCATGAAGGGCCTCAGCCGGCGAAGGCGGGGAGGACTTTGTCGACGCGGACTTTGTCGAGGCGGGCGAAGACGGGGACGCCGTTATCGTAGGGCAGCTGCGCTTCGCCCTGGATGAGGGGTTGGGCGTAGCGGAGGAACTGGAAGTTCATGCTAGTGCCGTCTTCGTTGATCCACTCGCGCGGGAGCTTCTTCACGCCGTTGGCGATGTCGCTCAAGGGCGCGAGGCCGGTTTCGACGGAGTAGTGGTCGGTGTCGCCGCGGACGAGCGTGACCATCTTGTCGGTTTGGCCGTCGATGGCGGCTTCGACGGCGGCTTCGCCGGCGAGGTAGGCTTCGTCGGCGTCGGTCTTCGAGGCGGCGTGAGCGGCGGCGCGCTGGATGATGCCGGGCTTGGCGACGCGGGCTTTGACGCCGGGGAGGTTTTGTTCGACGAGCTCTTTGAGGTAATCGCCGGCGCCGCCGAGTTGGGCGTGGCCGAAGGCGTCGGTGGCGGCGTCAGCGGCGACGTAGTTGCCGTCGGCGTCGATGAGGCCCTCGCCGACGACGATCATGCAGTATTTCTCGCGTTTGAGGATGCGGCGGATGTCCTCGAGGCACTTGTTTTGGTCGAACGCGATTTCCGGAAGATAGATGAGGTGGGGCGGGTCGTGCGGGTGGTCGCGGCGCTTGGCGAGGGCGGCGCCGGCGGCGATCCAGCCGGCGGAGCGGCCCATGACCTCGACGATCGAGACGAGGTCGCCCTGGCCCATGGCCTCGTGATCGCAGGCGAGTTCGCGGATGGTGGTGGCGGTGTATTTGATCACGCTGCCGTAGCCGGGCGTGTGATCGGTGATGGGGAGATCGTTATCGATCGTCTTCGGGACGCCGATGACGCGGAGCTCGTAGTTTTGTTGTTGGGCGAGCTTGGAAATCTTGTCGGCGGTGTCTTGGGAGTCGTTGCCGCCGATGTAGAAAAAGTAGCGGATGTTGTGGGCTTTGAAGACCTCGAGGACGCGTTCGAAATCGGACTGTTTCTTGAGCTTGTAGCGGCAGGTGCCGAGGGCGGCGCCGGGGGTGTGTTTGAGGGCGCGGATCTGCTGCTGGGATTCGGCGGCGAGGTCGATGAGGTCTTCGTTGAGGATGCCGAGGACGCCGTTGAGGGCGCCGTAGATTTCCTCGATGCACTCGTGGTTCAGCGCTTCGGCGACGATGCCGGCGACGCTGGCGTTGATGACGGCGGTGGGGCCGCCGGACTGGCCCACCAAGACATTTCCTACGAGTTCAGCCATGACAGATGTTTGTAAAGGGTTGGAAACAACGTGAAGGGGCAAGGAAGCGCCCGGCTAGGGGGGGACGCAAACAGAAATTTCCGGAGCTCCGGAGTGCGGGAAATTGCCGGATTGCACGAACGTGCGATAGCGGGAAGGCGGCGGCGAAAGGGCCGTGCGCGGGGGCTGGAAGGCTCGCGGACATGCGAGCGAAACAGTGTGATGCGCGGGGGGCGGGGTTCCGTTGCGGGGGCGGAATTCTGAGGACGGGAGGGCGCGAAAGGCGTGGCGTTTTTAGCCCGACGGGGACGTCGGGCTCCACCTACAGGAGGCGGCCGGGTTTGTAGTCGGCGGCGGCTTTGTGCTTTTTCGCGAGAGGTTTTACCTCGTCGAGGAAGGCGTCGACCTGGTGTGGGGCGGCGCCGACGAAGCGGGCGTTTTCGGCGAGGATGGCTTGGAGGGCTTTTTTGCCGAGGCCGATGCGTTTGTCGGCGGCGAGACGGGAGAGGAGATCGGCGTCGCCTCCGCCGGAGCGGAGCGCCTTGGCGGCGGCGAGGGCGTGTTCCTTGATCGCTTCGTGGGCGGTTTCGCGGCCGGCGCCGCGTTTGACGGCCTCCATGAGGATCGTGGTGGTGGCGAGGAAGGGGAGGTTGCGCTCGTTTTCGGCGGCGATGGCGGCGGGGAAAACCTCCATCTGGCGGAGGACGGTGAGGAAGGTTTCGAGCAGGCCGTCGATGGCGAAGAAGGCGTCGGGCAAGGCGACGCGGCGGACGACGGAGCAGGAGACGTCGCCCTCGTTCCATTGGTGGCCGGCGAGACCGGACGTCATGGTGACGTAGCCGGAGAGAATGGTGGCGAAGCCGCAGATGCGCTCGCAATTGCGGGCGTTGACCTTGTGCGGCATGGCGGACGAGCCGACCTGGCCGGCTTGGAAACCCTCGGTGAGGAGGCCGGCGCCGGCCATGAGGCGGAGCGTGGTGGCGAAGCTGGCGGCGGCGGAGGCGAGTTGGTGGAGGGCGGTGACGACCTCGAAGTCCAAGCCGCGCGGATACACTTGTCCGACGGCGATGAGCGAAGCGCGGAAGCCGAGATGGCGGAGGACGCGCGATTCGAGCTGGTCGACCTTTTCGGCGTTGCCGGCGAGGAGCGTGAGCTGGTCGAGCTGGGTGCCGACGGCGCCCTTGAGGCCGCGGACGGGATAGCGGGCGAGGAGTTCGTCGATGCGCGTGTAGGCGACGAGAAGTTCCTGGCCGAACATCGCGAGACGTTTGCCGAGCGTGGTGGGCTGGGCGGGGACGTTGTGCGTGCGGCCCGTGATCATGAGATCGCGGTGGGCCTCGGCCTGGCGGGCGAGGGCGAGGAGGGCGGCGGCGGATTTGAAGTGGACGGATTTGAGCGCGCGGAAGACCTGGAGCTGTTCGACGTTTTCGGTGAGGTCGCGCGAGGTGAGGCCGAGGTGGATGAACTGGCGCTTGGCGAGGTCGGAGAATTCCTCGATGCGGGCTTTGACGTCGTGGAGGGTGATGCGTTCGCGTTGGTCGATCGAGGCGAGGTCGATGGTGTCTTTGACGCGCTCGTAGTCCTTGATGGCCTCGGCGGGGATGGGGACACCGAGGTCGCGCTGGCCCTTCATGACGGCGATCCAGAAATCGCGTTCGAGTTTTACGCGGCCGGTTTGGGACCAGATGTCCTTCATGGCGGCGGACGCGTAGCGTTCGGCGAGGACGTTGGTGATGGGTGAGGACGCGGGAGCGGAGGAGGCGGCGTTCGAATCGTTCACGGCAGACGCGAAGAGATACGGGATCGCGGCGCGGGATGGCGAACGGAAAGTGGGTGTGGGGGAAGATCCAGGGGCCAAGATCCCCGTTCCAGTTGCGCGGCGAGCGCGCAACCTACCGGAGGGTGAAGAGGAGGCCGACGCCGCCGGCGAAGAGGAGAAGGATGGCGAGGGTGTCGTAGCCGATGCGGAGGACGACGGGGTTGCGGCGTTCGAGGAGGCCGACGAGGAGGGTGCCGGTGAGGATGGCGCCGAGGAGGGCGGAGATGGTTTCGAAGCGGCCGAGCTCGTTGATGACGGGACCTTCGGTGTAAACGGCGTCGGCGAGCAGGAGGAGGGAGACGTTGACGAAATTGGTGCCGAGGACTTCGCCGATGGCCATTTCGTGGCGACGCATGCGGATCGAAGTGGTGATGGAACTTAGTTCGGGAAGCGAGGTGGCGAAGCCGATGAGGAGGAATCCGACGAGGCCGCTGCCGAGCCCGGTTTGTTCGGCGAGGGCGTCGCCGGTTTGGGAGAGGCTGTAGCCGGCGACGAGAATGACGGCGGCGGCGATGGCGATGCGGAGGAGGAGCCTGGAGAGTTCCTTCTTGTTGTTTTCTTTTTTGGAGGAGGAAGAAGAAGAGGACGAGGCGGCGGGTTTTTTGTGGTTGTGAAGAGTCCATTGGGAGCGGCGGCCGTAGCCGGTCGACATCCAGAAGGCGCCGAGGCTGAGGAGGAAGACGGCGGTGGACCAGGCGCCGACGCCGAAGATGAGGACGTCGCCGGTGACGATGGCCGCGGCGACCACGGCGAGGACGAGCATGCACAACGTGCTTTGGAGCAGGATCGCGGGCTGCGCGACGATCGACGTGAGGGCATCGCGGCCGAAGATGGCGTCGGCGATGGCGAGTAGGACGAGATTGATGGCGGCGCTGCCGAGGAGATTGTTGGCGGCGAGGGCGGGGTTGCCGAAGTGGGAGGAGGTGGCGACGTTGGCGATCTCGGGGAGCGAGGTGAGGACGCCGAGCATGAGCATGCCGACGATGGCTTGTTCGATGCCGGTGATTTCGGAGATGCGGCCGAGGTAGCGAGAGAGCCGGGTGCCGGCGAGCCACACGAACACGGCTGCGATGAAGAAGATCGTGAGGTTGACCCAGAGCGGATAGGACGAGGCGTGAACGAGCGGCATCGCGAGCACCGACAGCGATTGACGCGATGGTTTCCGGCTGGACGACGGATGGGTCGATGTCCGGTGGAGCGAGTGGGGCGAGCTGCGGTTACTCGAGGGGCAGACGACGGACGTCGAAGATGTAAACGGAGTGGTAGTCGTCGGGGCCGCCGCCGGCGTGGAAGGCGACGGCGGTGCGATCCTGCATGAATTGGATCCAGCGCGGATGGAGGGTGATTTTGCGGCGCTCGTTGCGGGAGATGCAGACGTAGGCGGCATCGAGTTCGCGGAGGAGGGCGAAGTCGGCTTGTTCGTAGATGCGGCGGATTTGAGCTTCGCGTTCGTCCTGCCGATAAGGATTCGAGTCGGCGTAGATGCCGGCGAGGGTGGGAAGGCCGGCGAGTGGCGTGACGAAGTGGATGAGATTGTAGGGCGCGGTGATGACGAGTTCGTCGGGGCGATTGATGCTTTGGAGCCAGCGGGCGGCGGCGCGGCCGTTGGGTTCGAAGAGGAGGATCTTGCCGTGCGATTGGGCGAGGATGTTGCGGTAGAAACCGTAGGCGTGCGGGGTGACGCAGAGCACGGTGAAGAACCACCAGAAGGCGAGGGAGAGCGGAGCGAGGCGAGTGCCGATCCACCGGGCGGCGCCGAGGGTGATGACGAGGGCGAGGCCGAGATTGAGGAAGAGGACGAACTTGTTGCTGTCGCCCCAGGAGAAACTGTAGCGGTAGAAATTGATGACGGCGAAGATCGCGAGGCAGATGGTGAAATACCAACGCCAGCGATGAAGGAAGCGGAGCAGCGGAGCGCCGGGATCGCGTTGGTGTGAGCGGGCGATGAGGCGGAGCAGGAAGGCGAGCCCCACGAAGAAGGCGGCCCAGCCAAGGAAGTCGCCGTTGACGAAGAACCAGAAGACGAGGCGGCGGAGGTAGCGCGGGAAGATCGTGTATTCGTCGAGCGGGAGCGACGTGGTGGCGTCCCAGGAGGAATACGCGGGATGTGTCGGCGGGCCGTAGGATTGGAGATAGAGAAGTTGCAGGAGGCCGAGGGCGAAAAACGGGAGCCACGCGCGCCATTGGGAGAGGAACCACGTGCGATGGAGCCAGAGCGTGGGAATCATGCACGCGGCGAGCACGGCGAACGCGACGATGTGGGCGAGGGGCAGGAGGCAGATGACGATGAAAGCGGGGAGAACGTGAGTGGGTGAACTGGCGGGCGCGGGCGGGTGGAAGATCGCGTGCAGCACGAGCAGCGCGATCGGCATGGTGAAGAGGAGGGCGCGCTGCGGTTCGAAGAGATTGGTGAGCATCGCTTCGAAGTTGAAGTAGGGGAACCAGAAGAGCCCGTAGTAGAAATCGGATACGTTGAAGAACGGCGGGCGCAGCCAGAGGAAGTGGAGGAGGTTGACGAGGGAGGTGTTGAGGAAAAGGAAGAGCAGGCCGGCGAGCAGGATCCAGCGCGGCGGAAGTTGGAGCCAGCGGGCGAAGACGCTCCAGATCGTGCCCACGAGGACGGAGGCGCTGATGAGATTCATGAGCCACATGGCGCCGATGCGCGGCGCGCCCATTTGCGCGAGGTGCGCGACGAAGAAGTCGGCGAGAAAGTGGTATTTCAGCGGATACCCGGCCATATCGAGGTCCATGGGCGGGAAGCGATCGGCCTCGAGGAAGGCGTTGACGACGGAGAGATGAAACGCGGTGTCGACGAAGTTGTAGTTCACCCAGACGCGATCGTCGTCATCGATGACGATGCCGGTGTAGAAACGCAGCAGGACGAAACCGAGGAAGAAGAGGAAGCAGCCGTTCCAGGTGCGAACCGAGGCGAGTTGGCGGAGAAGATTTCGTAGCTTCGAGAGCGAGTTGGTGGATCGACGGGAGAGCACGCCGAGGGCGAGAGCGGGGGTGGCCCAGGCGAGGGTCCAGTAGATCCAGGACCAGCCGGCGAGGGCGTGCGCGAGGAAGTTTATCCAGTCGGCGAGGAAAAGGGTGACTCCGAGCGAAGCGAGGTATCCGGGGAATCCGGGAAGGGCGGCGAGCAGTGGAATGCGGGGGCGAAGGTGGACGGCGAGCACGCCGAGCAGCACCAGATAGACGGCGACAAGCATGGACAACGAAAGCGGGAGACGCGCCGGTGGGAATCAGCGTGCCGAGACCGAATCGGAATCGCGGCGAGGTTTCCAGACCTGGATGAAGTTTCCGCCGAAATACATCGGCATAAACACGCGCTCGGTGGGTTCGTAATGCTCGGCGAGGGTGTCCATGTCACCGAACACAAGGAAGTCATCGCTCGTGAGCACGAGATCGTAGGTGCGATCGACGATGTGGTCGACGGCTTCGCTCGGGGCGCGGTCAAACGCGTCGCGAATGGCGCGCGCGCCGGGGTCTGTTTCGTCGCGTCCGTTCATGGTAGCCATCGGCAGGAAGAGCGTGAAGCCGCTGTTGTGAACGGGACGGTGATGACGGGCGAGGATGTCGGTGACGAAGGAGGAGCTGCCGTAAACGGAACCGGCTTCTTCGATGAGATCGGTGAGGCGTTGGTGCGCGGGAGCGCTGTCTTCGACCGTTCGGACGGTGATGTTGAGTGCGCCGAAGGCGGCGAGGAGGACGGTGAATGCGATGCGAAGGCCGGGTGACGAACGAGCGAGAGCGAAGGCGGTGACGAGCAGGAGTGGCGGAAAGATGAGGTGGAGATGGTAGGTGAAGAGGGCGCCGCCGTTGTGGCCCATGTAGAAATAGACGAGGGCGAAGTGGAGAAGGAGAAGTGAGAGCGCGACGCCGAGGGCGATGGCGCGAGGTTGGCGTCGAGAAAGTTCGTGGCGCCACGTGTGGAAGTGGCGCGGGAGGAGGATGGCGGCGCCAGAGAGGAAGAGGAAGTAGGGCCAGGCGCGCTCGAAGAGCAGGGCCGTGTGCATGGGCGAGATGTCGTCGCTCGTGTTGATGGCGACGGCGTTGCGCTGCATGACGAAGGTTTCGAGCCAGTAGAGCGGGAAGAAGTGATTGAGCAGGAGAATCGAGACGACGAGTGCGACGAAGAAGGTGAGCGCAGCGATGGTGGCGTGGCGCCAGGAATGGGTGAGCGCGAGGCCTGCGAGCGTGGGCAGGAGGGCGAGGGCGAAGTAGGCTTTGCAGTGGAATGCGAGCAGCGTGCAGGCGAGACCGAAGACGGAGGATCGCAGCGAGTAGGCGCGTTCCCATGGGGCGATGATCGCGAGAAGAAACAGCAGGAAGCCGAGCGCGTCGGGGCGCGCGGTGATCATGATGTTTTGGAGACAGATCCAGTAGATCCACGCGGAGGAAATCAGGGCGATGCCGAGGCCGGATCCGATGCGGCGCATGCGCGTGGCGAGGAGCCAGAGCGAGCCGCCGATGCAGAGGAGATTGAGGAAGCGATGGGCGTCGTATCCGACGCCGAAGAGCGGCTTCAGCGCGAGAACGACGCTGTGATAAAGCGGGCCGAAGAATTGGGCGGCGCCGGGCAGTTCGTCGGGACTGTAAGGATTGCGGCCCTGGTCGAAGAGGAAAGTCGTATACCAGACGGACGGCTCGTTGATCTCGTGCGGGCTGGGTTGGGAAACGAATTTTAAATGCGAGACGGCGAGCGCGAGGACCCAGACGATCGCGAGCGTGCAGGCGAGGAGATTGGTGGCGGTTTCAACCGCTCCAAGACTGACCGGGCGAAGGGGCGAGGTGGGCGCGAGCGAAGGCGTTTCGCTGGCGGAGGACGACCTGGAATTGGAAGGTTGCCACAGCACGAGGAATCACCGCGGGAAGAGGAAGCGGCCGAGGTCGAAGGCGTCGATGGCGGCGTTGCGATCGTCGCTCCAGATGAGGCGTTGTTGGATGAGCGGCGCGTTGACGGTGGAGAGGGTGCGTTTGACGCGGCCGTCGTCTTCTTCGGCGGGGAACCAGCCGGTGATGGATTTCAAGGATTCCTGCGGGGCGACGATGACGTATTCGGTGCGGGCGGGATCCCAGTCGCGGGCGTCGGCGGAGTCGGAGATCTCGGTGACAATGCCGAGCGAGGCGCGGCCGAGGGTGCGCGCGGTGGCTTCGATGACGGGGAAGAGATTGGAGTAGCGGGTGGACGCGTGGATGACGAGAAGGCCGCGTTTCGCGGAGAGGCGGCGCAGGTAGATCGAGATGGCTTCGCGCGTGAGGGGATGCGAAGGCACGCCGTCGCCGGTGAACGCGTCGATGACGATGACATCGTAATCGGCTGGGGATTCCTCGAGGGCTTTGCGGCCGTCGCGGAGAATGAGGTTGGTGCTGCCGGCGGCTTCGGCGACGAAGGTGAAGTTTTCGCGGGCGATGCGCAGGGCTTTCGGGTCGATGTCCCAGAAATCATAGGTGTCGCCAGAACGTGAATACGCGGCGAGCGTGCCGGCGCCGAGGCCGATGACGCCGACGTGGAGGGCGGGGCGTTGGGCCATGAGCTCTTCGAGGACGCGCCCGACGCCGGAGCTTTCGGTGTAGTAGAGCGTGGGGCGTTTGCGGGAGGCTTCGGTTTCGATGAGCTGGGTGCCGTGCGTGGTGGTGGCGCTCGAGAGGACGACGGACGTGTCGTCGGTTTTCACCATGACGTGTCCGTAGAGATCGCGGATGTGACGCACGCGGCTGTCGCCGATGGATTCGTCGGCGGCCTGGTGGAGGCCGATCGCGGCGACGGGGGCGAGGAGAACGCAGGCGGTGACGGCGATGACGCCGGGTTCGCGCGTGCGCATGAGCCAGATCATGCCGGTGGCGAGCAGCGCGACGGAGAGGAGCGGGAATTCGGCGGGGCGGGAGAGCAGGTAAGGAATGATGACGCTCGAAGCGAGTCCGCCGAGAACGCCGCCGGCGGCGATGACGAGGTAGAAGGTTTCGAAACGTTCGGCGGGGCGAAGGCTGTGAAGGAGGGCGTTGCCGAGGAAGCTGCCGCTCGCGGTGAGGGAGAGAAGCCACCAGGCGCGCGTCGCGTCGACGGTGGCGGCGGAGAAGCCTTTGGTCACCATGAAGCCGGCGAGACTTACGGCGAGCCACGCGAGGGTTGTCATCGTCATCCAGCGGCGCCAGCGGCCGGCGAAGACGACCATGAAGCTGAAGAGGTAGGCGCCGAACGGGCCGATCCAGGCGAGCGGGTTGGATCCGATTTCGGCGGCGAGGTGATACGTGGCGCCGAGCATGCCGGCGCAGGTGAGGGCGCTGAGCCAGATCCAGGCGGGGAAGCGGGCGAATGGGATCGCTTCGGTGGAAAGGGCGGCGGGAGAGGAGGCGTTGGCGGATGTTTTGCGAACGATGTAAGCGGCGGCGGCGAGGAGGCCGGCGAGGACGATGAGGAAGCCGTGCCAGAAGAACGTTTGTTCGGAGAGACGGAGCTGCGTTTCGATTGCGAAGGGGTAGAGCAGGAGCGCGAAGAGACTGCCGGTGTTGGAGATCGCGTAGAGGTAGTAGGGGACTTCTTCGCCGCGGCGGCGCAGCCAGCCGTGGAGGAGCGGCGATGTGCTGAAGAGAAGGACCATCGCGGGGAGGCAGGCGATCGAGAGACGCCAGACGACGCGACCGATGCTGGCGGTGGCGTCGGCGTCTGAAGAAGGAAGGTGAAAGGTGAGGGCAGCGACGAAGCCGAGGGCGGTGACGGCGATGGCTTGGAAGGTGGCGCTGCGGCGAACGAGCCATGCGGCCCAGGCGTAGCCGAGCAGCAGGGCAAGTTGGAAGAACACCATGCAACCCAGCCATGTGCCGGATGTGCCGCCGTAGATGGGCAGCAGTTGCTTGCCCATGAGCGGTTGGATGATGAACGCGAGGAAGGCGGCGAGAGGAACGGCGGCGAAGACGAGAGGGGGGAGGGCGCGGATGAGGGTTTCGGAAAGTCTGGCGGAGGCGGGCATGGCGGGCGGGATGCTCCTTCGGTCGTTCTGGGAGAGTGCGTTCATCCTACTGGATTCTTCGCTTCGCTCAGAATGACAGAGGCAGGAGTTTGACTGGGGCGGGCGAAGGCCAGCAGCGAGCGGAGCGGAGACGCGCCGATGGCGGGGTAGGCTTCGCAGGGTGTCCAGCAGTTGGGGCATTGGCCGTTGGCGATGGCGCGACGCACGCCGTCGCGGCGCGCGGATTCGACGATTGGCATGAGGGCGAAGTCGGACTGGCGGACGTTGCCGAGCGGGCGGTCCCAGATCGTGCAAGGGAAGACCTCGCCTTTTTCGGAGAGGTAAACGGTGGAAAGCAGCGCGGAGCAGGCGATGGACGTGCGGCCCTCGTCGAGGTAGCGCATGGCTTCGGAGCGATAGATGCGCTCGATGGCGCGCATGGCGGAGAGGCCGCTTTTGGATTTCGACGCGGCGAGCTGGAGGGCAGCGGCGATTTCCGAGCGGTGCGCGGGGCCGCCGAAGCCGTCGGAGGATTCGCGGGCGGCGGTGTTGCCGTAGTAGTGCTGCGAGAAGTGAGGGATGTTGAGGTGAAGCGTGGACCAATCGATGGGCGCTTCGTGGCGGGCGTGAAGGGCGTCGTTGACGGCGGCGTAGGTGAGTTCGACGAGCTCGGGGGAAGTGTGGCCGGTGGAAGATTTGTGGCCGTGGAGGGTCATGCCGACGAAGACGTTGTCGGGGCCGAGGACGCGGCGGAGGGCGGCGAAGGAATCGACGGCGTGGGCGAAGTCGTGGCGGATGCCGCGCAGGCGATCGTTGAGCTCGGGCGGACCATCGATCGAGACGGTGACGATGAGGCGGGCGCGAATTGAGGCGTGGAGCTCGGTAGCGATTTTTTCGATACGTTTGGTGGCGATGCCGTTGGTGGGAAAATGGACGAGGAGAAGATCGGGGCAGGCGTCGGCGAAGGCTTGAACGACCTGGACGAAGTCGGGGCGGTCGGTGGGCTCGCCGCCGGTGAAATCGATCCATTGGAAGAAAGGATTCGCGGTGGCGATGGAGCGGATTTCGGCGAGCGTGAGCTCGGCGTCGAGCGCGCCCGGGGTGTCCTTGACCTTCCAGATGTCGCAGTAAACGCAGCGCGAATGGCAGCGTTTGGTGACGACGAACATGAGCTTCGTCGGCCGGCCCTCGACGCCGGCGGCGGCCGCGGCGGTGCGCGCGGCGAATCGGGTCCATGAATACAGCGAGCTCATGGGGCGCTTTCGGCCGGAGCGTTACTTTCGAGCTCCGCGCGAGCTTTGGCCAGCACGGTGTCGAGATCGCGGTCGCTGCGATGGTCCTCGGGAATGCGGCCGCCGAATTTTTCGAACGCTTCGGGTGTATCCAAACGATAGAGACCGAGTTTGTAGGCCTGCGAAGTGATGCGGCGGAACGGGACGGCGTTTACCTTGGCCATGTATTCGGCCGTGTAGCGGGCCATTTCGGGTTCGGCGTTGTGCCAGAAGCTCCAGTGCTGGTAGATGCCGCCGGGGTATTGGTTGGCGAGCTCGCGCATCTCGGAGTGGAGCATGTTTTCGAGCACGAAGTATTGGGACGAGTTGATGCCCTGCAGATTCCACATGCACGGGTCGGGTGAGATCACGAGGGCGCCGGAAGGGATGGTTTTGGCCATGTCCTTCACGAAGTCGGAGTCGTCCTGGGCCTCGATGGCTTCGCGCGTGAGCGTGGGCACGTAGTCCATGGCGGCGACCCAGTTGATGAGACCGGCGGTGGCGAGGGCGCCGAGCCAGGCGGGGCGATGGCGAAGGCGGCGGAAGGCGGCGGCGAGGCCGACGCCCATGAAGATGGCGACCGGTGCGCAGGAGATGAGGCCGTAGCGGGAGCTGGCGCCGTAGTGATAACCGCCCGCGTAATAGAGAACGAAGATGCCCCACGACAGGGCGAACCAGAGGCCAACGGCGACCAGCGCGGTGCGATTGCGGCGGAGGAGCCAGATCAGGCCGAGAAAGGCGAACAAGGTGCCGACCGCGGGGAACCATTCGCCGTCGATGAAGTAGCCGCCGTTGCTCTTGAAGTTCTGCTCGACGAAATCGAGGTCGAACCGGCGGCCATCGGTGGCGCCCCAGCTCTCGGTGCGCATGGACCAGAGATGCATGGTGTTGGGCGCGGCGAGAGCGGTGGAAAGCGCGAGCGCGCCCCAGGCGGAAAGGTCTTCGATGAAACGGTCGTCGGTGGACCAGAGAACGAGGGCGACGAGCGGGAAAACGAGCATCGATTCCGGGCGGAAATAAACGGCGAAGCCGGTGGCGCCGGCGAGCAGGAGAGCGGTGGCGGAGAGGCCTTGGGCGGAGTCGCGATCGCGGAGCCGCGCATGAGCGCACGCGGCGAGAAAGGCGAAAGCGATGGTGGCGGCGGAAGCCGGTTCGACGGCGACGGTGTGGCCCCACCAAGGAACGAGCGGCGTGAACAGGAACAGGAGCGCGGCGGCGAGCGCGGCGCCGGCGGGGAGCGTCCACGGAACGAGCACCAGCGCGACGTAGAGGGCGGCGGCGGTCAAGCCGGTGAGGGCGCGGTTGAGGAAGTGTGATGAAGAATCGGATACGCCGACGGTGCGGTAGAGCCAGGAGAGGAGATAAGGCAGACCGTTGGGCTGTTTGTTGACCCACGCATCATACATTTCGAATTTGCCGTATTCGACCCGGGCGTAGTTGGCGCCCTCGGCGCGGCCGGTGTGCGCGATCGTCTGGCCGATCTGCATGTAGATGTGTTCGTCGAAGAAGATGCGGTTCGTTTGTGGCGCGAGGTAGCAAACGAAGTGTCCGAAGATGGCGAGGCCGAGGGCGGTGAGCGCGCGGCGGCGGCCGAGAAGCTGGTAGAGCGGGCGGGCGGAAGCGGCGAGGCCGGCGGCGATGACGACGAAGCACGCGTGCATGCCCCACATCGTCGATTCGGGAACGAGGAGGCGTTGCGCTTCGTTTTCGAGCGAGCCGACGCGGAGCGCCCAGATCGCGGCGCCGGCGAGCGCGGCGAGTGCGAGGATCAGGAAGGCGAGACGAGGAGGGCGGGCGGACATCACGCTGATTTTTTCGTGAGCAAGGCGGAGCCGAGGGCGAGGTGTTCGACGCCGCTTTCGATCCAGGCTTCGACGACGCCGTCGGCATCGTCGGACATGGGTTTGCCGTGGAGATTGAGACTGGTGTTGATCACGGCGCCGACGCCGGTGAGGGCGCGGACGTGTTGAAGAAGTTGATACCAGCGCGAGGTGTCGTCGCGTTCGACCATTTGCGGGCGGCAGGAACCGTCGGGGCCGATGGCGCCGGCGAGGGCCTGGCGACCGTGGGGTGTGGTCATGAAGCCATTTGTCATGTGGCGATTCAGGTCGTGCGGGCCGCGGAAGTCGGCGAGGAGCGCGGGGGCTTCGGAGGCGAGGATCGACGGGCAGAACGGTTGATACCAGACGCGCCGCTTGAGGCGGAGGTTGAGGTCGTCGCGGGCGGCGGTGCTGTCGGCGCGGGCAACGATGCTGCGGGCGCCGAGGGCGCGGGCGCCGAGCTCCATGCGGCCTTGGGCCCACATGACGACGTGGCCGGCGGCGACGAGTTCGGCGACGGCGCGGGCGATTTCGGGTGGGCGGGAAAGTTGAGCGTGATGGGCGTCAGCGTAGCGATCAGCGTCGGTGCCGAGATCGCCGTGATCGATGCCAAGGCGGAAGTCGTGAAACGGGTGCGGACGAGAGCCGGATGTTTTGTGCCAGATCGAGAGTGCGGCGCCGAGGGCGAGGCCGCCGTCGCCCATGGCGGGACAGATCTCCAGGCGGTCGATGCCGGGCGAGGTGCGGATGAGACGGTTGACCTTGATGTTGGAGGCGACGCCGCCCGCGTAGGCGAAAGCGCGTCGGCCGGTGGCTGCGGCGAGAAGGCTGAAGAAACGCGGAACGAGGATTTCGAGGGTTTGTTGGGCCTGGCGGCAGAGGGTTTCGCGCGGGGTGCACCAGACGAGATCGGCGACGGCGCGGCGCATGCGGAGCGGGGAAACGGAGCAGCGGAGAACGGGAAGGCCGCGGGAGTCGGTCGTGAGCGAGAACCAGCGGAGGAACGGATTTTTTTCCGGCGGCGTGTCGACGGCGTAAGAGGCGAGCGCCATGACCTTGCCCTCGTCTTCGAGCGGACGCATCTGGAGCTCGTTGGTGACGTGTTCGAAGAAGAGGCCGAGCGAGGCGGAGCCGGGGAGGGAGAGGAGTTTTTCGAGCGATTGCGTGGTGTGCGACCAGAGCCAGACGGAACCGGATTCGCCGTCGCCGATGCCGTCGAGCGTGACGACCGCGGCATCGGTGTCCCAGTTTGGCGGATACACGGCGGAGGCGGCGTGGGCCTCGTGGTGATCGACGAGAAAAACGTCTTCGAGCGCGGCGCCGAGTTGTCGGGCGAAAGAACGGCGGGCCCAGGCGCGGAGGAGCGGGTGGGTCGGGAGCTGGGTGAGGGAGTATTTCGCGTGGGATTTGAACGCGTGCAGCGGGCCGGGCGGGACGAGGCGGCGGCGCAGCTGGTAATAGTTTTCCTTCATCGAAGGAAACGTGCGCGTGAGGGTTTTGGCGAAGTCGGAGGTGGTGGGGGCCCAGGCGATGCGGCGGTGGCCGGCGGCGCGGCGGATCGCGGCGATCGCGCGAGTGGGGAGGCCGACGTCGAGCTTGCGGCGGCTGAGGCGTTCCTCGTTGAGCGCGAGTTCGACGCGGCCGTCGATGACGAGCGCGGCGCCGGCGTCGTGGCCGTCCCACACGCCGATGACGGCTTCGTAAGGACCGCTCATGACGGGCGGGCGGAGGAGCGGCGGGGCTGGAGGAGACCGCGGACGAGGCACGTGCCGTAGGAGAGCCACGTGCCGGGATGGTGAAGAGAGATTTTGGAGTAGCCGGCGGCGCGCGGACGCTCGTGGGTAGGGACTTCGAGGATACGGTAGCCGGCGGCGAGGGTGGCCATGATCATTTCCATTTCGATCGTGGTGTGGCGCGCGCGAAGATCGAGGCGGCGGAAGATGTCGGTGCGGATGGCGCGAAAGCCGTTTTGCGAATCGGAGAGGCGGGTGCCGAAGCGGCGGTTGATCAGGTAGGTGATGAAGGCGGAGCCGGCGAGCCGGAGAAATTCGTCGCCGCCGCCGTGAAGTTCGTCGGAGCCGCCGAGGAGGCGGGAGCCGGTGACGTGTTCGGCGGTGCCGGCTTTGATGGGGGCGACGAGCAACGGAATGTCGATGGGATCGTGGGAGCCGTCGGCGTCGACGAAGACGCAGATGTCGGTTTCGACGTGGGCGACGGCGTGGCGGAGTGCGGCGCCCTTGCCGCGGCCGGAATCGCGAATGACGCGAGCGCCGGTGGCGGCGGCGACGGCGGCGGTGTCGTCGGTGGAGCCGCCCTCGACGACGAGGACGTGGCCGGCGTAGTTGAAGCACTCGCGGATGACGGTGGCGATGGTGGCGGCTTCGTTGCGCGCGGGGACGATGGCGGTGACCTCGGGGTCGGGTTTTTCGTCGCGCTCGAGGATGTCGACGACGGAGATGGCGCCTTCGCGGAGGAGGCGGCGCATGCGGAGGGAGAGGAAGCGATGTTCGCCGTCGCCGAAGCGGAAAACGTCGTGCGGTTCGGGCATCTCGGTCGAGGTCAGAGGAGGGGAAAAGCCATGCGCGCCGGAGGGCGTCGCGGTGAGAACGTCCGACATAGAACTCACTCCGGATGCCAGGTAAAGAAGCTGCCGCGGCTGAAGTCGGTCGATTCGGGCGAGCCGGGCGGACGGTGCCGACGCATGCTGGTGTCGTAGTCGAAATTGCGGGTGGAAGGCTGGTAGTAGGTGACTCCGATGTTGCCCACGTAGGGAGCGGTGAAGTGTGCGGATTGGAAGAGCCGGCCGAGGGAGCCGTTGAAAGTGACGCTGCGGCCGGTCCAATCTTCGAGGTAGCGAACGAGGTTTTGCGCGCCGCCGCTGGAGCCGGAGGCGTTCGAGGAATAGTTTCCGGTGAGGAGACCGGCGTTGATGGTCATGTCGCCTGAGGCGCGGCGGACGGTGTTTTCTCCGCCGGGGCCGTCGAAATCCAAGGCGGCTTCGTCATCGCTCCAACCCGACCATGTATCGGTGTCGGGGTCGTAAACCCGCGGAGACAGAACGGTGATGGCGTCTCCGATCAGCATGGCGGGAACGGGGCGCGTGCTGCCGTCGGCGTCGGTGATCAAGTCGGTGTTGTAGTCGCCCTGGACGTAGATGCCGCCGTTGGTGGCGACGGAGAAGCCTTTGCCGTCGTTGCGCGGGAGGGAGCTGCCGTTGACGAGGCGGATGGCGGCGGGCGTGCTGCTGGAGGAGTTTTTGAGGTTAACGTAGAGGAGTCCGTTGAAGTCTCCGCCGCTGGCTTCGAGCCAGGTCTTGAGGGCGCCGATGTCGACCTCGGTCATCTGCACGTCCTTGTTTTCGCGTTTGTCGTGGACCGCTTTCGTGGTGAACGACGGTGCGCCGGCGACGGGCGAGCCGTCTTTGGTGACGGTGACGCCATCGTTATCGACGGTGATGATGATATCGGCGCGATTGTAGGCGCGGCGGACGGCGATGACGTTGTCGTCGAGGGTGGACGGGGAGCCGTTGGGGTATTCGTTGGAGCCGGCGGCGGACGGCGGCGGGGCGATGAGCGAGCGATAGACGTTGTTCTCCGCGGTGGCTTGCTGCGCTTCGGTCCATGCTTCCGGGTCCATGAGGTCGGGAGGTCCGAAGAGATCGGGACGATCTCGTGAAGTGACCATGGCGTCGATGCCTCCGAGGAGGTTTTCCGGTTCGTCCATGGTGGCGAGTTGGGAGTCTTTGGACGTGGCGAACGTGGGGGCAACGAGGGTGACGGGAGGAGTGGGGGCGTTGGGGTTGGAGTAGGTGTCGTTGCCGAGCTTGTCCTGGTTGAAGAAACCGCTCTTGAGGTAGCGGACCTGGTCGATGAGGCGGAGCTCGAAGCCGGCGCGGGGGCCCATGTAGATGGAGCCGTTGGCGACGACGTCGCCGTTGATGGTGACATCGTTGCCCGGGTTGAGCTCGAGGTCGCCTTGGAAGAAGACGCTGTATTGGAAGATGGATGTGTTCGAATTCATGAAACGTCGTCCGATGCGGACGGACGCTCCGGCGCTGGCGAATGGGCTGCCCTCGGGAGGAAGGACCTCGACGCGGGCGATGACGTAGGTGTAGTCGCCGACCTTGCGGGTTTCGGGGATGCGGCCGCTGATGGGGCCGCCGTTTTCGACGATGACGGGGTCGAGGACGAGAGAGCGGCGGACGCGCCAGCCGGCGGTGCGATGTTTCTCGTAGAAGGGGTTTCGAATGGTGCTCGGGAGGGTGGTGTTGTCGGAGATGCCTTGATCGCTGAGGGCGGCGGGGGCGGCGGTGGCGGCATTGCCGGTGACGACGACCATCTTGAAGCGGTAATACATGTATTCGATTTCGCTCTCGGCGACGGCGCGCGCTTCGGCCTGAAGCTGGTTGCGCATCGAAAGCCGGTAGGAGTTCGTCGCCAGTTCGAACACCGAGCTGGCGGCGACGGCGATGATGATCACGAAGACGAGCGTGATAACCAGCACGCTGCCTCGTTGAGAAGAAGTGTTCATGAGACGGACGCTGTGCCCTGCGGGGGCACAGAAAGGTTAACCATCGAACGGGATGCTCGTGGTGGTGGATTTCGACGACGTGGTGGACTTGGAGGTCGTGCTCACCGACGTGGACTTCGAGGTGGTGGTGGCGCTGGTGGACTTCGAAGTGGTTTTGGAGGTGGTGGATTTCGACGTGGAGGTGGTGGATTTGGACGTCGTCTTGGTCGTCGACTTCGACGTGGTCGATTTGGAGGTGGTCTTCGTGGTGGACTTCGAAGTCGTGGACGTGGTCGTCGTTTTGGAGGTCGACTTGGAGGTGGTCTTCGACGTGGAGGTTTTGGACGTCGAGGTGGAGGTCGTGGACTTCGAGCTGGTGGTCGTTGTCTTGCTCGTCGTCGTGGACGTCGTGGTGGAGGAGGTGGTGGTGGAAGTGGTGGTGCTGGTGGTGGTGGAGCCGCCTCCGAGGATGGACGCGGTGCTCAGCGGGTCGCCCGATTTGGGCATGATCAGACCTTCGACGTAGTTGGTCTGGTAGAAGTCCTTGTTGCCGCCGGGGACGACGGCGCGGCTGCTTTGGGAAACGTAGCTGAACTGCCAGCCGATCGCGGGTTCGACGTCGCTGGTGATGACCTCCGGGATCTGCGCGAAGAGGAAGCGGGCGGAGGTGTCGACGTTGCGCGAAAGGACGAGCCGGGAGGTGGAATCGTCGGCGGATTCATACCAGTGCAGCTCGGTGATGGGTTCGCCGGAGGCGGGCTCGACGGTTTCGTATTTGCGCTCGCGTTGAATGCGGACGAGGGCGCGGGCTTCGGCGTCCTCCTCGGGTCCGGTGGTGCCGGCGAGGAGGGTTTTGGCGAGAGTCACGTCGACGACGCCGGAGACGCCCTCGGGGTTGACCGAGACGATTTTTATCCCGGTGCCGAGGTTGGGCATGTCCATCAACAGATAGTCGCCCGCTTTCGGGATGATATCGGAAGGGCAGTTGATGCGAAGCGTGTTGCTGCTGCGTGCGGTCCACGCGACGACGGTGGCGAAGGAACCGATGGGGACGCGGTAGGTGACGCGGGCGTAGCGCGGCGGAGACGTGTCGGACGGGTCGGAGTAGGTCGGGCGGATCGATGGGCTGGCCTGGCTGATGGCGATCGAGAACTCTCCGTTCATGTGCTCCTGCACATAGCGGGTGTTCGTGGCGGCGGCTTCGATCTGCTGGTTTTTGTAAACCATCCGCGCGCTCATCACGAGGATGGAGACGACGGCGGCGAGAAGCATGATGCCGATGCTTCCGGCGATCAGGACCTCGACGAGGGTGAAGCCGCGTTTGGGGTGGCGCGGATCCGAGCGGAGGCGGAACGGGCGTCGGGGGATCATGGCGCGGCGCGGAGGACGGTGAGCGACTGGGTGTAGGCCTTGCCGTTCATCGTGTAGTTGATCGTGAACGTGCCCGACAACAGGTAGCCGGCGGCTTCGATGGTGCGGGACGTGACGTTCGCGCCGCTGGTGGCGTGAACGTAGCGGACATCGCGCGTGAGCGTGGCGTTGACGCGATGGCTTTCGCCGCCGAGGGGGATGGGGAGGGATGATGCGTTCTCGGCGTTGACGCTGGTGTTTTGGTCGCTCAATGCGCCCCAGACGAGACCGCGACCGGTCGGGCCGCCGCTGGGGAGAAAGAGCCAGCGTTGCCGGACGACGCCGTCGACCTCCTGCGTGGTGGAAAGACGGGAAAATTGATCGGCGAAACTGCGAAGGACAGCGCGGGCATCGTCGCGCACGCGCGTGAGCGCCATGAGCTGATACGATTTCATCAGCATCGTGTAGACGCCGATTGTGAGCATCGTGAAGATGGTCGCGGCGACCATGGTTTCGACGATCGTGAAGCCGCGCCGCGATGACATCCGCCGCGCCGTGCGAGAGGCGGGCGACTGAAGGGGTGGGGAAAAGGAGCGGTCGGCGCGCTTCATCAGACGCGCACCGGCATAGGGAAGCCCCCGGGGCAGGCGACCCGAAAATAGTCCCTAAACGTTAGGGACCTTTGGCCCTATACCGTGGGTAACTGCTTGAGAGTAAATGGCGGCGGCTTGGGTGCGGCGGGTGACGTTCAGCTTTTCGAAGACGTTGCTGAGGTAGTTTTTTACCGTCTTCTCACTGAGGCCGAGTTCGACGCCGATCTCCTTGTTGGAGCGGCCGGCGGCGGTGAGCGCGAGGACGCGGTGCTCTTGGGGCGAGAGTGGCGCCAATGGATCGGTGGGACCCTCGCGGAGCAGGCGCAAGACGCGGGCGGTGACTTCTCCGGTGAGGACGGAACGACCGGCGTGGGCGTCGGCGATCGCGCGGGTGAGGCCTTCCGGATCGATCTCCTTCATCAGGTAGCCCTGGGCGCCGGCTTGGATGGCTTGCTGGATGAGATTGTCGGTGGCGACGGAAGTGAGGATGAGGACGCGCGTGTTGGGCAGCACGCGGCAGAGCTCGGCGCACGCGGTGAGTCCGGAGCCGTCCGGGAGACGAATATCGAGGAGCACGACATCGGGCTGCAGCTGGGGGGCGAGCGCGATGGCGTCGGCGACGGTGCCGGCTTCGCCCACGACGGCGATGGCGGGTTGGCGTTGTTGCGTGGAGAAGACGGCGCGCAGGCCTTCGCGCACCAGCACGCTGTCATCCACGATCAGCACGCGGATGGCGGACGGGCGCTCGGGAGGCATGGCGGCATTAAGTCGGATGAAGGGGCAAACTCCAGAACGTTTGCGGGGGGGGGCGAGGCGGCGGGGGGCGTTGGACAAAACCCTTGACTCTCCTCGGGGCGTTTGAGTCTTTGGCGGGCTTTAAATCTCGAAACGATCATGGCCAACACCAAATCCGCCATCAAAGCCGCGCGTAAATCCGCCCGCTTGCACGACCGCAACCAAGGGGTGAAGACCCGCATCAAGACCCTGCGCAAGAAGCTGGACGCGGCGGCTAAGAAGGGTGACGCGGCCGAGACGAAGACGGCGGCGAGCGCTTATACGTCGGCGATGGACAAGGCGGTGAAGTCCGGCGTGGTGCATCGCAATGCGGCGGATCGCGCGAAGTCGCACGCGGCGAAGTTCCTCTTCGCGAAGTAATCGCAGCCGAACGGCGCGGGGCGCCGGGGTTGCAGGCATTCTTTCACCCGCACGACGAACGTGCGGGTTTTTTCGTGTGCGGCGGGCGGGCGGTGAGGGAAATTCGGCGGAGGCTTGCGGGAGCGGGCGAAGGATGAACATGGTCGGGTTCGCCACGTGTCTTCACCGCCTGAATCTGTTCGTCGTTTCTTTCTGAGTTGGGACCGCCCGCTGCTGCCGCAATCGGTGGAGTTTCTGGCGCAGGGGTGGAGCGGAGACGGGCCGTTGGATTTGAGCGGGACGCTGGTGGTGGTGCCGACGCGGCAGGCGGGGCGTCGATTGCGGGAGGCGCTGGCGGGACATGCCGCGGAGCGGAGATCGGCGGTCTTCCCGCCGCGGGTGATGTTGCCGGAATCGCTCGTGACTGCTGCGGCGGACGACGAGGCGCTGGCGTCGCGGTTGATTTCGTTGCTCGCGTGGATGGACGTGTTGCGAGAGGTGGAATTGGGAGCGTTTCGCGCGATGTTTCCCATCGATCCGCCGGTGAGAAATGCGGCGTGGGCGTTGCGATTGGCGGAGGAGTTTGGGCGGTTGCGGCGGACCTTGGGGGAAGGTGGTCTGCTTTTGAGCGATGTAGCGGAGCGGTTGGGTGAGGGATTTTCGGAGCGGGAGCGGTGGGAGCAGTTGGCGGAACTGGAGCGGTTGCACGCGGCGAAACTGGCGCAGTGGGATTTGCGCGATCGACAGGCGGCGGAGATTGAGTCGGCGCGGGAGCCGGCGGCGTTGGAAGGAGTCGAGCGGATAGTTGTGATCGGCACGCCTGATCCGCTGCCGCTCGCGTTGCAGGTGTTGGCGGCACAGGCGCGGAGCGTGCCGGTGGATATTTTGGTGTTTGCGCCGGACGAGGAGGCGGACGCGTTCGATGCGTGGGGGCGGCCGCGGGCGGAAGCGTGGGAGCGTCGGATGATCGAGTGGCCTGAATTCGAGCGAACGGTGCATCTTTGCGCGAATCCGGCGGCGCAAGCGGAGCGGATTGCGGCGCTGGCGGGCGGGTATGAGAAAGCGGAAGGAGTGTTGGGTGTGGGGATTGCCGATGCGGAAGTGGCGCCCTTGCTCGCGAGCGAACTACAGCGGGTGGGGCAGGAGGCGTTCAATCCGGATGGACGGCGGCGCAAAGGCGATGCGCTGCATCAATTGTTGACGGCGCTTGCGGCGCTGGCGCGGGAGGAGACGTTTGAGGCGGTCGCGGCGCTGGCCAGGTGTCCGGATTTTTTGAGTTATGCGGCCGGCACGGATCGGGGAGGATCGGCCGCGGGTTTCCTGCGGGATCTCGATGCGTTGCACCGCGCGCATCTGCCGCGGACGCTCGACGCGTTGCGCTCGCAGGCGGAACAGGGGCGAGTCGGGGCGGGAACACGCGTGGCTTTGGCGAAAGTGGCGGAGTTGCGCGACCTTTTGCGAAGCGGGAAATTTCCGGAGAATGCGAGTGCGGCGCTGAGTCGGATTTTTGGGCGGCGACGCTTCGATTTGGCGCGGGAAGACGAGGCGGCGGCGGCGGAAGCGGCGGAGGCGTGGGCGGGGGTGATGCGGGAAATCGGGGCGGCAGAGAAGTGGTTTCCGGGTTGGACGACGACGGATTGGTGGGATGTGGCGTTGCGGCTGTATGGCGAGCTTGTGCGCTACGACGACAAGCCGGATGGCGCGGTGGAGTTGCAAGGGTGGCTGGAGTTGTTGTGGGAGGATGCGCCGCATCTGGCGGTGGCGGGATTGAACGACGGCCACGTGCCGGATGCGGTCGTGGGCGATCCGTTTTTGCCGGAGTCGTTGCGGGAGCGGTTGGGATTGAAGACGAATGCGGCGAGGTTTGCGCGCGATGCGTATTTGCTGCAGGCGCTCGCGGCGTGGCGGAGCGGAAGCGAGGCGCGAGGACGGATCGATTTGTTCTTCGGCAAGACCTCTGTATCCGGAGATCCACTTCGTCCCTCGCGCTTGCTGCTGCGTTGCGCGGAGGAAGCGCTGCCGAGTCGCGTGCGATTTTTGTTTCGGGGCACGGGCGCGGGGAGAGAAGCGCCGGCGTGGCGGCGGGCGTGGACACTGGAACCGCGACGCGTGGATCCGCCGGCGCGCGTGGCGGTGACGGGGTTGCGCGCGTGGCTGGAATGTCCGTTTCGGTTTTATCTCTCGCGCGTGTTGCGGATGGAGCCGGTGGATCCGGCGAAGAACGAACTCGATGCGCTGGATTTCGGAATTCTGTGTCACGCGGCGCTGGAGGCGCTGGGGCGCGATCTGGCGATGCGAAGCTGCGAAGAGGCGGCGACCTTGCGGGCGTTTCTGCTCGAGCGACTCGAAGCGGAGACGACGCGTTTGTTTGGGGCCGAGCTGACGCTGCCGTTGACGGTGCAGGTGGAGTCGGCGCGGCAGAGGTTGTCGCGCGCGGCGGAGGTGCAGGCGCAGACGCGCGCGGAAGGCTGGGAGATCCTGGCGGTGGAGCGTCCGTTTGAGATCGAGGTGGCGGGACTGACGGTGAGCGGGAAGATCGACCGGATCGATCGTCATGCGGCGACGGGTGAGTTGCGCGTGATCGATTACAAGACCTCGGACCAGCCGGTCGATCCGGAGGAGGCGCATTTGCGCGGAGTGCGACGGGGCGAGACGCGGCCGGAGTTTGCGGTGCTGACGTGGAATGCGCGCGACGTGACGTGGAAGGATTTGCAGCTGCCCTTGTATTTGCGGGCGCTGGCGACGGGGCGGGTGTCGCTCGAGGCAGGAGCGATCGATCCGGCGGCGGCGCGGGAGGCGCGGGCGGGGTATTTCAATTTGCCGAAGGCGTCGACGGAGACGGGCGTGCGCGTGTGGCAGGAGTATCCAAAAGAATTGGACGAGGCGGCGTGGCGCTGTGTGGAAGGCGCGGCGGCGGCGATTCGGGCGGGCGTGTTCTGGCCGCCGAGTGAAGATATTCGACCGGATCGGGATCCGTTTGCGTCGCTATTTCATCACGGGGTTGCCGACAGCGTGAAATGGGAGGACGCGCGATGAAGCCGGTGGGACACGTGATGATTCTCGCGTCGGCGGGGTCGGGAAAAACCTATGCGTTGACGAATCGCTTCGTGCAGTTGCTTGCGTTGGGGGCGAAGCCGGAGCGAATCGTGGCGCTGACGTTCACGCGGAAAGCGGCGGGCGAGTTCTTCGACGAGATTTTGAACAAGCTGGCGCGGGCGGCGGCGGAGAAGGTGTTTGCGGAACGGCTGGCGAAGGAAGTGGGAATTGGCGCGAGCGGCGAGGAGGCACGGCGGGTTTTCCTGCGGATGTTGCGCGACGTGGTGGATGCGATGCATCGGTTGCGGTTGGGGACGCTGGATGGATTTTTCGCGCGCGTGGCGCGGGCGTTTCCGTTGGAGCTCGGGTTGGCGGGCGAGTTCGAGGTGTTGCAGGAGCATGGGGCGCGCGTGGAGCGGCGCCGGGTGTTGCGGCGGATGTTCGAGCGTGGCGCGGGCGGACTGGCGCCGGAGCAGCGGGAGTTTATCGAGGCGTTCAAACGGGCGACCTTTGGGGCGGACGAGAAGCGGCTGGCGGCGCGGCTGGATGTTTTCTTGGATCGGCATCAGGAAATTTTTCTCGCGGGGCCGGAGGTGGATGGTTGGGGAAATCCGAAACGGATTTGGCCGGATGGAAGCCGGTGGGCGGCAGCGGGGGCGGAGGCGACGAAGGCGCTGAGTGCGTTGCAGGCGTGGGTCGAGGTGGCGCCGATCGCGGACAAGCAACGCGGACGCTGGCGGGATTTTATTCAGGCGTGTCAGATGTGGAACGCCGGTGTGACGCCGGATCGCCCGATGTTGTATGTGCTCGAGAAGGCGCTGGACGCGTGGGATCAGCTGCACTGCGGGACGGCGGTGCTGGAGTTCGATCGGAAGAAGCAGGAACTCGCGCCTCCGGCGTGTGCGGCGCTGGCGACGATCGTGCGGGATGTGATTGGGCGAGAGATCGAGCGCCGGTTGGAGATGACGCGCGGGATTCATGCGGTGCTGGCGGGATACGAGGCGGTGTATCACGAAGCGGTGCGGCGCGCGGGGAAGTTGACGTTCGGTGACGTGCAGCGGTTGTTGACGCCGGAGCATGGCGCCCCGCGTTTGAGCGGCGGAGGGGAGACGACGGTGGATCGACTCGCGATCGATTACCGGCTGGATGGCGAGATCGATCACTGGCTGCTGGACGAGTTCCAGGACACGAGCTTCGGGCAATGGTCGGTGTTGCGAAACCTGATTGATGAAGTGGTGCAGGATGCGTCGGCGATGCGGACGTTTTTCTATGTCGGCGACGTGAAGCAGGCGATCTTCACGTGGCGGGAAGGCGATCCGCGGTTGTTTCGCGAGATCTTCGATCACTACAACGCGATCCGGCCGGGGACGATTGCGGAGCAGCATCTGGTGCATTCGTGGCGGTCGGGCGAGCCGGTGATCGCGACGGTGAATCAGGTTTTTGGAGACAAGGCGGTGTTGCAGGATTTGTTTCCGGGACCGGCGACCGACATGTGGATTCGCGAGTGGCAGGATCACAAGACGGCGCGGCCGGAACTCGGCGGGCAGGTGGCGCTGTTGCATGGACCGGCGGCGGGGTCGAAAGCCGACGAGGAGCGAGCGCGCTTCGAGATCGCGGTGGAGTTGTTGCAGGAGATCGATCCGCTCGAACGCGGACTCACGTGCGCGTTGCTGGTGCAGGATAACAAGACGGCGACGGCGCTGGCGGATCATGTGCGGCGATTTGCGGGAATGCCGGCGCTGGCGGAGTCGGATCTGCACGTGTGCACGGACAATCCGCTGGGGGCGGCGCTGCTGGCGCTGATGCAGGCGGCGGCGCATCCCGGCGACACGCTGGCGCAGGAGCATTTGAAGATGACGCCCCTGGGGGCGGTATTGGCGGCGGCTCGTATTGAAAATCCGGAGACGCTGACGCGGCGGGTGCTCGGTCAGATTCACGCGGAAGGTTTCGAGCGGACGGTGGCGACGTGGATTCAGCGATTGGAGCCGGCGCTGGCGGCGGACGACACCTTCACGCGGGAGCGAGCGCGGCAGTTTGCGGCGGCGGCGCGCTTATTCGATGAGACCGGCAGCCGGGAAGTGGCGGAGTTCGTGGCGTTCATGGAACGGCACACCGTGAGAGAAAGCGAGGCGGCGGCGGCGGTGCGAGTGATGACGATTCACAAGTCGAAAGGGCTGGGATTCGACGTGGTGATCCTGCCGGATTTGGAAGGGAATCGCATCGATTCGCGGCGCGAGGGACTGGCGGTGCAGCGATCGGTGGGGCGCGAAATCGAGTGGGTGTTGGATATGCCCTCGAAGGTGTTTCTCGCGGCGGATCCGGAGTTGGCGGCGCACGTGCGCGCGGCGGAGGCGGATGCGTGTTATGAGAATCTTTCGCTGCTTTATGTGGCGATGACGCGGGCGAAGCGGGCGATGTATTTGATCGTGAAGCCGCCGGGCTCGTCGACCTCGAGGAATTTTACCAAGTTGCTGGCGGAGACGCTGGGCGAAGAGACGCGGCCGGTGAAGGTGGGCGGGCGGGAATTCGCGGGCGCGTTTTCGGTGGGGGATGAGCGGTGGTTCGAGACGTTGGAAGGCGAAGGAAAGGTGTCGGAGGAAAAGTCGAAAGAAGCGTCCGAGACGACGACCGCGCAGGAGCGGTTGGAGTTGGGGCGGGTTCGGCGTTGGCCGGCGCGACGGGCGTCGGCGGGCAAGGTGGCGACGGTGGCGGGGGCGCAGTTGTTCTCGTTGCAGCGGAGTGGCGCGGCCGATTTCGGCACGGCGGTGCACGGACTCCTGGCGGAGGTGGAGTGGATGGAGGAGGAGACGCTGGCGAAAATTGCGCAGACATGGCGCGTGCGCGGCGTGGAGGAGGAACTTTGCGAGGAGGCGTTGGCGTGTTTGGGCGCGGCGGAATTGGGGGCGTTGTGGCGCCGGCCGAAAGTGGGGCGGGCGGAGGTGTGGCGCGAACGGTCCTTCGAGGTGGTGATCGATGGCGCGTGGATCACGGGTGTGTTCGATCGCGTGGTTGTGGAACGATCGACGGCGGGAGCGGCGACGCGGGTAACGGTGATCGATTTCAAAACGGATCGGGCAAACGAGGCGGAGTTGCCGGGTTTGGTGGCGCGGCATGCATCGCAGCTGAAGACCTATCGGCGGGTCGCGGCGATTTTGGCCGGGGTGGACGAGGCGGCGGTTGAAGCGGTGTTGGTGTTTACGCGAATGCGGCGGAGCGTGGTGGTAAAGGAGAGTGAATAGGGTGGGGCTCGGGCGGGAGCACGAGATCGAGGGACAGAGCGAGGCGGGCGATCGTCCGAGCGGCGGCGGGAAATTCACGCTTTACACGCGGTGCGGCGCCTCGCACCGTCGACCCTCTATTTTCCTACACCATGGGTAATCTGAAAAAGAAACGTCGGTTGAAGATGTCGAAGCACAAGCGCCGCAAGCGCCTGAAGTCGAACCGGCACAAGAAGCGCACGTGGCAGAAATAAGCCGCGGGGTTCTGCGCGAACCATTTTCGAGCCCGCCGATTTCGGCGGGTTTTTTCTTGGGTGCGTGCGTTTGAGGAGGCGGTCCCGGGTGGGATGAAGAAAAGGTAAAGACGGGCGGGCTGGCTGCTCGCTTAGGGAAATTGGCTTGTATTAGAGGGGGACTTTTCCGACGTTGCGCATCCGGATTTCCCGGTGCCTTGGACGAATGTCGCGCACGTGATGGTGCGGGACGCGGAGCGAGGGCGCCACGGGCCGGCTCCACCCGCAACCCACCCGCATGTTTTTCGCTGCCAAGACAAAAGGGTATTTCGTCGAGCAAAACGACCATGCGGTGCTGTTGGCGCGGACGTCGGCGACGAAGGGTCCGCTCGTCGTTGAGGAAGTGGCCGAGTGCGGCTCGGGCGATATGGCGGCGGTGGCGGAGGCTTTGAAGAAGCTGCAGCCGAAGAAGAGTCCGACGGGATATTTGAACGCGACGTGTGGCGTTTATCCGGCGCGGCGTTTGGTGCGGCGGGCGACGGTGGAGTTGAAGCGGTTGAAGGAGCCGGGGTATTTCGGCGAATTGCTCGCGAGCCAGTTCCGGCTGGAACTGGACAAGCATGCGGTGCACGCGATCAGCGCGGTGGATGGCTCCGACTACGATTTGGAGCGGGCGACGCAGAAGGAAGTGTTGTTCGTCGGGATGTTGAACGAAGACGTCGACGCGGCGCAGGATCGCTTGCTCGCGTCGGGCATCTATCCCGACCGGCTGGAGCTGGGGACGGTGGCGAGCTTGGGCGCGATGATCGATTATCTGCATTTCAAGAAATCGGTCATGCCGACGCTGGTGCTCGAGATCGGCGCGGACGTGACGCATTCGTTTATTGTGGGGGCGAATGGCGTGGAGATTGCGCGGCCGATCCCGCAGGGCATCGAGGCGATTTTGCCGGTGGTGCAGAAGGAGCTCGGGTTGAAGGATCTCGAGGCGGCGAAGAAGCTGTTTTTCTCGAACACCTTCGATTTCACGGGCATGGGGCCGCTGCTGGTGAAGCGACTGTTGAAGGAGCTGCAGTCTTCGATCGGTTTTTATGAGGTGCAGACGGGCCAGTCGGTGGGGCAGGTGGTGTGCCTGGGCGTGCCGCCGTCGCTCGAGTGGCTCGATCGGTCGATCGCGGCGGCGCTTGGGATTTCGAGCATGTCGATCGAACTCGAGCCGTGGCTCGCGTCGCGCGGGGTGACGTTTTCGCCCGGTGCGGCGGCGGCTCGTTCGGGGCTGCGGTGGTTTGGGCTGCTCAGCCTGATGGTTTCTTACAACTCCGGTTCCGATGCTGCCGCTACTGAAAAAAAGAAATAAGGCGCAGGCGTCGTTATCGATGCCGGCGTGGCACCCGGATCTGCGCAACCCGGAGCGGCTGCCGGATACGAAGATTGTTCGCACGGCGTTTTTCGTGAATGGCGCGGCGATCCTCGCGGCGGTGTCGATGCTGCTCTGGTTGTCGGTGACGGCGTATCAGCTGCGGGATTTGCGCCAGCAGATTGGGCGCTGGGAGGAAGACATCGAGCGGCAGCGTCGGACGAGCGAGCAGGCGATCGGTCTTTACCGGAAGTTTCAGGCGGATGCGAGACCGGTGGAGGAAGTGAACGCATTCCTGAAGTCGCGGCCGGTGCCGTCGGAGATTCTGTTGCGTTTGGCGGAGACGCTGCCGGCGTATCTGGCGCTGGATCGGGTCGATTTGCGGGAGGCGCTGTTTACCCTGCGGGGATCGGTGCGCGGCTCGGCGGATCAGGCGAGTGGAGCGGCGTCGGCGTATTTGGAGTTGTTGCAGCAGGACCGATTTTTCACGGACCGTTTTGATGAGATCAAGTTGGTGAGTCTGACGCGCAATCCGCAGACCGGGCGGATGGTGGTGGAGATCACGATGAAGGTGAAGGAGCCCAAGAAATGACGACGGCCGATCTTTCTGCGTGGGTGAAGAAGCATCCGGCGATCGCGATCTGCCTCGCGGTGACGCTTTTTGGTGCGGTCGGTGTTTATTATCTGAGTGGTGCGGTGACTGAAGCGACGACGCTGCTCGAGCAGCGGACGACGGAGGGCACGCGAATCGCGGAGAACGTCGTAAACGCGGCGAATCTCCGCGAGCAGGTGGCTGAAATCGCCGCGGCGCGGGCGAAGATGGACGAACGGCTCGTGCGTTCGAGCGAGCTCGCGAAGAACCTGCAGTATTTCTACCGCCTCGAGTCGGAGACCGGTGTCGACCTGATCGACATCAAGCAGAACTCTGCGGCGGCGAATCGCACGGTGCCGCGCGGAACCAAGGCGGCTTTTTCGGCGGTGAATTTCAGCGTGTCGTTTCGCGGGGACTATTGGGCGGCGCTGCACTACTTGCGGCGGCTGGAGAATGGAGCGCATTTTTGCCGGGTGCTTTCGGCGTCGATCGAGCCGATCAGCCCGGATCGCGCGGGACCGGTGAAGCTCTCGCTCAATATCGAACTGCTTGGTCACGCCCAGCCATGAGATCGTCGCGCTCTTCATTGTTGATTGGATCGCTCGTGGTTGCCTGCGCGGCGGCGAATGCGTTTGCCGCGGCGGCGGATATTCCGCCTGCGCCGCGCCGGACGGCGATTTTGGAGATGGCAACGCGGTTTGCGGAAGTGCCGGTGCTGGCTCCGCTGGCGCCGGATTTGGTGCAGCCGTTTAACCCGGTGGCGTTTGGTCAGCCTGATCCGGAGGAGTTGCGCGCTATTGAAGCTGCGCGCGCGGCGGCAGCGGCGGCGGCCGCGGCGCAAGGGAAGGCGCCGGTGCAGCAGACGAGCGTGCTCGAGCGAATCGCGGAGCGCATTTCGCCGTCTGGAACGCTGCAGTTGGGTGGAGAGCCTTATCTGATTTTCGGCCAGAAACGGCTGCGCGTGGGCGATCTCCTTACCGTTACGTTCGAAGGGCAGGACTACACCCTCGAGCTGGTGGCGATTGACCGCGTCACTTTCACCCTGCGCCACGAGCGCGAACAGATCACTCGGCGAATCCAACCTGGAAAGTAAACATGAGCACACGCCCGCTTCAACTGGCCGTCTTCACCCTGGCTGCACTCGTTCCTCTCGTTTGGGGTCAGGAGGAGCCGCAGCTCGAGAGCGCTCCGGCGGGCGCGGCTGCGCCGGCTGAACCTGTGGCGTCGGATGCTCCGCCGATGAGCTCTGAAGTCGTCATCAAGGACGATGCGGGACGAGCGGCGATGATGGAGCGGGATGCCAGTGCGGCGAGCGACCGGTTGTCGGTCGATTTTCCGGAGGAGGATATTCGTAACATCCTCCGCAATGTGGCCGATCTTTTTGAGCTGAATCTGGTTTTGCCGGAAAGCTTGCAAGGCCGGGCCTCGATCAAGTTGCGGGATGTGACCTGGCGGCAGATTTTTCAGGAGGTTTTGAATCCGGTCGGTTACACGTTCCGGGAGCGGGAGAACATCATTTCGGTGGTGTCGCTGGAGCAGATGAAGACGGAGCAGGAAACCATCATCATTCCGGTGACTTCGGGAAGTCTGGCGGAAGCGAAACAGGCGGCGGATTCGATCGTCACGCAGCCATTGGTGGGGCAGGACGGAAAGCCTTATGGCGGCGGCCGGGTGCTGGCGCTTCCGGGCGCGAGTTCGCTGCAGGTCACGGACACGCCGGAGAAGATCATGGAGGTGCAGGCGGCGCTTTCGGTGTTGTCGAAAGCGAATGCGGCGACGAATACGCGCCAGGTTTTGATCGAGACGAAGTTTTACGATGTCACGGAAACCGACGCGCAAGAACTCGGCGTCCGGCTGGATCGGATTGCGGGCGTGAATGGCGGCACGCTTCGGATTTTCAACAACTCGAATGTGCCGATCAACGGCACGCCCTTCACCAGTGTGATTTACGATCAGCAGGATTTCGTGGCGGCACTGGCTGCGTTGCAGCGCGACGATCGGATCAAGCTGGTGACGAATCCGCTGATCGTCACGCAGCAGAATCGGAAAGCGGAGATCTTCGAAAAGACGACCATCCGGTATTTCGTTCCGGTGCCGCAGGCGCAGAACGCGGTTCCTTCTCCGCCGGAGATCAAGGAACTGGAAGTGAAAACGGGACTGACGGTCACGCCGTCGATCATCGACAGCCGCGATGCGCAGGGGCGCATTGTGGAGAGCTTGATTCAGATGCAGGTCACGCCCGAGGTGTCGTCGCTGGGGCAGAACGATGTTTATAGCGCGAGCGGAGTTTCGATTTCCATCCCGCGGGTCAACAGTCGTTCGAGCACGACGAACGTGGTGCTCAAAAATGGCTACACGCTCGCGCTGGGCGGCCTTGTGAAAACCGAGCAGAAGCGGGCGGCGACGAAGACGCCTTTGCTGGGCGACATACCGGGGCTTGGCGTCTTGTTCCGGCGCACGGACAATCTCATCGAAGAGAGAACGCTGCTGACCTTTATCACGGCGAGGATTGTGACGCCGGATGGATCATTGCCCGAGTCGGCGACCGAAGGTTCGCCGGGGAATTACAATGCGCCGGCCTTGCGGGTGCTGACGAATCAGCACATTCGCGCCCTCGATCTCAGGCAGGAAGACCTGCCCGGTCATATTGAGGGCGAAGTGGTTTTGCCCACGGCCGAGTCGGTGGAGGAAGCCAAGTTGCAGAGCCGCCGGTAAGCGGCTTGGGGAGGCGACCTTTCGTCGGCGGGTTTACCACGCGCCGACGATAAAACCGCTCGAGGCTTTGATGACGATCACGCCGGCGTTTTTGGCGGCGTGAGCGACGATGCAGGGCAGGAGGGAGCGTCCCGGATTCCAGGAAGCAAAGCGGGTGTAGTAGAGCCAGACGGACGTCGCGAAGAGAATGCCGGTGGTGAAGAAGCCCTTGGCGGTGAGGGTGAGGGCGAAACCATCGTCGCCCCAATCGAAGAGATGCGCGTGGATGAGGGCGAAGGCGGCGGAGGCGACGAGGATGCCGGCCCAGCGCGCGGCGGCGCCGCGATGTTCGATCACGAGAAAACCGCGAAAGACGAGTTCCTCGATGATGGGCGCGACGAGCGTGTAGGCGGCGAAGAGCCAGGTGATCGTCGATTGCTCGGCGGAGATGCCGAGCGCGTGTTCGCCGAATGTTTCGATGGCGAGGAGGAACAGGGCGCCGAGGACGGCGATGACGTTGGCGACCTTGGGCGCGGGTGTGGCGCCGGGAAGCGCTCGCGGGTTGGGCCGGCCGACGCGGCGGGCGCGGAGGTCGTCGAGCCAGAGTTTGCCGAGGTAGAGGGCGCCGGCGCCGACGATGACGAGAAGGAGGGGATTATCGCTCATGGGGCTGGAAGCGCGGAGTTTCGATGCGAGAGCGCGGATTGCAACCGTGGGCGCGCGACGCGCGGCGGTGCCGCGCGAAGCTCCAAGGACCAAGATCCAAGCTCGAGAGGGGAATCAAAACACAAGAATGAAGTTTTGGGGGCGTCGGGTTTTGGGTGATAGATGTTTCTCTGGAGCTTGGATCTTGGTGTTTGGAGCTTTTCGTCGCGGCGCGGCGGACAGGCAGTATTGATTAGCCATTTGGGTGGGGGCTTGTAGGTTGAGCCCGCCATGAGCGGACGTTCGGTCGAAACCACACCCGGGACAGTGCCCACGTTTGGGCAGGTTTTTGCGCTGCTGGGGCGTCATATGGAGGCACTCGATCGAGAGCTGCGCGAGCAGATCGCGGCGTTCGAGCCGGAGATCCGGGCGATGGCGGATTATTGCATCGATACGAGCGGGAAACGGATTCGTCCGTCGCTGGTGTTTTTGAGCGGATGGCGGGGGGCGGACGTGGTGATGCCGGAGACGGTGCGGGTGGCGGCTGTCGTGGAGATGGTGCATCTGGCGACGTTGGTGCACGACGACATCATGGACGGTGCGGACGTGCGGCGGAGTCGTCGCACGGCGGCGCGCGAGTATGGGGCGACGCCGGCGGTGTTGTTGGGCGATGCGTTGTTTGCGCAGGCGGTGAAACTCGCGACGCAGTTTCCGACGACGGAAGTGTGCGCGGCGGTGTCGGAGTCGATGCGGCGGGTGTGTGCGGGCGAGATCGTGCAGACGATGCGACGCGGGACGACGAACATCACTTTGGCGGATTATCAGCGGATCATCGATTTGAAGACGGCGGAGCTTTTCCGGGTTTCGTGTTATCTCGGAGCGAAGCTATCGGGAGCGAATGCGGGATACGTCGAGGCGGCGGCGCGGTTTGGCCGGCATCTCGGCATCGCGTATCAGATTTTTGATGACCTGGCGGATTTCTTTGGGGAGGAGCGCCGGATTGGGAAGACGCTCGGGACGGATCTGGCGAGCGGGAAGCTGACGTTGCCGCTGCTGGTGTTGCGCGAGCGATTGGGGGCGGCGGAGCGGCACGTGTTGGAAAGCGAGCTGAAAGGAGAGCGCGCGCCGGATCTTGCGCGTTGTTTGCGCCAGATGGGCGAATTGGACGTGTTTGCGGCGGTCAACGAAGCGGTGCAGGCGGAAATCGGGGCCGCGACGGCGGCGTTGCAGGAGTGGCCGGGTGAGGCGCCGACGCCGTTGTTGTTGGGGCTTTGCGATGTGTTGCGGGCGCAAGTCGGGGCGTTGAGGACGGGTTGATTCGCGGGAGCGCGCTGCGCCGCTCATAAATTTGTAAACGGCATGGAGTGGAACGTGCCGGGGCGTTTTTCGATTTGCGCCGGGCGGGTGGGATGGCTTTGTTCGGCGCGCTATGGACGCGGCCAAGATCGCAGAGAAGACGCTTGTCGCTTCTCCGGATCGGCAGACCGAGGCTGATGCGGATATGGCGATCGTGCGTCGCGTGCAGGAAGGGGACGTGGCGGCGTTCGACGAGCTCGTGTTGAAGTATCGCGAGCGGGTTTTCGGGGTGGTGTATCACCTGACGTCCAACCGGGAGGATGCGGCGGATCTGACGCAGGACGCGTTGATCAAGGCGTTTCAGTCGATCAACCGCTTTCAGGGGCAGTCCTCTTTCTTCACCTGGCTTTATCGGATTGCGGTGAATTCGACGCTCACGCATCTGCGGAAGCATCGGTTGCGGACGTTTTTTAGCTTCGAGAAAATGGATCCGGAGGATCGAGTCTCCGCGGAAGTGATTGCCGCTCTCACGGATGCGACCGGGGCGGACCGGGAAACCTTCGCACGGGAGCTTCAGGAAAAATTGAACGAGGCCATGCAGAAATTGTCTATCAAGCACAGAACCGTGATCACGCTCTTCGAAATAGATGGCCTGAGTCATCAAGAAATAGCCGAGGTCATGGAGTGTTCGGTCGGAACGGTCCGATCCCGGCTGCACTATGCGAAGCAGCTCCTTCAATCCGAACTGCAGCCCTATATCCGTCGATGAGCTCCCGAAAACGTCCGGTCACGGTTGAAGATCTGCTGAAGGTGAAGCGCGCGGAGCGTCCCGCGGAGGAATTCTGGGCGGAATTCGAGCGCGAGATGCGCGCGAAGCAGCTTGCGGCGATCGTCGAGCCGCGTCCGTGGTGGGCGCCGTTTATCCGGGTGGGTGCGCGGGTTTCGCGTTATCAGCTGCCGATCGGGGCGGCGGCGATCATGGCTTTGACCTTTGTGACGGTGGGGGAGTATCGGGCGTTCGATTCGCGGGCGGGTTCGGCGGATGAAGTGTCGGTGCCGATCCAGCGTTCGCAGCTTCCGGCGCCGATGTTGGTGGAAAAGCCGGTTCGCAGTGCGTTGCCCGCGCCGGCTTCGACGACGGTCGCGGCGATGGAAGTGGAAGCTCCGGCGGATGTGGCTTTGACGCCTGCGCCGACGGGGCAGATGTCGCACGTCGTGATCGCAGAGGAGGCGCCGAGAGCGATCGAAGCTGAGCCGTCGCCGTCGGCGCTTTATATCGCGGCGAATCTTGCGGCGGTGCAGGCGGATAATCCGCAGTTGCTGGATGAGGCGTTTGGCGCGGTGAGCCGGCGTGCTGAGATGCGCGAGCCGGTGCGAGATCCGCTCACCCAGATCGGTGCGCCGGGAGAGATGCGCCGTTCGCGGTTGCTGGCGACGGCGTTGCCGGCGGTGGCGACGTCGAACGAAGTCGCGGTGGGCAACAGCCAGCGCGTGGCGCGGCGTCTGACGGAAGAGCGGCTTTACGATTCGATCAGCCGTGTCGGCGTGCAGGGCGATCGGGTGGCGTTCAAGTTCTGAGCGAGCAACGTAGAGGAGCTTTTTAACCGCGGCAAAAAGGCCGCGGTTTTTTTATGGGGGACCGCTCGCGGGCGATGCGGGCTGTTTTGCTTTCTGGAGGAACCGCGGTAGCCGTTTGGTGCAAGAAGGGCTTTCACGCGGCTCGTTTTAGCTGAAGCCAGGATTTTGCTTCGCTGAGACGGACGGAGCGGGTGTGAGTGAGTCCTTCGGTGGACGGCCAAGAATAATCAACTGCTGGAACATTCGTCATGATGCGCACGGAAAAAGATTCGATGGGAGAAATGGCGGTGCCTGAAGAGGCGTTATATGGGGCGACAACGCAGCGGGCGGTGTTGAATTTTCCGGTGAGCGGAAGGCCGATGCCGGAGGCGTTTATTCGCGGGCTCGGATTGGTGAAGCTCGCGTGCGCGCGAGCGAACGAGGAACTCGGGTTGTTGCCGAAGGAGAAGAGCGAGTTGATTCAGCGCGGGGCGCGGGAGATTGCGGATGGAAAGCTGACGGCGCATTTTCCGATCGACGTGTTTCAAACGGGTTCGGGGACGTCGACGAACATGAACGCGAACGAAGTGATCGCGAACCGCGCGAGCCAGCTCGCGGGTTTGCCGATTGGCGCGAAGAAGCCGTTGCATCCGAACGACGACGTGAATCTCGGGCAGTCGTCGAACGATATCATTCCGACGGCGCTGCATGTGAGTGTGGCGGTGGCTTTGCAGCGGGAACTGGCGCCGGCGTTGGATGAACTGGCGACCGCGCTGGAGAAGAAGGCGGAAGCGTTTTCCGCGATCGTGAAGATTGGGCGGACGCATTTGATGGACGCGACGCCGTTGACGTTGGGGCAGGAGTTTTCGGGGTATGCGGCGCAGGCGCGCAAGGCGGCGGGGCGGGCGAGGAAGGCGATCGCGGTGTTGAGCGAGCTGGCGGTGGGCGGGACGGCGGTGGGCACGGGGATCAATTGCCACCCGGAGTTCGGCGGGCGCGTGTGTCGTATCCTCAATGAGGAGACGGGGCTCGGCTTTGAGGAGGCGGGCAATCATTTCGAGGCGCAGGCGGCGCGCGACGATTGCGTGGAAGCGGCGGGGCAGATTGCGACGATCGCGGCGAGCCTGACGAAAATCGCGAATGACATCCGGCTGCTGGGCTCGGGGCCGCGGGCGGGTTTGGGCGAACTGAGGTTGGCGGCGACGCAGCCGGGATCGTCGATCATGCCGGGCAAAGTGAATCCGGTGATGAGCGAGATGCTCGTGCAGGTGTGTTTGTATGCGCAGGGCTTGACGCAGACGGTGGTGAATTGCGGGCGAGACGGGCACTTCGAGTTGAACGTGACGATTCCGTTGATCGCGCACTGTCTGCATGAGTCGATTCACTGTCTCGCGAACGGCGCGCGGGTGTTTACGGAGAAATGCGTGAACGGGTTGGAAGCGGATGAGGCGAGATGTCGCGAACTGGTGGATCGTTCGCTGATGCTGGTGACGGCGCTGAATCCGTTTATCGGATACGACCAGGCGGCGGCGGTGGCGAAGGAGGCGCTGGCGAGCGGGCGGACCTTGCGCGAGATCGTGCTTGAGCGGAAGTTGATGGATCCGGCGGCGCTGGATCGGGGGCTGGAGCCGCTGTCGATGACGAAGCCGGGAGCGAGCGGGTTGGGAGGAAGCGGAGGATGAGCGTGCGACGGAGGAGCGTCGTCGGAATCGGCCGCGAGGGGCGAAGCGGGGGGCGGGAAAGCGTCATACATTATATGACACTTTCGCTGAGGGGGAATTTTTGCGAAGGAGGGTGAGATGGCGGTTCAACAAACTACGATATCGGTGCGCACGCGCGGGCAGGGGTTGCATGAGATCACCGAGGCGGTCGCGCGGGAGTTGGCGCGGAGCAAACTGGGGTGCGGGGTGGTGTCGGTGTTTTGCCAGCACACGAGCTGTTCGCTCGTGATTATGGAGAATGCGGATCCGTCGGCGCGCCGGGATCTCGAGGCGTGGATGAATCGGCACGTGCCGGAGAACGATCCGGATTTCGAGCATACGCTCGAAGGGCCGGACGACATGCCGAGTCACATCAAGATGGCGCTGACGCGAACGGGCGAGTGCGTGCCGTTTGCGGGCGGGCGGATGCAGCTCGGGACGTGGCAGGGGATCTATCTTTGGGAGCACCGGCGCGCGGCGCATTCGCGGCAGGTGTTGGTGACGGTGGTCGGCGAGTAGTAACGCGGGCGACGAAACGCTCACGCGTTCCGCTACTTTTTCGTTGGGAGGCAGGCGCCGCAGCCGTTGGCGAAGAAGTCGTTGCCTTTGTCGTCGACGAGGATGAAGGCGGGGAAGTCTTTCACTTCGATCTTCCAGACGGCTTCCATGCCGAGCTCGGGGTATTCGAGCGTTTCGACTTTGGTGATGTTGTCCTTGGCGAGGATGGCGGCGGGACCGCCGATGCTGCCGAGGTAGAAGCCGCCGTGTTGTTTGCAGGCGTTGGTCACGGTGGCGCTGCGGTTGCCTTTGGCGAGCATGACCATGGAGCCGCCGAGCGATTGGAAGAGGTCGACGTAGCTGTCCATGCGGCCGGCGGTCGTGGGGCCGAAGGAACCGGAGGCGTAGCCGGTGGGTGTTTTGGCGGGGCCGGCGTAATAGACGGGGTGATCTTTGAGGTATTGCGGGAGACCCTGGCCGGCGTCGACGCGTTCCTTGAGTTTGGCGTGAGCGATATCGCGGGCGACGATCATCGGGCCGCTAAGAGAAACGCGGGTGGTGACGGGGTGTTTGGAGAGTTCGGCGCGGATCTGTTGCATCGGCTGGTTGAGGTCGATGCGAACGATGTTGTCGTCTTTGAGTGTGCGCTGATCGGCGGGGATGAAGCGTCCGGGATTTGTTTCCATCTGCTCCAGGAAGATGCCCTCTTTGGTGATCTTCGCTTTGATATTGCGATCGGCGCTGCAGGAGACGCCGACGCCGACGGGGCAACTGGCGCCGTGACGCGGGAGGCGGACGACGCGGACATCGAGGGCGAAGTATTTGCCGCCGAATTGGGCGCCGATGCCGGATTGCTGAGCGATCTTGAGGATCTGCCCTTCCATCGCGAGATCGCGGAAAGCGCGGCCGTGTTCGTTGCCGGTGGTCGGAAGGGCGTCGAGGTATTTGGCCGAGGCGAGCTTCACGGTTTTGAGGCAGGCTTCGGCGCTGGTGCCGCCGATGACGAAGACGAGGTGATACGGCGGGCAGGCGGCGGTGCCGAGGTAGCCGAGCTTGTCGGTGACGAACTTTTCGAAACTCTTCGGATTGAGGAGCGCTTTGGTTTCCTGGAAGAGGAAGGTTTTATTCGCGGAGCCGCCGCCCTTGGCGACGAAGAGAAATTCGTATTTCGCGCCCTCGGTGGCGTAGAGATCGATTTGCGCGGGAAGGTTGGTGCCGGTGTTGGTTTCCTTCCAGAGATCGAGCGGGGCGGTTTGGGAGTAGCGGAGGTTTTCCTTGGTGTAGCACTCGTAAACGCCGCGGCTGAGCCATTCGGCGTCGTTGGCGCCGGTCCATACTTGCTGGCCTTTTTTCGCGACGATGGTGGCGGTGCCGGTGTCCTGGCAGAACGGAAGAATGCCTTGCGCGGCGATCTCGGCGTTTTTCAGGAGCGTGAGTGCGACGTAGCGGTCGTTGGCGGAGGCTTCGGGATCGTCGAGGATGGCGGCGACCTGCTGCAGGTGTTTTGGGCGCAGCATGAACGAGCAGTCGTGGAAGGCGTGTTGCGCGAGGAAGGCGAGTGCTTCGGGCGCGACCTTGAGGATTTCTTTGCCTTCGAATGTCGCGGTGCTGATGCCTTCCTTCGACAGCAGGCGGTATTCGGTTTCATCCGCGCCGAGCGGGAACGGATCCTGATAGGTGAACGGCGGAGTGGGCATGAGACACGAGCGTGCAAGCGCGGGCGCGAGACTCAAGTGCGTGACCATCAGATCGTGCCGGGTAACAGGACGGCTTTCGGCGGTAGAAGCGCGGGCGAAAAGCAAAGGCGAGGCAAGATGCGCGCTGCAGCGGGCAAGAGTTGCGGGGCGTTTGCGCGGTGAGGGCACCGCGCCTCCATCAGAGGCGTCGATCCAGCATGGTGCGGATGGTGTCGTGGAAGCGGGCGAGGTCGCCGGGGGTGGCGACGACGGCGGGCTCGCGCGACCAGCCGGCTTCGCTGGGCCAGGTGCCGTGGAGGGCGAATTGTTCCTGGAGGGTGGTCAGGCCGGAGACTTCGAGGTAGTCCTTTTGCTCTTTTTCGTCGCGCGTGCCGCTGACGCGTTCGGGCGGGATCGGAGCGATGTGGCCGGAGGAAACGTGGGCGAGATCGTTCAGCACGACGAGAGGGCGGGAGTCGGCGAGCGTGGTGGCGGCGCGCGGCGATTCGCCGCGGAGGTAGCGGTAATATTCGAGGTGGTTTTCGGTGAGGCCGTCGAAAGGGCCGAGCTCGATGCGTTCGACGCGTCCGTCGCACCAGCGCACTTCGGCGACGTGTCCAACGACGTAGCGCACGGTGGCGCGTTCGCAGATGACGACCTCGGATTGGGAGCTGGTGCCGGAGCAGGCGTGGGAGAGGGCGAAGCGCATCGTGACGCCGCCGGTGGAGTCGGCTTCGACGAAGAACGTATCCGCGCCTTGGATATCGTGGGCGCGATAGAGTTCGGCGCGAACGGCGGCGAGTTGGGCCCAGCTGAAGACCTCGCAACGGCCGGCCCAGAAGAGAAGATTGTGAACGAAGTGTGCGAGGGCGTTGCCCATGCACGAATCGAGGACGATGCGATCGTCCATCATGAGGCGACCGGCCCAGGCGTTGCGTTGGAAATAGCTGGTGGGGCGCGGCCAGAGCCCGGTGAGCGTGGCGCCGCGGACGGAGCCGAATTCGCCGGAGAGGATGCGTTCCTTGAGCGCGAGCCGGGGTTTCTCGACGATGAAGTTGAAGCCAACGAGCGACGCTTTCGGCAGTTGGGCGTCGCGGGCGATCATGTTTTCGAGTTCGCGGTAGTCGAGGGTGGCTGGTTTTTCGAGGTAGCTGGGCAGGCCGAAGGCAGCGGCGGCGGCGTGCATCTCGGCATGGAGTTGGATCGGTGTGGGGGTGACGACGAGGTCGAGCTCGCGATGGCAGCGTTCGAGCATGACGCGGTAGTCGTCGAAAACCTGAACGCCGCGGGTATCGAATTTCCAGAGTTGCTGTTGGGCGGCGAAGTCGGCGGCGCGCGGGTCGCAGGTGCAGACGAGCCGGCATTCGCCGCGTTCTTCGAGGCGGGCGACGGTGGCGTGGTGTGCGGCAGCGAAACCGCCCATGCCGATGAGGCCGACGCGGAGCGGCTGTTTCATGGAGTGATGAGGGCGAGGCGCGTCCCCCGACGAGTCGGGGCAGGCCGCGTTCCGCCACGGGCGGAGCAGCTGGGGAGATCGTGAGGCGGGACGGGGCGGGTCCTCACACGATCTTCAGCTTGGGTAGATCCTGGCCGTCGACGAGACCGACGGGCCGTCCTTGCGCGTTGATGACGATAAGGTCGTCGATTTTGTGCGTCTCGAAGAGACGCAGCGCGTCGACGCCGAGCGCGTTCTCGGCGATTACCTTGGGGTGGCGCGTCATGAAAGTGGATACGGGTTGCTGGAGAAAATCGGGCCCGGTGAGGGCGCTGCGGCGGAAATCACCGTCCGTCAAAATGCCCGTGAGTTTCCCGGTTTTCGCATGCACCAGGGCGATGCTGCCGGATTTTGCACGCGTCATGGCGAGGATGGCGTCCTGGGTGGAGACATTTTCGGGTGCGACGGGCAGGCGATCGCCGCTGCGCATGATGTCTTTCACCTTGAGGAGGAGCGCACCGAGGTTGCCGGCGGGGTGATAGCGGGCGAAGTCGTCGCGGGTGAGACCGCGGGATTCGAGGAGGACCATCGCGAGGGCATCGCCGAGCGCGAGGGCGGCGGTGGTGCTGGCGGTGGGCGCGAGGGAAAGTGGGCAGGCTTCGCGGCGGACGCGGTAGAGCAGCCGGTGGTCGGTGTTTTTCGCGAGGTCGGAATCGGCGTTGCCGGTGAAGGCGACGAGGCGGACGTGCAGGCGTTTGAGGACGGGGAGCAGCCGAAGGATTTCTTCGGTTTGGCCGCTGTTGCTCAGGAGGAAGGCGTAATCGCCTTCGGTGCAGAGGCCGAGGTCGCCGTGGAGGGCTTGGGTGGCGTCGAGGAAGCAGGACGGTGCGCCGGTGCTGTTGAAGGTGCCGGCGAGTTTCTGGGCGATGTGGGCGTTTTTGCCGACGCCGGTGAAGATGAGTTTCTGGCCGGCAGCGATGGCGGCTTCGACGGCTTGGGCGGTGTCGACGAACTCGGGGCCGAGGGCTTTCGCGGTGTCTGCCAGTGCATCGCTCTCGGTCCGGATGCAGGCGCGCGCCCGGGCGAGGATGGTTTTGGATTGCAGCGGCATTTAGGATTTGAGTCGCGGGAAGAGTGGGCGGAATTTAGGGCCCACGATTGGTCGTTCAATCCCGTTTTCCTCGCTCGATGAGAATCCGCTCGATGGTCCAGGTCGCGCTTGCCGGCGTCGCATTGTTTTGCGCCGCGGGGTGCGACCGTGGAGGCGATGCAACGATGACGGCGGAGGCGGATGAGCCGAATTTCCGGCAGGGCCAGCAGCTGGTGCGGCAGGGGCGGAATCAGGAAGCGTTGAATGCGTTTTTGAAGGTGATCGCGAAACGCAGCGATGCGGCGCCGGAGTCGCATCTCGAGGCGGGGCTGTTGTATCTGCAGCAGGTGAAGGATCCGGTGGCGGCGATTTATCATTTTCGCAAATACCTCGAGTTGCAGCCGAACTCGCGGCAGGCGGCGTTGGTGAAGCAGCGGATCGATGCGGCGACGCGGGAGTTCGCGCGGACGTTGCCGGCGCAGCCCTTGGAGAGCCGGGTGGACCGGATGGACGAGTTGGAGCTGATCGGGCGTTTGCAGCGGGAGAACGAGCAACTGCGCGCGGAGCTGGCGAGTTTGCGGGCGAATCCGCCGGTGTTGACGCAGTCGCGGATCGCGTTGGGGACGGCGCCGGTGCCGGTGGCGAGGGACGTGCCCGCGTCGTTCTATGCGCCCGCGGAGGTGGACGATTCGCCGGTGTCGCTGGCGCCGGCGGATGACGCGGCGGCGTTTGTGCCGGCGCAGCCTGCGCGTCCGACAGCGCCAACGGCGGCGGCGGGGCGGCGGCATGTGGTGGTGAAAGGCGACACGTTGTTTAGCCTGGCGCAGAAGTATTATGGGAATCGTTCGCGCTGGCGGGATATCTATGCGGCGAATCGCAATGTGTTGCCGAACGAGAACGCGTTGCGGTTGGGGATGGAGCTGACGATTCCGTGAGAGGCGGACGGCGAGGGCGGAGACCCCGCCCTACAAGGTTTCAGTTTCTTATATGCCCAAGACCTCGCTGCGGACCTCGACGTTTACGGAATCGGTGATTCGTGAGATGTCGCGCGTGGCGGCGCAGCATGGCGCGATCAATCTGGCGCAGGGATTTCCCGATTGGGATCCGCCGGCGGCGCTGGTGCAGGCGGCGAAGGAGGCGATGGATGCGGGGCGGCATCAGTATGCGGTGACGTGGGGATCGCCGGAGTTACGGGCGGCGTTGGGCGAAAAGATCGCGCGCTGCATGGGAGTGCCGGTCGATGCGGATCGCGAACTCGTCGTCACGTGCGGTTCGACGGAGGCGATGATGGTGGCGATGATGACGGTGTGCGATCCGGGCGATCGCGTGGGGATGTTTTCGCCGTTTTACGAGAACTACGCGGCCGATGCGATTTTGTGCGGGGCGACGCCGGTGCATGTGCCGTTGCATCCGCCGGAGTATCGCTTCGATCCGGCGGAGTTGCGGGCGGCGTTTGCGGGAGGGTTGAAGGCGTTCGTGTTGTGCAATCCCTCGAATCCGTGCGGGCGGGTGTTCACGCGCGAAGAGCTGCTGCAGATCGCGGCGCTCGCGGAGGAGTTCGATGCGTTTGTGCTGACCGATGAAGTTTACGAGCACATCGTGTATCCGCCGCACAAGCACACGTATTTCGCGACGCTGCCGGGGATGGCGGGGCGGACGTTGATGTGTTCGTCGCTGTCGAAGACCTTTTCGATCACGGGCTGGCGGCTGGGTTATGTGCAGGCGGCGCCGGGGCTCATCGCGCAGGCGAGGAAGGTGCACGATTTCCTGACGGTGGGGGCGGCGGCGCCGCTGCAGCATGCGGTGGTGACGGCGTTGAAATTTCCGGCGTCGTTTTACGATGAACTGGCGGCGGAGTATGCGGCGTCGCGGGATGTGTTGTTGAGTTATCTCGATCGCACTGGGTTGAACTACACGCGACCGGAGGGGGCGTATTTCGTGATGCTGGATGTGTCGCCTTTTGGCTACGCGAGCGATGTGGAGTTTGCGCGGTGGATGACGCGGGAGATCGGGGTGGCGCCGGTGCCGGGTTCGAGTTTTTTCGCGCATCCAGAAAACCGTTACGTGCGGCTGAATTTTGCGAAGCGGCCGGCGACGCTGGAGGCGGCGGGAGAGCGGTTGTTGAAGTTGGTGCGGTGAGAAGGTGGGAGAGAGGCGCCCTACTTAAAACGCGAACCGGGGTTTCCCCGATGGACACGGCAGTGAGCGGGCGCGAACTGAGGCGGCGATCATCGGTCTAGGGGGAGGCCGCACGAGCGGCTCCCATGTATTACAATGTAAACAACGAACTTTCAGCCGAGGCGCGGGAGTGTGTCGGTTCGATTTTGAACCATGCGCTGGCGGACGAATTTGCGTTGTCGGCCGCCACGCGAGATTACCACTGGAACGTCACGGGGCCGCACTTTCGAAATCTCCACGAACTCTTCGACGAGCAGTATCACGAGATCGACGACTGGATCGAGAAACTCGGCGAACGGGCGCGTGTGCTCGGGGTGGTGACGCACACGGGATGGACGGATTTGATTCAAGCGCCGCGTTTCACGCCGACGCGCGGCGTGGACCTGAGTGCACGGAGCATGCTGTCGGTGTTGAGCCAGTTGCACGATCGCATGGCGGATCGGCTGCGGCGCGATGCGGAAGCGTGTGCGGTGGACTGCGGCGATCCGGTGACGGCGGCTTTATTGCGCGAGTTGGTGGAGTATCACGAAACGACCTCGTGGGTGCTGGGCGAGTTGCTCCACGACCGCGAACGCGCGCAGGCATGACTCTCGGCTTCGAAATCTCAACCCCCTAGAAACCATGTTAAGCTACGCCATACTGTTCCTGATTATCGCGTTGATCGCGGGCGTGCTGGGTTTCGGCGTCGTCGCCGGAACTGCGGCCACGATCGCGAAAGTATGTTTCGTGATCTTCTTGATCCTTTTCCTCGTCTCGCTGCTTCGCGGCCGGCGGGTGCCTTGAAGGCGACACGGATCTGGTAGCAGAAGACAGAAGCCTGGCGGGCTTCTGTCTTTTTTTTCGGAGTCAGGTAAGCGCGTGGCGGAGGGCGCGAGCTTCGGCGAGGAGGGCGCGAGCGGCGTCGACGGTCGGGGCGGAAGAAGGCGGGAGGTGGTTCGCGGCGGTGAGATGTTCGGCGGTGGCGTCTTCGGGGTCGCCGAGTCCGGCGGCGCGGAATTGGCGGAGGCGGGCGAGGATGAGGTCGCGGATTTCGGTGGCGTTGGCGACGCCGTGGAAAATCCCCTCGTGCATCGAATCGCGGCCGCCGGGTTTATGGTCGTCGTTTCCGCCGCTGCCGCCGCCGGCGGATTGGACGTGAACATCGGAAAGTCCGAGGAGCCGTTGGAGCGGGCCTTGGGAGACAGTGACCTGTTGGATGTTGGCGAAGCTCATGGTGGCTTCGCGCATCGTGACGAGCCCCCAACGAATCCGGAGGCTTCGGTCGGTGACGATATACCAGTGCGATTCGAACTCGAGTCGCACGAGCGCGTAAGTGATGGGAAGTTGGATGAGGTAGAATGCGACGCCGACAAATTCGAGAAGCGCGATTCCCGGGAAGAGCCACCAAGGTGAACGTTCGATGAGGCGGCCGAACGGATTGTTGGGATCGTGGAGGAAGGCGTAAGGGATGTTGAACACCTGGATGGGAAACCGCCATCCGCGCTCCATTCGCTCCAGCTTTTCCAATCGCTCCAATCCCTTCTGCTGCTCGGGAGAAAGGTCGGAGTGTGAGGCTTCGGCGTCGGGCGCGGCGGGATTTATGGTGGAAGTGGGATCGGTTGCGTTTGCCTGCGCCGCGGCGGCGGCCTGGCGTTCGCTGCGAACGTAGTCGGCTTCGGCTTTGAAATTGGCGAGGAAGACGAGCGAAACGACGATGCCGAAGAACGTGGCGATCTGTCCGAGAGCCCAGCCGCCGAGTTTGAGTCGGTAGAAATTGGGGGCGGCGCGAAAGACGCGGACGGAGCCGGGAGCGCCGGAAGGTGCGGCGGGTTGCGGCGGGACGCGCAGCAGGGTGAGGAGGCGTTGGCGGAACGCATCAAGCATGGGGCACCTCCGGGGAAGATTTGGGGCGGGCCGTGGTGGCGAGGGATTCGCGAAGGAGTCGAAGTTCCTGCGCGACCTCGCGGAGGGTGGCGGCGAGTTCGGGATCGGCGGACGAAAGCGTGTCGGTGGCCGGGCCGGGCGTAGCGGGCGCGTGGATACGCGAGGGAGCGTGGTCTTTCACGCCGCGCATGCGCGAGTAGAGGAAGTCGCGCACGGCTTCAAATTGCGTGAGACCCTCGAGGGTCATTTCGGCGGCGGCGCTACCGCTGGCGGTTTGGACGAGGACGCGGGCGAGGCCGAGCCAGCGTTCGACGATGTTGGAGCGAAGGTGGATATCCTGGATGCGCGCGTATTGGATGATGACCTCGCGGCGAAAGAGGATGCCCCAACTCATCGAGATGCCCTCGTCGGTGAACTTGTAGCGCATCGTGTGGTAACGGAACCACAAGGCGGGAGCGACGAAGATGAACGCGGGCGGGAAGGCGAGGGCGGAGAGGAGGTAGTATTTGAGGAGCTTGGGGTCGGGCCGCTGGATGGCGAGGATGTCGGCGTCGGGTGGGGTGGGGGCCATAACGCCCATCACACGCGAACGGGTGGTTTTGTCGCAAGCTTCTGCTGGCGACGCTCAATGAGCGTCGTGCGCGGCGGACGCGGGCGGACTGATCAGCCGGTCGGTCCAGGCGAGCGCGATGGCGGAAAGGACGAAAACGGCGTGGATGATGACCTGCCACATCACGCCCTCGTTGGTGAAGACGACGCTGGGCGAACGGACCTCGATGAAGGTTTTGAGGAGGTGGATCGACGAGATGCTGACGAGGGCGGTGGCGAGCTTCACCTTGAGCATGCCGGCGTTGACGTGGTTGAGCCACTCGGGCTGGTCGTCGTGATCGTCGAGGTGGAGGCGCGAGACGAAAGTTTCGTAGCCGCCGATGATCACCATGATGAGGAGGTTCGCGATCATCACGACATCGATCAGGCCGAGCACCATGAGCATGATGGTGGTGCTGAGGTCGGGGCCGTTGGCCGGAACTCCATCGATGGCGACGTGGATGAGGTGCCAGAGTTCGACGAAGAATTGGTAAACGTAAACGCCTTGGGCGACGATGAGGCCGAGGTAGAGCGGGGCTTGGAGCCAGCGGGAGGCGAAGATGGTTTTCTCGAGGAGCGACTCGGTGTGGGCGCGAAGGAAAGGAGCGCCGGGACGGGGCGGCAAGGAGAAGGTGATGACGCGCGCGAGGGCCCAGCACGCTGTTGCGCGACGAGCGCGCAACCTACCGATCAGTGGCGGAGATGGCTTCGTCGAGGGTCGCGAGGAGGAAGTCGGCGTCGGCCCGAGTGATGTTCATCGGTGGGGCGATGCGGATGGTTTGGCCCCAGAGGCCGCCTTTGCCGACGAGGAGACCGAGATCGCGGCAGTTTTCGACGACGCGGGCGCACTCCTCGCGGCCGGGTGTTTTGGTGGTGCGGTCTTTGACGAACTCGATGCCGAGCATCAGTCCCATGCCGCGGACATCGCCGACGATCTTGTGTTTGGCTTCGAGCTTCTCGAGCCCGGCGAGAAGATGGGCGCCGAGGTCGAGGGAGTTTTGTTGGAGGTTTTCGCGTTCGATCACTTCGAGAACGGCCTTGCCGGTGGCGCAGGCCACGGGATTGCCGCCGAACGTGTTGAAGTGCGTTTTTTGGGCGAGGACGGCGGCGATTTGGGGTGTGGTGACGACGGCGCCGAGTGGAGTGCCGTTGCCGATGCCTTTCGCCATGGTGACGATGTCGGGGATGACGCCCTGGGTTTCGAAGCCCCAGAAATGGGTGCCGGTGCGGCCGAAGCCGGTTTGAACTTCGTCGGCGATGCAGACGCCGCCGGCGGCGCGGACGTGGGCGTAGGCGTGTTGGAGATAGCCGTCGGGGTAGATGACGAAGCCGCCGACGCCTTGGATGGATTCGGCGATGAAGCCGGCGACTTTTCCGGGCGTGGCGTAGTCGATGAGGGATTTGACGTCGTCGGCGTATTTGCGACCGGCGTCGGGATCGTCGTAGCCGAACGGACCGCGATAGGGATAGGGCGCGGCGGCGTGGTGAACGCCGCAGGCGGATGGCGTATTGAATTTCCAACTACTGTGGCCGGTGACGGCCATGCCGGAGGCGTTGCCGCCGTGATAGCCGTTGCGGAGGGCGATGATGTCGTGATTGCCGGTGTAGAGTCGCGCCATGAGGAGCGCGAGGTCGGTGGCTTCGGAGCCGGAGTTGACGAAGTAGCAGACCTTGAGATCGCCGGGGAGTTTGGACGCGAGCTTCTCGGCGTATTCGGCGATACGCGGTTGGAGGTAGATCGTGGTGGAGTGCTGGAGCGTGTGGAGTTGTTGGGTGGCGGCGGCGGTGACGTGCGGGTGGCAATGACCGACGCTGACCGTGACGATGCCGCCGAGGGCGTCGAGGTAGCGGCGCCCGGTGTCGTCCCAGACGTATTGCAGGTGTCCCTCCACGAGCATGAGCGGCTTCTTGTAGTAGAGGAAGAGGCCGGGATTGAGGTATTGTTTGCGGAGCGTGAGGACATCGGCGGCGGATGGGCCGGTGTAGGGCGCGGGCGTGTGGGAGGTGGGAGGGAGAGGGATTTTTTTCATGGGATCGGAATTTACAGAAGGAAACGAAGGGAACGAAGAGCCTCAGGTGGGCGGTGGTATCTTCGTTCCCTTCGTTGCCTTCTGTTCAGAACAAGGGCGCTCAGGAGTTGGGGGCGAGTTTGCGGAGGAGGAGGTAGATGATGAACGCGACCAGGAAACCGACGAACCAGGCGTAGTGGTAGAGATTGAGCAGGAAGGTGGGGAGTGTGGCGGCGTCGATGAGTTGGACGGTGGCGAGGAAGCCGGGGAGGCTGGGAAGCGCGCCGGCGAGAAGGGCGATGATGGCGACGAGGCTGAAGCCGTTTTTGTAGGTGTAGTCGCCGGTGCCGGAGTAGAGGCCGACGAGGGAGAGCGAGCGTTTTCGCCAGATGTAGTAGTCGGCGATCATGATGCCGCCGATGGGGCCGAGGAGTGCGCTGTAGCCAATGAGCCAGGTGAAGATGTAGCCGCTCGGATCGGCAACGAGTTTCCAAGGCATCATGAGGATGCCGATCAGGCCGGTGATGAGACCGCCGACGCGGAAGGAGATTTTCTTGGGGGCGAGGTGGGCGAAGTCGTTGGCGGGCGAGACGACGTTGGCGGCGATGTTGGTCGCGAGCGTGGCGAGGCAGAGGGCGAACATCGACAGGATGAGGACGAAGGGATTTTGGAAACGCGTGAGAACGTCGACGGGGTCCCAGATCGTCTGGCCGTAGATGATGGTCGTGGCGGACGTGACCGCGACTCCAATAAATGAATACAGCGCCATGGTGAGCGGGAGGCCGAGGGCCTGGCCGGCGATTTGGGCGCGTTGGGAGGCGGCGTAGCGGGAGAAATCGGGGATGTTGAGCGAGAGCGTGGCCCAGAAGCCGATCATGCCGGTGAGCGCGGGGAAAAAGAATGGCCAGAATTGTCCGGCTTTGGGCTGGCCCGGAGCGAACGCGGAAGGTTGCGCGAGGATGGGGCCGAAGCCGCCGGCTTCGCGGCGCGCCCAGAAGAGCAGGAGCAGGCCGAGGCCGATGAGGAGCGGGGCTTTGATGTTGAGGAGGAGGCGGATCGAATCGATGCCGCGATAGACGACCCACATGTTGATCGCCCAGAAGAGGAGGAAGCAGGCGAACTCGGCGGCGGTGATGCCGAGGAACGTGGTGGCGCCGGGGGTGGCGAGCGACGGCCAGAAGACGGCGCAGATTTTATAGATGGCGGAGCCGCCGATCCAGGTTTGGATGCCGAACCAACCGCAGGCGACGAAGGCGCGCAGCAGGGCGGGGATGTTGGCGCCGAGCGTGCCGAAAGAAGCGCGGCAGAAGACGGGAAAGGGGATGCCGTATTTCGTGCCCGCGTGGGCATTGAGGATCATCGGAATGACGACGATGACGTTGCCCAGGAAGATGGTGAGGACGGCTTGCGACCAGTTCATGCCGCCGTCGATCAGCGACGACGCGAGCATGTAGGTGGGAATGCACGCGGCCATGGAGATCCAGAGGGCGGCGATGGAGCCGGTGCGCCATTTGCGCTGGCCGATGGGGACGGGCGCGAGGTCGGCGTTGTAGAGCTGGGATTCCTCGAACTCGTCGGTTTTTTCGAGGGCGCCGTCGGAGATCAGGGACATGGGGAAAGCTCCAAGGACCAAGATCCAAGCTCCAGAGAAGATTCAAAACTCAAACTTCAATGAAGGCGGACGTGGGGTTTTGGAGGTTGAAGGTGGGTGTTTCTCTGTAGCTTGGTGCTTGGATGTTGGAGCTTTTGGGCGGCGTCAAAAATGCGTCGGCGTGCGTTTCAGGAATTTGCCGCGGCCCGGTTGGCCGATGAAGCGGCCTTCGCGGGCGGCGACTTGGCCGCGGACGGTGACGACGTGGGGGCGGCCCTCGATCGGCCAGCCTTCGAAGGCGCTGTAGTCGACGTTCATGTGCTGCGTGCGAGCGGAAATCGTGCCGCGGTAATCGGGATCGAAGATGACGAGGTCGGCGTCGGAGCCAGGCTGGATGGCGCCCTTGCGAGGAAAGAGATCGAACTGCTTGGCGACGGCGGTGCTGGCGACGTTGACGAACGTCTGGAGATCGATGCGGCCGCGGCGGACGCCGTAGGTATGGAGAAGATTGATACGTTCTTCGAGGGCGGGGATGCCGTTGGGGATTTTGGTGAAGTCGTGGCGGCCCATCGGTTTTTGGGTCGCGAAGTCGAACGGGGCGTGATCGGTGGCGACGGTTTGGATGATGCCGTCGCGGAGCGCGTGCCAGAGGATGGACTGATTACGGGCGTCGCGGAGCGGGGGCGACATCACGTATTTGGCGCCTTCGAAGTCGGGGCGTTCGGCGTAGGATTTGTCGAGGGTGAGGTATTGGATGAGGGTTTCGATGCCGACGCGCACGCCGCGCTGGCGGGCGGCGAGCGCTTCGCGGAGGGCTTCTTCGCAGGAAAGGTGGACGATGTAGGTGGCGGCGCCGGTGAGTTCGGCGAAGGTGAGCAGGTGATGGACGCCCTCGGCCTCGACGAGCGGCGGGCGCGATTCGTGGTGTTGCGCGGGGTCGGTTTTGCCGGCGGCGAGGAGTTCGCGGCTGCGTTCGGCGACGAGGGTTTCGTTTTCGCAGTGGGCGGTGACGATGACGCCGAGTTCCTTGGCGAGTTTGAGGGTGCGGTAGAGTTCGGTGTCGTCGATGCCGAAGGCGCCTTTGTAGGCGAGGAAGACTTTGAAGGAGGAGATGCCGCGGGCGACGATTTCGCGGAGCTGGGGTTCGGTGGCGGCGTCGAATTTGGTGACGCCCATGTGAAAGGTGAAATCGCAGGCGGATTGGCCGGCGGCTTTCGACATCCAGAGATCGAAGGCGGCGAGCGCGTCGTCGCTGCGCGCGGGGCAGCACATCTCGATGAGCGTGGTGGTGCCGCCGACGAGCCCGGCGCGGGAGGCGGTCGCGTAGGTGTCTTTCGAATACGTGCCCATGAAAGGCAGGTAGATGTGAACGTGCGGATCGATGAAACCGGGGAAGACGTATTTGCCGGTGGCGTCGATGACCTCGGTGTGGGGAGGCGCGGAGAGGTTGGGGGCGATCGTCGTGATCGTTTCGCCTTCGCAGAAGATGTCGGCGTGGTAGCGGTGCGACGGCGTGATGATTTCGCCGTTTTTGATCAGGAGGCTCATTCCGAGGAAATGTTTTTGAACCACAGAGGCACGGAGGCACAGAGAAGGAGCAGGAGGGAGCCGAGATCGGTGCGAGTGCGCTTTTCCGATTTGAAGAGTTCTCCCGCCACGACACGACGAACTCCATTTTTCAGCACGGGCGTGTTGAAGTTTACGAGCAAACCAAGGGAGTGACCCTGCAGCTTCAAATAGGTAAGAAGCTGCGCATGATGGATGGGAAGAAGGTCTGTGACGGCTTTGAGTTCCAGGATCAGTTTGCCTTCGATCAGGAAGTCGACGCGGTAACCACAGTTCAGGGCGATCCCTTTGTAGAGCAGCGGAGTTTCGCGCTGCCGCTCGAACGAGACTCCGGCTTGAATCAACTCGTAAGCCAGAGCTTCCTCGTAGGCCGATTCAAGGAGGCCGGCGCCTAGTTCACGGTGCACTTCCATGCACAAGCCAATCACTCGATGGCTCAACTCATTCAGTTCGGATCTTTGTGTCTCTGTGTCTTTGTGGTTCATTGTTTTGGGGGCTGGAAAGGGAAGTGAACCACAGAGGCACGGAGACACAGAGGAGGGCTGATCAGGGTTTACACCTTCGGGAGAGTCATCCGGCTTTTGAAAGGGCGTCGGCTTGGGTGGCGAAGTTGTCGCTGGACCATTCGGCGTCGTTTTTGACGACCTTTGCAGCGGCGGATTTTTGGGCGGCTTTGCGGGCGGTTTGTTTTTCGACGAGGGCGGCGTGGGTGGTGAAGTAGTCGAGGCTCCGGCCTTTGAAGTCGGCGAGGGTTTCGAAGCGGTGCTTTTCCATGAAGGCGAGGAGCTCGTCGCACATCGGCCTCACGCAGTCGTATCCAGATTTCATGACGCCGGTGCAGACTTGCACGGTGTCGGCGCCGAGGAGGATGAACTCGGCGGCGTCGCGACCGGATTCGATGCCGCCGAGGCCGGAGAGCGAGCGGCCGGGGAAGTCGGTGCGGATGAGCTGGGCGATTTCCATCACCATGCGCAGGGCGATGGGTTTTACGGCACGGGAGGAATAGCCGCCGGGCGTGGTGAAGCCCTCGACGGTCGGCTCGGGGCGAAGGGTGTCGAGGTTCACGCCCATGACGCTGCGAATGGTATTGATGGCGCTGATACCGTCGGCGCCGCCGCGGAGAGCGGCGCGGGAAGGGTCTTCGATGTGGGTGACGTTGGGCGTCATTTTCGCCCAGAACGGTTTCGTGGCGGCGGCTTTTACCCAGCGGCAGACCTCTTCGAGGATTTCGGGATTCTGGCCCATGGCGGCGCCCATTTTGCGTTCGGGCAGACCGTGCGGGCAGGAGAAGTTGAGCTCGAAGGCGTCGACGCCGGCGTCCTGGCAGCGGGTGACGATTTCGGTCCAGGCGTCCTGGTTGTATTCCTCCATGATGGACGCGATGAGGACGCCCTCGGGGTGGAGATCTTTGCAGCGTTTGAATTCGTCGAGCCAGAGGTGAAAAGGGCGGTCGCTGATGAGCTCGATGTTTTCCCAGCCGATGATTTCGCCGGAGGTGGAATGGAGTTTTGCGTAGCGCGGGGAGACGTTGACGACCTTGGAGGCGTCGAGGGAGACGGTTTTCGCGATGACGGCGCCCCAGCCCTCGCGGAAGGCGCGCGTGATGACGCTGAGATTGGTGCCGGGCGGGCCGGAGCCGATGACGAAAGGATTCGGGAGTTTTAGGCCGTCGACGGTGGTGGCGAGCGTAGGCATGGGAAAGGGAAGAAACTGGCGTGCGAGGTGCGGTGAGTCGCGCGAGCACGAAAGGGAATGCTGATCCGAATTTGAACGTGGCGTGCGGGTTGCTTGCTTCCAAGCTGCAAACCCGCTGACGGCTGCCTATGTCACTGAAACCCGAGCGAACGATTGCCGATTTGAAGACGTTGCGAGACCTGACGAGCGATGCGGATGGCGCGCAGCGGGTGGCGTTCACGCCGACGTGGGTGAAGGCGCGGGCGTGGTTGCGTGAGCGGTTCGCGGGATTGCCGGTGGAGATGCATGAGGATGCGGCGGGAAATTTCTGGGCGACGTTGCGCGGGGAATCGGAGCGGGCGTTGTTGATCGGCGGGCATATCGATTCGGTGCCGAATGGCGGGTGGTTGGATGGTTCGCTCAACACGCTGGCGGGGGTGGAGGTGATGCGACGAATCGCGGCGGAGTTTGGCGGGAGGCCGCCGATGACGGTGCGGTTGGTGGATTGGGCGGATGAGGAAGGCGCGCGTTTCGGGAGGAGTTTATTTGGGTCGTCGGCGTGTGCGGGCA
>JAFAAS010000001.1 GCA_023426435.1 Verrucomicrobiota bacterium | reverse complement strand
AAAAAAGCGCGGTCAGGTTGACCGCGCTACATGGGGTTCGAGTAGTTATTCGGAGCGGCGGAGGGTGACGTCGCCGTTCATGGTGGTGATGCGGATTTCGGGGCCGCCGCCGTTGAGGGTGCCGGTGACGATTTTGCCGCCGGTGACGGGGGGCAGGGGCGGAAGGGGTGGGAGAGGGATGTCGTGGTTTTCGGTGTCGGCCGCGTGCTCGGCCTCTTCGGCGTATTCGTCGGCTTGGGTTTGCGCGCGGCGGGCTTCGCGGACGGCGTCGCGAGCGGCGCGAGACGCTTCGCGGGCGGCTTCGACGCCGACGCGGACGGCGGCTTGGACGGTGGCGCGGATTTCGCCGGAGTCGAAGTTCATGGTGCCGGGGGGGCGCGGCGGGCCTTTGGCGGAGACGGTTTTGGTGACGAGTTGTTGTTCGTCGAAGTCGGTGAGGATGGAGCCGTTGTGCGTGCGAAGGTGGACGTTGGCTTTGGCTTCGGACGGAAGGTGGAGGGTGACTTCTCCGTTCATGGACGTGAACGAGAGCGGCTTGTTTTCGGTGAGGGAGCGGACGTTGATCTCGATTTCGCCGTTCATGGTTTCGACGAGCGCGCCGCTCGAGACGCCCGTGAGGGAGACGGAGCCGTTGAGGCTTTTGACTTCGATGTCGCCGGTGATGTCGGCGATTTCGAGGTCGCCGCCGAGGGCGTTGGAGATGATGACGTGCGTGGTGCGCGGGACGGTGATTTCGAAGTCTCCGCCGGAGCCGGGCCACGTGCCGCCGCCGTGGGTGAGCGTGATGACGTTGTCTTTCTCGGTGAGCGAATAGCTGGCGGAGGACGTGAGGACGCGGAGGCCGTCGCGGCGTTGTTCCTTGCGCTCGGGTTCGGCGGAGGAGCGGACGGTGATCTCGTCGGAGTCGGAACCGTGGACGCTGACGTCGCCGTTGGAGACGGCGATTTTGAGGGTGCCCGGTTTGGACGGGTCGGAGAACTTGATCGAGGACGTGTCGTCCTCGGCGCGCGCGGCGGTGAGCAGGAGGAGCGTCATCGCGGCGGCGACGAGGAAGGAGCGGAAGAGGGTGAGAGAAGTCATGAAAGTTGAGAGTTGAGGGATGAGAGATGAAAGAGGAGGGGCGCAGGGCGGGCGGCGGGTTTAGAGTTGGGCGAGGCCGCGTTTGGCGGCGTCGCGCACGGCGACGTCGATGGCTTGGTTATGGGCGAGCCTTTGGAGCTCGGGGGTGGCGTTGCGCTCGCGGGCGGCGACGAGGAAGTCGATCATGGCGACTTGGACGAGCGGGTTTTGTTCGCGGGGGAGGGAGGCGAGGACGCCGTGGCGGACGAGCTCGCGTTCGGCGTGCGGGTAGAGGGCATCGAGGGCGGACAGGCGGACGTTGACGCTGGGGTCGAGGGCGAGTGCGCCGACGAGGGCGGCGAGGTCTTTTTGGTCGGGATTTTTTTGGTCGATCTTGGTGAGAACGGCGTGGAGGCGCTCGTTGGTGGATTGCTGTTGGATGAGCGAGGCGACGAAGGCCTGGCCCATTTTGTCGATCTGGGCGCGGAGCTCGGCGATTTCGCGTTTCGTGTCGTCGTCGGTCGTGGCGAGGGCGGGAGTGGGCGCGGGGGCGCTGGTCGCAGCGTAGCGCGTGCCGGTGTAGAAAGCGGCGAGCGCGAGTGCGAGGGCTGCGGCGGGGGCGAGGATCCAGCGCCAGAGGGAGAGGCGAGAGGCGCGTTGGCGGCGCTCGATGGCGGCGCGGATGCTGGCGGCGGAGTTTTTTTCCTCCTCGAGTGCGGCGTAGAAGCTGGCGCGCAGGCGCGGGGTGGGCGCGGGTGTGGGCAGGCGATCGAGGGCGGAGAGGGTTTGGGCGAGCGAGGCGTATTCGCGCTGACACTGCGGGCAGGAAGCGAGGTGAGCACGGACGGCGGCGGTGTCGCTGGCGGCGAGACGGCCATCGAGAAGCTCGGCGAAGCGGTCCTGGATTTCGGTGCAGTTCATCGGACAGGGCGGGAGTTGAGAGATGAGAGTTGAGGGCCGGTCAGTTGCGGCCGGTGCGCTGGAGGGTGAGGAAGATGTCGCGGAGCTCCTTGAGGGCGCGATGGGCGCGGACCTTGGCGGCGCCGACGGAGCATTCGAGGATGGAGGCGATTTCGGCGAAGGAGAGTTCTTGGAAGCGGGACAGGAGGAGGACCTCGCGAGCGTCGTGGTCCAGGCGGCTGAGGGCGAGGTGGAGCAGCGCGTGTTCGTCGCGGGCGGCGGCGTGGTCGCCGGCGTTGGGACGTTCGTCGGAGCGGTCGGTGAAATCTTGCGGGTCGGTGGCGACGGGAGAGGAGGACGATTTGCGGAAGTGGTCGGCGGCGCAGCGGCGGGCGAGATGATACATCCAAGCGGTGAAGCTGCCGTCGTCGCGGTAGGTGTGGCGGTATTTGAGCATCCGTTGGAAGACGATCTGCGTGATGTCTTCGGCGGCGGGACGCTGGCCGGTGAGTTTGACGAGGAAGCCGAAGAGCGGTCCGTGGTGACGTTCGAAGAGGACGCCGAGTGCATCGAGTTCGCCGTCGCGAACGGCGAGCATCAGGTCGTGGTCGGAAAGGGGATCGGCGGCGGTGGACACGGCGTCGCGGGGCTCCTCGGTTTCAACCACGGACGAAGGCGGATGGACACGAATATCTGTGGTTTGGGCGATCACGGCGGCGGAGGAGCAT
>JAFAAS010000120.1 GCA_023426435.1 Verrucomicrobiota bacterium | reverse complement strand
CCCCCCCCCGCTCTCAAATCCCGCTCGCCGCATCCGCTCGCTCGCTCGCCGCCAGCGCCTCGCGCAACACCCGCGCCAGATCCGCCACCTCATAGGGTTTCGCCGCCACGCCGCAAAAACCGTGCTCGCGATAATTCGCCAGCACCGGATCGCTCGAATACCCGCTGGACACAATCGCCCGCACGTGCGGATCGATCTGCCGCAACCGGCTCAACGCTTCCTTGCCGCCCATCCCTCCGGGCACCGTGAGATCCTTGATCACCAGCACGAAATCGCGACCCTCTTCGTGCGCCTCACGATAAGCCGCCACCGCCTCTTCGCCGTCCGCCACGCACGTCACGTCGAACCCGAACCGGCGCAAAAGAAAACTCGCCATGTGCCGGATCGGCTCTTCGTCGTCCATGAACAACACGCGGCCTTTCATCGACACCGACTGCATCGGCACCCCGGGACGCTCCGCCGTATCCGCCGGCCGCGGCGACGCCGGCAGCCAGATCCGGAACGTCGTCCCCGCCCCGAGCTGCGATTTCACGTCCACGGTGCCACGGTGCTTGTTCACGATCGAATACACCGCCGCCAGGCCCAACCCGCTGCCCATCTGCTTCGTCGTGAAATACGGATCGAAAATCCGCGAAAGATGCTCCGGCTTGATGCCCACTCCCGTATCCGAAATTTCGATGCGCACGTAATCTCCCGGCGCCAGCGCCAGCCGCGACAACCCGTCGATCCGTTCGTTCGCCAGCGCGATTTTCACCGTCCCGCCTTCCGGCATCGCCTGCACCGCGTTGAGCACCAGGTTCTGCACCACGCGGCCGATCTGCCCCTTGTCCGCATCCGCCGGCCATAAGTCCGCCGCGAACGCATACTCCGCTTTCACTCGCGACCCATGCAGCGTGAAGGTCGCCATCTCCTTCACGATCCCGTCCAACTGCACCGCCGTCCGCACCGGCTCCCCGCCTTTCGCAAAGGTCAGCAATTGCTGCGTCAAATCCCGCGCGCGCAACGTCGCTTTCTCCGCCTCGCGCAAGCTCCGTCCCGTTTCCGATGCCGGATCCACATCCAGCGCCGCCAGCGCCACGTTCCCCATCACCGCCGTCAGGATGTTGTTGAAATCGTGCGCGATTCCGCCCGCAAGAATGCCCACCGACTCGAGCTTCGTCGCTCTCACCAATTCCTGCTCCAACCGGTCGTGCTCCGTCACGTCGCGAAACACCAGCACCGTTCCGATCACCGCGCTGCTGGCCGAATGAATCGGCGCACAACATCCTTCCACCAACCGGCTCGCCCCCTCCGCCGCGACCAGTCTCGTCCGGGTCGGCAACTCCAACACCACGTCGCCCTGCGCCACCCGCCGGACCGGCACTTCCACCGGCTCTCCCGTCCGGTCGTTCTCCAACCGACAAATCTCCGCCACCGGCCGCCCGATCGCGGATTCGCTCTGGCGCTGCGTGAACGCCACCGCCGCGGGATTCATGAACTGCACCCGGCCTTCCACGTCCGTCGTGATCACCCCTTCCGCCATCGCGCGCAGCGTCACCGCCAGCCTTTCCTTCTCCGCCGCCAGCGCCGCTTCCGCTTGCTTCAACTCCGTCAAATCCACGAACACCATCACCGACTGCTGCAAATCCAGCCCCGTGTCCGTCCGCTCCATCCACCAGCGCAGATGCATCTGGTGCATGTGTCCGTCGAAGTCCTTCATCTCCATCTCCGACTCCAGCGTGTTGCGCCCTTCCCACAGGCTCACCATCGCCGCGCGAATCACTTCGAGCGACGAGGGCGTCGCCAGCATCCAGCGTTTCCGCCGAAAATCGCTCTTCGCCTTCGCCCGCAGCATCGTCATCGCGCTGTCATTGCAATCGACCACGCGCACCCGCTTCGCCGCCTCCACGACCAGCTTCGGTTCCGCGCGCAACGTGGCGCCGAGATCGCTCACGCCTTCCTCCCGCAGCGTCTGCATCCAGCGCCCGACTTCCGAGAAATCCGCCTCCACGATCGCCACCGGGGTATGCTGATAAAGCGTGCGGTAACGCAGCTCCGACGCCCGCACCGCCTGCTCCGCCGCCCGCCGCTCGCTCAAATCCGTGATGACGCCGACCAATCGCCACTCGCCGGGCGCCACCGCCGAAATCGTCACTTGCTCATGCAGCCAGAAACCCCGTTCGCCGCGCTGCGCCCGAAACTCCTGCTCGTATCCGCTTTCCCCCGACAAGATCGCCGTCCGCGCCCGTTCGTCGATCTCTCCGCACGTCGCCGCATCCACCAGGTTCGGCCACGCCAGCGTCGCGGGATTGTCGGGGTCGCGCCCAAACAACTCCCGATACAACCGCGACCTCGGCACGAACATCACCCAGCGCAACCGCCGCTCCGCCGTCTCGAACACCCGCGCCTGCCACAACAAACAATCCACGCTCGCCAGCATCTGCTCGAGCTGCGCCTGGCTCGCTCGCTGCGCCTCCTGCGCCTCCCGCTGCGCCGTGATGTCGGTGATCACCCCAACCAGCCGCCACTGCCCCGCTTCTCGCGGCGAAATCGTCACGACTTCTCGCAGCCACACCACGCGCTCATGCAGCAGCACGCGAAACTCCTGCTCATAACCGGGCGCTTTTCCCCGGATCGCCCGCGTCGCGCGTTCATGCATCTCCGATCGCTCCGGCACATTGAGCTTGTTCCAACTGAGTTTCGCCGGCCCCTGGCCATCCCCGAACAACCGGCGATACAACACCGAGCGCGTCGTGTAGAAAGCCCACGCCAGCTGGCCGTCGCCACCCTCCGACACCGCCGCCTCCCACACCATGCACTCGGCGAGTTCGAGAATCTGACGCAACTGCGCCTCCGTCGCCCGCCGCGCTTCCTCCGCGTTGCGCCGCGCCGTGATATCCACGATCACCCCGACCACATCCCACTCGCCCGGGCCTCTCGGCGTGATGGAAGCCTGCTCCGCCACCCAGATATCGCCTTCCGGTTTCGGAATATGAAACACCTGCTCGTAACCCGGAGCTCCGCTGATGAACGCGGTTCGCGCCGTCCGCACCATCTGCGGCCACTCCGGAATCCCCATCTCGCTCCACCGAAAACTGTGCGCATCCGGATCGCATCCAAAAATCCTCCGGTGCAACCGCGACCGCGGCACATACAAGCTCCACACGAACTCCCCGTCTTCGCGCCGCCGCACGTGCCCCTGCCAGATCGCGCAGTCCGCCCGCCGCAACAACTCCTCCAATCGCGCTTCGCTCCGCCGCTGCGCTTCCTGCGCTTCGTGCCGCTCGGTGACATCCGTCACCACTCCCACCAGCTGCCACTCCTGCTCGCCGACCACCGACACGGTCACGCGTTCGTGCAACCACCGGTTTCGCTTCGTCCCTTCCGCCTGAAACTCCTGCTCGTAACTGCTCGCGCCCCGCGAAATCGCGTCCGCACTCCGCTGATTCATCTCCTGCATCTGCGGCACTTGCTCCAGATCCCAGAGATGATCGCGTCCGTCCGCGGCCTGCACCCCGAACAACTCCTCGCTCAACCGCGAATTCGGCAGCTCGAAATCCTCCCACCGCAATCGTCCCGCTTCGTCCTTCCGCACCGTCGCCCGCCACAACAAACAATCCGCGCGCTCCAAAATCTCCCGCAACGCCCGCTCGCTCGCCTGCCGCGCCCCTTCCGCGATTCGCCGCTGCGTCACGTCCGTCACGATTCCCACCAGCTGCCACTCCCCGGGCGCCACTTTTCGAATCGTCGCCTGCTCCTGCAGCCAGCAACGCTGCCCCTCCCTTCTTCCAACCAGCTCCTGCTCATAGCCTCCCGCGCCTTCCAGAATCGCCGCCTGCGCCCGCGCATCCATCTCGTCCGCCGCCGCGCCGTCCAGGAGTTCACGCCACGGCAGCACCACCGGATCTCCCGGATCCCGTCCGAACAACTTCCGATATAGCGCGGAGCTCGGCACGTTCATCACCCAGTGCAGCCGGCCTTCCGGCATTTGAAACACCCGCGCATGCCACAACAAAAAATCCGCCGTCTCCACCACCTGCTGCAACTGCGCCTCGCTCGCCCGCTTCGATTCCTCCGCTTCGCGCTGCGCGGTGTTGTCGATCACCACGCCTTCCAACAGCCACCGGCGCTCCCCTTCCTTTCGCACCGTCACTTGTTCATGCAACCAGAGCACCGTTCGCCCCAGCACCACGCGAAACGCCTGCTCGTAGCCCGGCAATCCCTGCCGCATCGCCTCCCGGCTCCGCGCCTCGATCTCCGCATACTCCGGCACCCGCGTCCGATCCCACGGCATCCGCGTCGGCTCCGCGTTCCCGCCGGCAATCCGTCGAAACAACTCCGATCGCGGCACAAACCATTCCCAGTGAAACTCCCCCGCCTCATCCTGCTGCACCGTCGCCTGCCACAACATGCAATCCGCCCGCGCCAACAATTGCTGCAGCCGCTCCTCCGACGCCTTGCGCGCCACTTCCGCTTCCCGCTGCGCCGTGATGTCCGTCGCCAGCCCCACCAGCCAGAACTCGTTCGGACCCGTCCGCGTGATCGACACGCTTTCGCGCAACCAGACCGTTTTTCCTCCCGCCATCCGGATCCGAAACTGCTGCTCGTAGCCCGCCTCGGCCCTCTCCAACGCCGCGCGACACCGTTCATCCATCTCCCTCCTCTCGGGCACGTCAAACTGTCTCCATAATCCCGCTACATCCGGCGCATCCCGGCCTTCGAACAACCGCCGCGACAACCCCGTCGGCTGCAACGTAAACTCGCTCCAGTGCCACGTCTCCTCCGTCACCCTCACCTTCGCCTGCCACAACAGGCAGTCCGCAAACTCCAGCACTTCCTTCAACTGCTTCGTCTTGCTCTCACTCAGCCACCGCCGCACCCGCCGGCGCGCCGCCACCAACGCCCCCGCACCCACCACCAGCGCGCCCGCCGCCCACCACACGCCGTCACTCGACGCCCGCGCCTCCTCCGCCGCCCGTGCCACCACGGGGATCCCTCCACAGCCCAACAACACCACGCGCCCCGCCCAAAGGGGCAGACAGCCGCGCAGCCTCGCAAGAGGAGCGTGAATACGACCTGGCATTACAACGTGAGAAGAAGGGGACCGGCACCCCGAAGAACTCTTCGGCGCGGCGGCACCCTACCTTAAGCCGAAACCTTGCCAAGCCTTTGCACCGAAACCTCGCTCCGAACGATCCGCCGCGTCGCCTCCGCCCTCGTTTGACATCGCGCCGCTTCCCCCGACCAATCTCTCCCGCATGTCCAAACGCGCGGTCCTTCTCGTCAATCTCGGCTCTCCCGACTCCACGTCCATCCCCGACGTCACCCGCTACCTTCGCGAATTTCTCGGCGACGAACGCGTCATCGACAAACCCGCCGAGCCTTTCCGCACTTTCCTCGTCAACCAGATCATCATCCGCAAACGCGTCGCCAACTCCGCGCACGCGTATCAACAAATTTGGACGGACCGCGGCTCCCCGCTCATCCTCGTCTCCCAAAGCGTTCGCGACAAACTCGCCGCCGCCCTCGGCCCCGACACGCCCGTGTATCTGGCGATGCGATACGGCCAGCCGTCCATCGCCTCCGTCGTCGCCCAGATCGCCGCCGACGGCATCGAGGAGCTTCTCCTCTTCCCCCAATACCCACACTACGCGATGTCGTCCTGGGAAACCGTCGTCGTGAAGGTTTACGAGGAAGCCGCCCGCCTCGCCCCTCGGCTCCGCGTCGATTGCATCCAGCCTTTCTTCCAGGACGCCGATTACATCGACGCACTCTACACCGTCTCCGCGCCCTACTTCCAACAGCCGCACGACTTCGTCCTTTTCAGCTACCACGGCATCCCCGAACGCCATCTCCGCAAGGCCGACTCGTCTCACGCCCACTGCACGGTCGTGAAGGACTGCTGCACCACCTGCTCGCCGATCCACGCGACTTGCTACCGCGCCCAAGTCCTCGCCACCACCCGCGCCCTGGTCGCCCGCGCCGGCATTGCCGCCGACCAACACACGGTCACTTTCCAATCCCGCCTCGTCGGCGAACCCTGGCTCTCGCCGTTCACCGACGAAACCCTCGCCCAACTCCCGAAACAGGGAAAGAAACGCATCCTCGTCCTCTGCCCCGCTTTCGTCGCCGACTGCCTCGAAACGCTCGAGGAAATCCGCGGCGAGGGTCGCGACACGTTCATGGAAGCCGGCGGCGAATCCTTCGAACAAATCCCCTGCCTCAACGACCAGCCGCCCTACATCGATTTCCTCGCAAACCGCGTCCGCTCCTGGCTCTCTGCACCGCCGTCCTCCTGACCCACCGACTTCGTCTTCGTGTCGATTCGTGTGCCTTCGTGGTTGATCCCAAACCGCTGATTTCGCTCCACCCGTGAACGACCCGCGCCCACCTTCCGCCACTCCGTTCGCCTCCCGTCCGCCCGCCTCCGACTTCGCCGCCGTCCTTCTCCTCGACGCCTCCGGCCGGATCACGTGCGCCACCCAGGCCGCGCGCACTCTCTGGCAAACCGCCGAGCACGAGCTCAACGGCGAACCGTTCTCCGCCCTCTTCGCTTTCGAGGTCACGTCCGACGAGCCCGACTGGCTCGAGGCCCAATGGGAGGTCATCCTCGGCGCCACACTCGACAACACCACGACGCTCCTCGCCCAACCGCGCGAGGGCGCCCCCCGCGAGGTTCGCGTTCGCCTCGAAAAATCCTCCGCCAACACCTACGTCGCCACCGTCCAGCCCGCCGCCGTCGCACCCACACCGTCCGTCGACGGCTCCGATCGCTATGCGGGTTTCGCCCTGCTCGCCGACAAAGGCGCCGCCGGTTTCTTCGATCTCAATCTCCGCTCCGGCCGCGTCACCTACTCGCCGTCCTGGAAAAAAATTCTCGGCTACGTCGACGCCGAACTTCCCGACACGCTCGAAACCTGGCGCGAGCTCATCCATCCCGACGACTCCTCCGCCGCCCCCGATCAACTCGGCCGCAAACTCACCGTCGGCGCCCGCCCATTCTCCGTCGAGTTCCGCATGAAGCACCGGCTCGGCCACTGGGTGTGGATCCAGTGCGTCGGCGTCCAAATCCTCACCTCCACCGGCGAACTCGAACGCGTCATCGGCCTCCACCTCGACATCACCGAACGCAAGGAGCTCGAGGAAACCTCCCTCGCCAACGACGAACGGCTCGAACTTCTCGGCGGCGCCGGCCCGCTCGGCGCCTTCGACCTCGATTTCACCAACAAATCCTTCTGGTTCTCCCCCGCCTGGAAAAAAACCCTCGGCTACCGCGACGACGAACTCCCCCACGAGCTCTCCTCGTTCTCCGTCGCCCTCCCGCCCGACGAACTCCCGGGCGGCGTCGACACGTGGTTCCTCCTTCGCGCTCCCGGACAATCGAACTTCGTCGAACCCGTCCTCCTCCACCGCAAGGATGGCTCGCAACTTCCCGTCCTCCTCGGCGCCCACCGCACGCTCACCCGCAAACGCGATCTCGCCCGCGTCATCGGCTTCATCACTCCCGCTCCCGCCGTCCTCGCCGCCGCGCTGGCCGGCGACAAACTCTCCGCCCCGCTCGCCGAGGACGCCCTCGCCACGCTCGCCGAAGGCGTGCTCGTCACCGACGCCGTCGGAAAAATCCTCCACGCCAATCCCGCCGCCCTCCGCCTTCTCCATCTCTCGGCCGAACAGCTCGCCCACCAACCGCTCGGCGACGTCTTCCGCCTCGTCCGCCGCGAATCGGGCCGCCCCGCCGACGATCCTTGCGACCGCGCGCTGTCCGCCGACAGCCCGCTTCCGTTGTTCGCCGAAGACGCCCTGCTCCCTCCCGGAGCCTCCGCGTCCGACGTATCCGCAAACCAAGCACGCCCGATCGTCTGGACCGCCCGCGCCTCCTACGATCCCACCGGCAAACCGCGCGGCGTCATCGTCGTTTTCCGCGACCCCGCCGAGATGTCCCTCACCCCCGAGGAGCTCGTCAAAGCCAACCGCTTCGAATCCCTCGGTCTCCTCGCCGGCGGCATCGCCCACGACTTCAACAATCTTCTCACCACCATCCTCGGCGGCATCTCGCTCGCCAAAGACAACCGCGACTACTCCGCCCTCGACGACGCCGAAAAATCCTGCCTCACCGCCAAGGGTCTCACGAAACAGCTCCTGATGTTCGCCAAAGGCGGCGCCGGCACCCAAAGCGTCGTCGCCGCGAAAGACATCCTCGCCGACGCCATCAAGATCGCCGCCGCCGGCTCCGACGCCGAAATCACCCTCGAGGTCGCCGAAAACATCGAGCCCGTCCGCGTCGATCGCGCTCAGATTCTTCAGGTCTTCCAAAACCTCATCGTCAACGCCCTCCAGGCGATGCCCGGCGCTCCGCACCGCGCGAAGCTGCAACTCCGCGCCGCCAACACCCACCTCGCCGCCGACCAGATTCCGCCGCTCCCCGCCGGCGATTACGTCGAGTTCGAAGTTCGCGACAACGGCAGCGGCATCCCCCCGGAAAATCTCGAAAAGATCTTCGATCCGTTCTTCACCACGAAAAAACACGGCACCGGCCTCGGCCTCGCCACCGTGCTCTCCATCGTCCGCAAACACGGCGGCCAGCTCGGCGTCGACTCCGTCGTCGGCACCGGCACCGCGTTCACCATTTTCCTCCCGCGCGCCGACGCTCCCGTCGAAATCCAACCGCGCCGCGCTCCGTCCCTCCGCTTCGGCACCGGCCGCATTTTGTTCATGGACGACGACCCGAAGATCTCGTCGCTCACCGCAAACATGCTCCAGAGCCTCGACTACAAATACGACCTCGCGAAAAACGGCGAGGAAGCGATCACCCTCTACAAACGCTACCTCAACATCGGCCGGCCCTACGATGCTGTCATCCTCGACATCACCGTCGTCGGCGGCATGGGCGGCGAGGAATGTTTCAAGGCCCTTCGCGACCTCGACCCCGACGTCCGCGCCATCGTCTGCACCGGCTACGACAACGAGGACATGCACCGCCGCTTCATCGACATGGGCTTCTGCAACTACCTCACCAAGCCCTACCGCGTCGCCGAGCTCGGCAAAGCCATCAAATCCGTCTTGAGCTAGACAGGGCGCGCTCCCCCACGCGCCGATCGGCCAGTCCGTTCGCTCCGAAGCTACGATCGTGAGCGAGTCGCGTCCACCAACTCCCGCGCCCGCTCCACCGCCGCCGGCAAGTCCGCCACCACATTTTCCCGCCCCACCGCGTCGAGAAATCCAGCCTTCTCCAGCGTGAAATAGGGCTGCGTGTGCGGCCCGCACAAAATCAAATGCGTCCGGTGACGGCGCAGCTTCGCGTGCAAATCCTCCAGGCGATTCAACGCCGTCGAATCCATCGCCGTCACCGCCGCCATGTGCAAGACGATCACCCGCGTCTCCCCGCCCGCGCGACGCAGCACCGTCTCCAATTTGTCCGCCGCGCCGAACAACAGCGCTCCAAACACGCGATACACCACCGCCTCGCGCGGCAACCGTTTCACCGCCTCGCGCTCCAACGGATGCTCCGACGGCTCCACCCCCACGCCCGCCATCGCCCGCACTTCCGTCGTGTCCGCCACCCGTTTCACGAACAACCCCGCCGCCAAAATCATCCCCACGCCCACCGCGATCGTCAGATCGAACAACACCGTCAGCCCAAACGTCGTCAGAAACACCAGTCCATCCTCCTTCGGCCGCCGCGTCAGCCAGAGAAACTCATCCCACTCGCCCATCCGCAGCGCCACCATCACCAGCACCGCCGCCAGCGCCACCAACGGCACATGCGACGCCAACGGCGCCGCCGCGAGCAGCACCACCAGCAAAAACGCCGCGTGCACGATCCCCGCCACCGGCGAAGTCGCACCATTGCGGATGTTCGTCGCCGTCCGCGCGATCACGCCCGTCACCGGAATCCCGCCCACCATCGGCACCACCAGATTCGCGACGCCTTGCGCCATCAGCTCCTGATTCGAATCGTGGCGATCGTCGATCAACCCGTCCGCCACCACCGCCGACAACAACGACTCGATCGATCCCAACATCGCGATCGTAAACGCCGGCGCGATCAAATGCTCCAGCGTGCGCCAATCGAAGTCCGGCAACTCCACCGTCGGCAACCCGCGCGGAATTCCGCCAAACGCGCTCCCAATCGTCTCCACGTTCATCCCGCCAAAATAAACCGCCATCGTCGCCGCCACGACCGCCACGATCGAACCCGGCACGCGCTTGCTCCACCTCGCCGGCCATTTCGCCACGATCAACAACGACACCGCGCCCAGCCCCAGCGCCTGCCAGTTCACCGTCGGCAACGCCTGATACAACGCGATCATCCGCGGCACAAACTCCGCCGGTTCATCCTCCACCTGCAGCCCGCCCAGCGCCCGCAACTGCGTCGCCATGATCGTGATCGCGATGCCGCACGTGAATCCCATCGTCACCGGCTGCGGCACAAACCGGATCAAAGATCCCAGCCGCAACGCGCCCATCGCGAACATCATCGCCCCCGCCATCATCGTGCAGATGAGCAAATTCGAGAGCCCGTATTCCGCGCCGATCATCGCCACCAATCCCACAAACGCTCCCGCCGGCCCGCCGATCTGCACCCGCGATCCACCCAGCGCCGACACGATAAACCCGCCCACGATTCCCGTATAAAGCCCCGCCGCCGGCGTCACCCCCGACGCGATTCCCAACCCGATGCACAACGACAGCGCGACGATCCCGACCGTCAACCCCGCCATCGCATCCGTCACGAACCGCTGCCGGTCATACCCGCGCAACGATTCCAGAATTTTAGGCCGAAACGAAAAATACCCGCCTTTCGCTTTCATCGAGTCCACCCATTCTGCGCCTTTGTTTGGTTTCCGACAACCAACCACAGTTGCCATTCCCCACGCATTTATTGCCCGAATAAGGACGCCCTACCGCCCTGCTTCCTCCCGCGCTTCTCACCCTCGCCACGTAAATGCATGGCACAATGCCACGCCCGCCGCATCCGCCTCATCCGGCGCCAACGGCCGTCCGTGCCCCAACAACGCCATCACCGTCCGCGCCATCTGCTCCTTGCTCGCCCGCCCCGCCCCCACCACCGCCTGCTTCACCCGCAGCGGCGGATATTCAAAAACCTCCCGCCCGCACAACGCCGCCACCGCAATCGCCGCTCCGCGCGCCGCTCCCAGAATCTGCGCCGTCTGAAAATTCTGCACGTAAATCGTCTGCTCCAACGCCACGTGCCGCACCTCCGCACCTTCCAACATCGCCAACACCGCCCGATGGATTTCCGCCAACGCCGACGCCATCGTCTCCCGCGACGGCACTCGCACCGTCGCACACCGCAACAACACCGGCTGCCGCCCCGGCACAAATTCGATCAACGCCAACCCCGTCCCGCGCAACGACGGATCGATCCCCAACACCCGCCCGTTGAACGCCGCTCGCGGTCGCAACCCAACCGCCTCCGCCGCCGTCTCCGCCGCGCCCACCACGCGCACCGCCGCCGGGATCGCTTTCCCCGCCAACTTCGCCGCCCACATCTGCCGGACATTCAAACGCGCCATCGCGGAGAGTGAAAGTGAAAGTGAAAGTGAAAGTGAAGACCCGAATCCACCTCCCCCCTCACACCCTCACTTTCACCCTCACTTTCACTTTCCCTTTCACTCTCACCCCCACAACAACTT
>JAFAAS010000039.1 GCA_023426435.1 Verrucomicrobiota bacterium | reverse complement strand
GTTTCGGTCCGCGTAGAAACCGAGCTCTTCTTGCTTCGCCAAAATCTCGAGCTGATCGATCGCGGCGGGGCGGTAGATGTCGCACGCGGCGACGAACGGACGATAACCGCGTTTTTTGAGGAGCTTGCCGAGCTTGGCGGTCGAGGTGGTTTTGCCGGAGCCGTGGAGACCGACCATGAGGATCTTGAGCGGGCGGGCGGTGGAGAGGCCGGTGGTGCCTTCGCCGAGGAGACTGACGAGCTCGTCGTGGATGATTTTGACGACCTGCTGGCCGGGAGCGACGCCCTTGGTGACCTGTTGGCCGACGGCTTTCTCCTGGACGCGCTCGACGAATTCGCGCGCGACTTTGAAGTGGACGTCGGCGGAGAGGAGGGCGGTGCGCACTTCCTTGAGCGCTTCCGCCATGTTTTCTTCGGAAAGGGTGCCGACCCCGCGGAGGTTGCGGAGGGCGTTGCCGAGTTTTTCGGTGAGCGATTCGAACATGGATGGAGAAAAGGGATGTGAACCACGAATGGACACGAATGCACACCAATTTCCAGCCGTGGCGGGGAATCGCCAACTCGGACGATTCGGTGGAAACCGCGAAGAGCGCCAAGGGGCGCGAAGTTCGGGGTTGAGAGGGAACGTCGTCGCGAGCGTGTGGGCGCAGAAGTCGGAGTGGGGTGTTTCGGAGAACAACCGGAAGGCGAAATTTTATTCGCTGACGGCGTCGGGGAAGAAGTAGTTGCAGTCGGAGGAGCAGAGCTGGGCGCGGCTTTTGACGGCGATCAATTTGGTGCTGGGGAATGGCTCGGCCCCGAACCGTTTTATAGAAGGTAACGAAGGAAACGAAGAGACCCGATCAAGAGCTGAACTCTTTGTTAACTTCGTTGCCTTCTGTTCAAACCAAGCGAGTCGAATGAAATTTTGGTCCAGCCTGAGCGGGCTCTTTGGTCGACGAAAACTTGAAGCCGAGATGGCGGAAGAGATGCGGCTGCATTTGGAGATCCTGGAAGAGCGGAATCGCGCGAGCGGGATGAACGAGGAGGACGGAAGCCCGCAGCGATTGGCGGGGATGCGCGTCAACGCGGGATTCTTCGATCTTTTCGGGGTGAAACCGCTGTTGGGACGTTTCGGCACCGCGGAGGAGGATGCGGTGGGCCGCGATCAAGAACGTGGAACTGCAGTGCAGGATCATCGAAGGGCTTAAGGAGATCCCGGGCGTGGATCACGCGGCGCTGCTGATCGATTACGCGCAGTCGCCTACGTTTCGGCCGCAGCCGTTTCTCCTGCGTAACGGAGAGGTGGATACGGGAGAGAGTCGGCCACTGGTGGCGATGAACCCGGTGTCGTCGGAGTTTTTCGACACGATGCGCATCACGCTGCTGGAAGGACGCGGGTTTGCCTATACGGACGATCCCCGACGCGCGCCGGTGGCGGTGGTCGACGATCTCTTTGTGCGGCGTTATCTACTCGGATTGCAGGCGTGGTGCGCCCACCGGAGTTGATGCGGCTCGAAGCTCGCGATGGGAGGGAAGGTGAAATGATGCGCCTGCAATTCGCAGCTTGAAAGAACTAGAGCGTGACGTAACGGTTTATCGTGCCCTACGAACCGCTCAATCGGAACCGAATCGTCCACGCGCTTCGACGTTTGGGGGAGTTGGCGCACGCGCAGCGAGTGACGCTCGAAATTTCGCTGTATGGCGGCGCTGTGTTCACGCTGGTCTATGGATCACGCGATGCGACCAAGGATGTCGATGCGGTCGTCCGCCAGGATCAAATCGGCAGGAAGTTGGCGGCGAGGGTCGCGGCCGAATTCGGGTTGCCAGATGATTGGTTGAACGATGACGTGAAGCAGTTCCTGGCCGAGAAAGAGGCCAAGCGACGTCTGCCGGAGGATGAGTTTGGCGAAGGACTACGGATAACTGTGCCGACCTCAGCTTATCTTCTTGCCATGAAACTCCGCGCCTGTCGTCCGCCGCTGCCCGGCTATCCAGGCGACTACGGCGACATCCGGTTTCTGATTCGCAAAATGGGAATCAAATCGGTCGATGCGGCCGAGGCTATTTACGACAAGTTTTTCCCGCATGACGCACTCGCCGCTGAAGCGCGCGAAGTGGTCGCAAGTGCGATTCAATCCTGAACATGATTACACGTCCGAAAACACTGAGGGAAGTTGCCGAACGATCGGCATCGCTGCACGAGTTCGGCGCCAATCTGCGAGACTGGCTCCACGAGCTGCGGAGGGCGTCTTCGCGCGGACAGGCGCTGGCCACTATTGCCGATGCCCCACCTCGCCTGCGCGGCCGGTTCGAACAAGGGGACATCGCGGATGCCTGGCTGGCGGCGTATGCGGAACATCTGGCGCGAAAGATCGGCCAGCCAGCTCCTGCATGGGCGTTCGCGACAGGACGCAGCGCGAGCGAGCCGGTGTTTGATGAAGGTGCCGACAGTCCGTTGCTGCGCGCGCTCGCATTGGCGCACGCTCCGGCCGCCTTCAAGCGGCGCAATATTTTCACGCCATCCGTAGATCTTCCGTTGCGGTTGCGGGCTGGACGTCCCGCGAAGTCAGTCGAAGAAAAGAGGAATAACAATGCAGAGCGGCAGCGGCGTTTTCGCAAAGCGCGTTCGGAGGAGTTGAAGGCGTTGCGAAAATTGGCGCGTAAATACGCCAAGGCGTAGGTGGGGAGCCGATGGATGTAGCGTTGCGGTCGGCATGCCGCTACGGGGTGACGGCGAAATGGTAAGTGCCGGCGGGGAGGGTGAGGTGTATTCGGTTTTCGGAGA
>JAFAAS010000052.1 GCA_023426435.1 Verrucomicrobiota bacterium | reverse complement strand
TGTAGGTTGGGAACCCGGCGCGGGCGGGCATGCGGTGGGTCGCGAAGCTGGGGCTGGGGCGGGAGTGCAAGCGGGACGCGCGGATGGATGTGCGACGTGAACGCGGGCACGAAAAAAGCGCGGTGGGGGCGCCGCGCCTCCATGACCGAGGGTCGAGCGATCAGCCGCGGTGGGCGTGGGTGAGCTCGTGGGCGTGCGATTCGCGTTCGTGCCGCTGGCGGACGGCGGGGCTGTGGAAGGCGATCAGTTGCCAGATGCCGAAAACGATGCCGAAGCCGACGGTGAGAAGCATGAAAACGAGGCGCGCGGTGCCAAGGGGTTCGGTTTGCTGCGGGAGCAGCCAGTAGAAGGCGGCGGCGCCGAGGGCGAGGGAGGCGAGGAGACAGAAGATGCCCCAGACGATGCCGGCGCAGCGGGCGCAGTCGCAGCGGAGAATGATGCTGGAGCCGATGCCGACCATGATGACGTTCCAGACGAGAGGCAGAAAAAGCGGGAAGGGATCGGGAGTGGGCGCGAGTTGGATGAGAAGGATGGTGCCGGAGACGACGAAGAGCGCAGCACCGAGCAACGCGCACAGGGGTAACTTGTTCATAGGGGAACGGACGGGGTGGGGCGGAGGTTGAAAGGAATGGCGTTGGTGTCGAGATCCGAGCCGGAAGCAGCGGGATTTTAGGGATGCTTTAGCAGGCGGGAAAGGATGGCGCGGATGACCTCGTCGGGTTGCTTCGGGAGCGGATTGGGCTGGCGGTAGGTGCCGAAAGCGAGCGGTTGGTCGCGATGAGCGCTGCGGATTTGGATGTGGAGTTGAATGAGGTAGGTTTTGAAGTCCCACGCCCATTCGTCGTGGTAGGTGATGATAGCGTCGACCTCGCGGGGCATCATGGTCATCGGGCCGGAGGAAGCTTCGAGGCCCATGGCCTGAAGTTCGGCGACGATGGCGCGGTCGATGTGGTGGTTATCGGCGAGGCGGCGTTCGACGTAGAAGCGTTTAAGGGTGCTGAAATCGGTGCGCGGATTTCGATCCGTGTAGAGACTGGTGCAAGACGTGGTGAAAAAGAGTGCGAAGAGTGCCAGCAGCGCGGCGGCGAATTTCATCGAAGGTTTGGCGTCGGTCGAAAAACGGTGAGCTGCCGTATTCGACGAGGTTGGGCGAAGATCGTTCGATATTTGTCAGGTTTGGGGCAGAAAACGGGTGCGAAGGGCGGCGAGGCGGGTGTCGGCTTCGCGAAATGTGCGCAATCGATCGAGGAGGCGGGCGGTTTGGGGAGTATCGAGGAAGATCTGTTGGCGCGATTCGAGGTCGAGCTTCGCCTGGGTGAGGGTGTCGGACGCGATGAAGTGAAGATCGGGCGAGCTGCTCATGGCGCCGGGGGATTGTTCGGGATCGAGGTGTTCGAGAAGGAATTCGGCGAGGAAGTCGGGGAGGTGGAGGCGGTAGAGTTGGGCGCCGAAAGCGTAGAGACGGGTGGCGGTGGCGCGAAAATGCGGGACGCCCTGGGTTTCCCAGTGGCGGGCGACGGCGAGGCCATCGTCGACGAGGTCGCTGGCTTCGTCGGCGAGGGAGTCGGTAGGTTCGTTGCGCCGGCTGGAGCGATAGAGGAGGCGGCCGATGGCTTCGCAGCGAGCGCGGCGGGCTTTGAGGGCGACGTCGGCGAGGGCGGGATGCTGGCGTTCGCGGGGGGCGGCGAGGGCGATGGCTTCGCGGGCGGCTTCGGCGGCGCGGTCGTCTTCGTCGATGGCGAGAAAGGCGTTGGCCTGGTTCATCCAGGCGGCGGCGAGGTTGAGCTGGAAGGAAGGATGCGAATCGAATGGAAGCGTGCGAAGGACGGCGATGGCTTCCTGTTGGCAGCGGACGGATTCGACGAGGGCGGAGGCGTCGTTTTTGAGGTGAAACGCGTGGCCGCGATTCATCCACACGGCGCCGAGGCTGTTGCGGACGTCGGGGGAAGCGTCGAGCGGGAGCGTGCGGAAAAAGGCGATGGCTTCGTCGTAGGCCTGGATGGCGCGATCGAGGGATTCGGGGGTGTTTTGGCGTTGGAGGGCGTTGCCGCGGTTCATCGCGGCGAGTGCGAGCTGGTGACGGACCTCGGGCTGGGAAACGGGAAGGGTGCGGAGGAGCGCGATGGCTTGTTCGTAGTGGCGAAGGGCGGCCGGGAGCGTTTCAGGCGACGGGCGCGATTCGAGGGCTTGGCCGTCGCGCATGAGTTGGGCGACTTGGGCGAAAATTTCGGCGGGAGACATGGGGACGCGTTTGAACTGAATACAAGGAGGAGGGAGCGTGCGCGGGAGGGAAGCTCCAAGCTCCAAGGTCCAAGCTCCAGAGAAAATCCAGACGGCTCACCCGAGGGTTGGCCCTACCGGTTTAGGCGGCGGGTTTTCGGGGGAAGAAACGGCGCCAGGCGAGGGCGAAGCCGGTGTAGGCGAGGACGCAACCGCCGAGAGAGGCGACGCCGGCGATGAGTTGGCCGCCGACGCCGAGGGCTTCGCCGGTGTGAAGGAAACGCGTCCAGGAGCGGATCTGGCGACCGGTGCTGAGATCGGCGAATGATTCGGTGCGGAGGAAATCGCCGGTGAAAGGATTCAGCGAAACGGTGGTGGTTGCGGTGCGTGGCCAGCTGTTTGGCGTTTTGACGAGGAAGGTGAGCGGTTGGGGGCCGGACGGGCGCTCGGCGCGAGAGGGAGGGGGTTGGCTGCGTCCCGGGGCGGCGAGACGAAGCGTGATTTGTTGCCAGTTGGGAAATGCGGATTGGATGGCGGCGAATTGAGCTTCGCGGGAGAGCGGGTTCGCGCCGGGTGCTGGCGGAGGGAGATCGGGAGCGGGTGCGGTGGCGGCACCGGGGCCGCGCGCGGGAGGTTCTTCGCCGACGAGGCGGTAAACGAGATCGTTGCCCCAGCGGAAGGAGATGGGAATCGCGGTGAGCGTGAGGACGATGAGGACGGGCGCGGTCCAGAGGCCGATCACGTTGTGCCAGTTGAAATCGCGGGCTTTGCCGCGGGCGGAAAGATTGAGGAAGGTGACTGCGCGCACGCTGCGCCAGGATCCGTTGCGCGGGATCCAGAGATAGAGGCCGGTGACGGCGAGGACGAAGAAAGCGATGTTGCAGATGCCGTTGATGAGTTTGCCGGTGGGGCGGGCGTCGCCGGAGAGGGCGAGGAAGCGGTGCCAGTCCTCCATGACGTGCATGAAGTCGTGGACGACGGTGGAGGCGGGTTTTTGGACGGCGCCGGTGTAAGGGTTGACGAAGATGGAGTTGTCGCGACCGAGGGAGACGGTCACGGCGTCGCGGGGATCGGCGGAGAGGATGATTGAAGCGGGACGGGCTTCGGGCTGGGCGGAGCGGACGTGCTCGAGGAGCGTGTCGAGCGGGAGACGGGTTGGATTTTCCGCGGGGACGGGGACGCGGCGGGCGTCGCGTTCGGACCAGGACACGAGTTGTTTCTCGAAGGCGAGGACTGTGCCGGTGAAGCACATGATCGCGATCGAGAGACCGGCGATGAGGCCGGCGACGAGGTGCGCCCAGAAAAGGATTTGGCGGAAACGCATGGGCGCGGCGCGGGGCGCGGGGCGGTTTAGCGTAACGCGGGTGTGGTGGCGGAGGTTCGGGCGAAGCGGACGCGGATCCAGGGCAGATTGCGGAGGTCGTCTGCGGCCAAGCAGGCGCAGCGCGTGCGAAGCTGGGTGCAGTTGGCGAGATCGAGGGTCAGGGGAAGGGTGAGCGGGGGCTGGCAGCGGTCGAGATAGACGAGCGCGCAGAATTGGGTTTCGAGCCAGCGGCGGAGGCGGAAGCAGGCCAGGTAGTGTCGCTCTTCGGCGATGTGGCGCAGGCGGAGAAAGGCGGAGAGCAGGGTTTCGGGATCGGTTTCAGTCGCGAGCAGCAGGCGGAAGTCGAGGGCGGCATCGAGTGCGATCTCGAAGGATTCGTCGGCGCGATCGCGGGTGATGGCGGCGAGCAGTTGGTCGACGACGGCGGTGCCGTGATTGAGAGGACAAGCGGCGCCCGGAAATGGAGACGAGGAAGAGGAGGAAAGAGCGAGGTCGGCGGGCGTGGCGGCGTTCATTAGGAGTGAAACTCAGTCTCAGCAGAGGATCTTTAAAAAGCGCCGACGGAGGTCGGCGCGGAAAAGTGAAGGGTGATTTGGGAGGGAAGAAGGAATCCGCCGCGATGAGATTGCCGCGGCGGAGTGATGTTGTTGGAGAGAGTTTTAGGGAAGAATCAGACGGATTTCAGATAGCTCTTGAGCATCCAAGTGGTCTTCTGATGCCAAGTGATGCGCTCGATGGCAAGATCCTGTGTTTCGAGGTCCTCGGCGCGGCCGGCGGCGTCGCGGAGGGCGAGGGCGTCGTTGAGCGTCTTTTCGTGAGCGATGATGAGGGAGGCGACGTAATCGCGGGCGGGAATGGCGCCGGTGGCGAATTCGTCCATGCCGGCTTCTTTCGCGAAGGCGCGGAGGCCGCCGAGGGCGTAGGAGTCGAGGGCGCGGATGCGTTCGGCGATGTCGTCGACGGCTTTGAAGAGGTGCTCGTATTGTTCTTCGAACGCTTTGTGGAGGGCGAAGAAGCCCGGGCCTTCGACGTTCCAGTGCGCGTGATGGGTGAGAGCCATGAGCGCGTAGGAGTCGGCGAGGAGGAGGTTGAGGGCCGAGACGATCGGCGAATCCGTGCGGGTGGCTTTGGTGGACGTATCGGCGAGCGGTTTCATAGGCGGCGAGTGTGATGGAGGTTTAGGAGTTAGCAACAGCAGTGAGGTCGAAAGTAGCTGGAGGCATGCCGGTTATTGAACGAGAAAACGGGCGATGGTTTCACGCGCGTGGCGTTCGGCGTCGGCGGGATCGAAAGGTTCTCCGGACGCGAGTTTCGCGGCGTAGGCGAAGTGCTCTTCGAACAGCCGCTTGCCGTCGGCTTCGGCGCGCAGTGTGAAACGATCGTGGCGGGAGAAGAGGTCTGCCCATGTTTGGCGAACGAGCGACCAGTAGGGTTCGGTTTGGGCGAGGGAGGCGTCGGCGGCTTCGAGACTGGGGGCGGAGATGCGTTCGTAGCGATCGAGGCCGAGCTCTTCGGCGAGATACTGCGGGCGGTCGGCGGGTTCGGCGGCGACGCGTTTCCGGTTGTGTTGTTCGTGAAGCCAGCCGGTGGGGGTGAGGACGATGCGGTGCGTGCCCTCCAGGAGGGCGTAGTCGTTGCGGACGGAATGTTCGCGGCGCGGGAGCGGTCGGAACTCGCGGGACCCGGTCCAAGTGGAAAGATTGCCGCGGTGCTCCCAGCGGCCGAAGGCTTCGTAGCGCGGGGAGTCGTCGACTTGGAAAACGGCTTGAGACCAGGTGCCGGCGGCTTCGGCGGAAGAGAGTCGGCGGCGGGACCACGAGCGATCGCCGGCGTAGGGGTGAAGATCGGTGTCCTCGTAGGTCCAGTCCTGGCGCCAGTGTTTCTGTATCATGGGCGAGGATACGGAGCCGTCGTCGGACTGGAAAAACATCACGAGCGTGTGTTGCAGGCTGATGAAGCGACCGGTGTCGGCGATGACGCGAACGTGTTCGGTGGCCCAGGAGTGATACGGCGGTGCGGGCGTGTGATCGGCGGTGAGGCCGAGCGTTTCCATGAAGTGGAAACTGACGCGATAGTCGCCTGCGAGGGCGAGGATGGCGGCGCGATCGCGCTCGAAGGCGCTGGGGGCGGAGGCGATCGCGGGGAGTGGCAGCGGCTGGGCGGGCGCGAGTGTGACCGGAGCGCCGCGGGAGGTGCCGCCGCGGGGTTTTGCGGTGGCGGCGGGAACGTCGCCCCAGCCGAAAAGGTAGGTTGTGTTTCGGGGTTCGTTTTCGGACGTGGCGGCGTTGGGTGTGGAAGCGGCGAGGGCGTCGGTTGCGGTGGTTTGGCAGCCGGCGCCGAAGATGACGAAAGCGGACACGGCGAAAGCGGCGGTGAATTTCATGGGGTGCGGGCGTGGCGATGGATCGTTTACTCGAGAAACGCGGCGAAGCGCGGCGACCAGTGTTCGCGGTAGCCGGCGGGCGGGGTGCGTTCGACGAAGAGCGCGGCGAGGTCGTGTTGCTCCGCGAAGCGACAGCCCTCGCGCGAGCCGAGGAGAAAAAGGGCGGTGGCGAAAGCGTCGGCGTCGATGCACGTCGGCGCGAGAACGGTGACGCTTTCGAGCGTGGGGGACGGCGGATCGTTGCGAAGTGGATCGACGATGTGGCCGAGCTCGCGGCCGTCGGGCAGGAGGCGTTTGCGGAGGGTGTTGCCCGACGTGGCGATGGCGAGGTCGCAGGCGGCGGCGACGGTGGGCGGCAAGGTGCGGGCGGCGTCAGCGGAGGACTCGAGCCGGCACCACCAAGGCTGGCCGTCGGGTTTGCAGCCGATCCCGCGGGATTCTCCGCCGATTTCGACGAAGCAGGAAAGTGTATCAGCGGATTGGAGACGCTCGATGACGAGATCGACCGCGTAGCCTTTTGCGATCGAGCAGAGGTCGAGTTGAACGCCGCCGGGTTGGAGCACGGCGTGGCGCGCAGGATCGAGTTGCACGCGGCGGTGATGGATGAGCGCGCGCGCTTCGGTGGCGCGGGGCGAGTCGGGCAGGACGGCGAGCGCGGGATCGCCGGGGCCAAAACCGAGCGCGTCGGTGAGGCGGCCGATCGTCGGGTCGTAATGGCCGTAGGTCAGTTCGGCGATTTCGAGCGCGCGGGAAAGGACGCGAAACGTGTGGGGATCGAGCGGGGTCCATTCGCCGGCGCGGGCGGAGCGGAAGCGGCTGAGATCGGAATCGGGTTCCCACGGACTCATGCGAGCGACGACGAACGCGAGCGTGTCGCGGACGATCTTTTCGGCGTCGTCGCGCGTGAGTCGATCCGGCTCGACGACGCGCGCGCGCCAGTAGGTGCCCATCGTCGTGCCGCCGAAATCCCAGATCGCGCGGGCCGCGTGTCCGCCGCCGAGTGGCAGGGAGCGCGGCAGGGTGGGCGGGATTAGCACGCGGCGCGACATGGCGCTTGAAACAGGATCGGCTCAGTCCGGCAGCACTTCGTAGGTGGCGATGTAGGTGAAGGATTTTTCGGAAGGGACGCCGTGAAGCTCGCTCGTGGTGGAAGCGGTTGCTTCGAGCCAGTAACGGCCGGGCTGGGGCCATTCGATTTCGACGAGGCCCGCGGCGTCGGCATGCAACGTGAGCGCGCCCTCTTCGTCGCGATAGCGATCGTCGCCGCGAATGACGACGACCTCGGCGCCGGCGGCGGGTTTACCGTCGAGCAGCACGCGGAACGATGCGGGTTCGCCGGTGAAGAGATCGTTGGGATGGGTGACGTAATCGATTTCGAGGCCCTTGCCCTCGGGCCTCAGATTTTCGGTCGACGGTTTTCCGAGTGTGACGAACGTGACGACTTTGCGGCCGCCGGATTCGCGAAGTTTGAAGCCGGGTTTTTTCGCCATGCCTTCGGCGGCGAGCGATTCGGGGGTGCCGCGCCAGCGTTTGGTCTGGCCGTCCTCTTCGTAGCTGCCGAAGAGGTTGCCCTGATTTGCGCCGCCCGGGCCGCCGGCGCTGCCTGCGCCGCTCATGCCGGCGCCGGCTGGACGACGGGTGCCGGGCTTCAGCGAAACGACGTAGGTGCCCTGTTGTTTCAGGTGGAGCTCGAAAGAGCTGCGGACCTCGCCGGCGGTGGCGTTTTGGATTTCGACGGGCGTGCCGTCGGGAGCGCGCACTTCGATTTGGGCGAGCTGCACGGGGCGGTGATTCGGAAAGAAGAGATTGTTGGAGACGGCGGCTTCGAACGAAGCCCATTGTTCGGTGCCGGAGAACACGGTCATGGAAGGCAGGACCCAGACGCGATGGGCGTGGGCGACGGCGGCGCCGAGCGAAAGTGCGCTGGAGAGGAGGAGCAGATGGCGGGTTTTCATGGAGCGGGTTTTTATTTGGAAGAGAGGGTGACGGCGCCGAGTTCGCGTTCGCCTTTGGCGGAGGCGGAGACGCCGGCGGCTTTGGTCCATTTGAACGGCACGCGGACGAGCTCGCGTCCGCCGACCTCGCGCGACGCTTCGACGACGAACGTGTAATCGCCCTCGGCGAGCTGGTTGGTGATCGCGGCGGGGATTTTGATTTCGTGAACGCCGACGGGGCGCGTGGGACCGCTGAGGCCGTCGATGGGGAGATCGAGCTCGCGGCCGGATTTGCGCCACCATTGGCGAACGTCCTTGAGCCATGTCTCGCCCTCGTCGTTGCTCATATCGACGTCATACCAGACGGCGACATTGGTGTGTTTTTTATCGGGTCCCTCGATCCAGAGAGCGACGTAGGGCCGGTGATATTCGGCGACCTCGAGCTGCGGGATTTCGATGGTGGCGGTGAGTTGGGCGGCGGACGCGCCGGCGGTGCAGGCGAGACCGGCGGCGAGCGGTGTGAGGGATTTTTTGATCATGGGATCGGCTCAGTGATGGACGAAAAAGAGAATGAGGAAGATCGGGAGGAGGATGCCGGCGGCGACGACGGGCCAAGTCATGGGGCGGCGGCGGGCGTGGACGACGAGCAGCGCGAGACCGGTGAGGCAGAAGATCACCGAGACCACGGAGAAGAAATCCATGAAGAGAATCCAAACGGCGCCGGTGTGACGGCCCTTGTGGAGATCGTTGAGAAACGAAATGAAACCCCGTCGCGTGATCTCCTGGTGGATTTCGCCGGAGGCGCGATCGATGGTGAGCCAGCCATCGCCGCCGGGGCGGGGAAGATCGATGTAGATCTCGTCTTCCTGCCATTCGACCGGGCGGTCGCCGGGATCGGCGGAGAGATTGCGCGCGAGCCAGCGGCGCAGGTCGAGGGGGAGCGGGCGTTTGGATTCGGCGGGCTCGTCATCGGTGGGAGCGATTTTGGCGCGGAGATCATCGGGGAGGGTTTCGGCGATCTGTCGCACCTCGGGTTTGGCGCTGAAGCTGGCGGCGTGATTGAGGGTGATGCCGGTGATCGCGAAGAAGATCATCGCGGCGAGGGCGAAGGCGCTGCTGATCCAGTGCCACAGGTAAAATTGCTTCGTCCAGAACGCGCGCCGCGCGGTGCCGGAAGGCGCCGGACGAGGAGCCCTGTGACGGGCTGGCGGGTGGGCAGGCGGATGAGACGGAGCGTTCACGCACTGCGAGATTGAGAATCAGTCGCAAGGTGGAAAGCGGATTATGAAGAAAGTTGTGGGGAGTTTGTGTGGGTGGGTGGCGTTTGCCGGCGCGGAGGAGTCGTGATCAAGGAGCAACTCGTCGAGACCGTCGCCGGACAGCGTGACGACGGCGGAGAAGGTTGAAGGCGGTGTGGGTGCAATCGCGGCGCAACGAGACGCTGGGATGGCGCGGGTCCATGCGGTCTCGGTCGCGAGCCGGCGGGCCGTTGATGGCGGAAGGGAAGAGCGCTCGGGTGTCGGGAGGAAATTCCGGCACGGCGAAACCGGGGCTCGCGGCGAGGAGGCAATCCGGGCGGATCGGAATTCAGTCAGCGACGGCTGGAGGCGAATGCGTGAAGACAAAAGGAAGCGCGCGGGCGATGGCGCCGGGAACGACGGAGCCGTGGTTTTCGCCGGGGAAGACGGTGAACGTGACGTGCAGCGGTGCGCCGGAGAGGGCGGCGAGGCGGCCGGCGAGTTCGCGGGCGTTGTCGACCATGCGATTTTTTTCGAGTTTCGCGAGGCGGTCTGCCGAAGCGGAGCGCGCGGGATCGGGGAATTGTTCGTATTCGCCGGCGCTGAGGAAAACGCGGCGCGTCGGGGCGGCGGGCGCAGTTGCGGCGAGGCGGGAAACGAGAGCGGATTCGTTGGCGAGCAAGGCGCGATCGTGCCACCAGATCGACGGGCTGAGAGCGATGTAGTTGGAAAACGAGGACGGCGCGGTGAACAGCACGCGGAGGACGAAATGGCCGCCGAGCGAGTGGCCGAGGAGGGTTTGCTGCGCGGGGTCGATGGAGTAATCGCGAGCGACGGCGGGCTTCACTTCGTTTTCGATGAAGCCGAGGAATGCGTCGGCGCCGGGCGCGGTGTAATCGGCGGTGCGCCGGGCGTTGTCGAATGGACTCTCGATGGGGTAGCCGAGACCGACGATGATGGCCGGCCGGACGCCGGTGCCTTCGGGGCGGCCGGCGAGCACGCGGTTGGTTTCGACGACCGTCGAGAACCACGCGTTGGCATCGAGGACGTAGATGACGGGGAAGCCGGTGGCGGGTGCGGGGCTGTCGGGCCAGGCGATGAAAACGCGATGCTCCCGGCCGGTCGCCGACGAGACGAAGGTGCGGACTTCGCTGCGCGGCAGCGTGACGGGCGTGCGAACGTCGCCGGCGTGCAACATCGCCGCCATGGCGGCGATGAAGGCGAAAAGGCGGAGGGCGGGGAGCATCGCGTCGAGAAGGTTAGAACTTCGTCGAGAGCTTCAGCGTGACGCTGCGCGGCTCGCCGTAGTAGTTGAACGTGACGGGACTCGCGATGCGGGTGTAGTAGATCTCGTCGAGGACGTTGTTGACGGCGAGGCGGGCTTCGAAGCGTTCGTTGAAGCGATAGCCGATCATCAGGTCGACGACGGTGTAGCCGTTTTCGACGACGCGGATGTTGCCCGACTGGCTGTAGAAGCGGCTGATGACTTTCACGCCGCCGCCGATGCTCCAGTTTTGCAGCGCGGGTTGTTGGAAATCGTAGCGCGTCCAGAGCGTGTAGTGGTGCTTTGGTGTCCAAGTATTGAATACAGTGCCGAGCTGGGCGGCGGTGCCGGAGAGGTATTCGGTTTCGGTGTAGGCGTAGCCGGTCATGATCTCCCAACCGGGCAGGAGGCGGCCGGAGAGCTCGGCCTCGAAGCCGCGGACCTCGACCTCGCCGGCGGGGAGGAAGAAGGTGGGATTGCTGGCGTCGGCGAGCGCGCGGTTTTCGTCGCGGAGCTGGAAGGCGGCGAGGTGGGAGTTGAGTTTGCCCTTGAAGAACTCGCCCTTGAGACCGGCTTCGATCTGCGAGCCGATGCGGGGATCGATGAGGTCGCCGGCGGCGGTGCGATTGGTCTGCGGTTGGAAGATTTCCGTGTAGCTCGCGTAGGCGGCGATTTGCGGGGTGAGATCGACGACGAGGCCGGCGTAAGGGGTGAGTTCGCGATCGAGGCTCGTGCGTGTGACGCTGTTGTTGGCGAGATTCGTGGCGTCGGAGTCATACCAGCTCAACCGCGCGCCGGCGACGGTGGTGACGCGATCGGCGATGGCGAGGCGGAGTTGGGCGTAGGCGGCGGTTTGTTGCGGTTCGGTGCGCGTGCGGGTGGTGTAGTTCCAGGCCGGTTGCGCGGCGTGGTAGGTTGGCGCGGTGACGTCGACGTTTTCCGGGAGGACGGAGGTTGGCGTCTGGTTGAGGACTTGATCGTAGTCGCGGTGGTCGACGCCGACGACGAGGTTGTGGCGGCGCGAGAAAAGATCGAACGGCACGCTGGCGTGGGCATCGAGGGCGAGGGTGTCTTCCCAGTATTTCGCGGCGAAGGCCTGCAAGCCGACGAGATGGGTGGCGGGGTTTACGCCGCCGCGAGAGAAAGCGTAGGCGTAGTCGGCGAAGCGGTCGGTGGCGCGGGCGGAGAGTTTCACGTGGCCGCCGTTGGCGAGCTGGTGTGCGATTTCGGCGAAGTGGTCGTAGCCCTCGTTGGAGAAGCGCGACCAGTCGGTGCCGATGAAAGTCGAGCGATCGACGTCGAGAAGCTGGCCGTCGGTGTAGGCGGGCAGACCGATGGTCGGAAGCATGTCGCGGTTTTGCCAGGCGGTGGAAAACGACGCGCTGGTGGCGGGGCCGAGATCGAGCTCGAGATTGGCATAGATGACGCCGATCTGGCGGTGGTTGAGATCCTGGAACCCGTCGGTGTCCTGCCACGAGCCGGCGAAGCGGGTGCGAACGCTGCCGGATGACGTGAGCGGTGCGGTGACGTCGAGTTCGGCGCGGTGGTTGTTCCACGAACCGAGGGAAGCGTTGGCGTAGCCGCCGAAGGTGCGGCCGGCCCGTTTGCGGGTGAGATTGACGGTGCCGCCCGGTTCGCCGGTGCCGCCGAAGATGCCGGCGGGGCCGCGGAGGACTTCGACGTTTTCAAACATGACGAGCTCGGGCTGGCTGCCGTGGCGGCTGGAGACGGGGGCGGGGAGGCCGTCGACGAGGTAGTTGTCGATTTCGAAGCCGCGGGCGAAGATGGACGAGCGGCCCGGGTCGTTGGTGAGGACGAGCATGCCGGTGGTTTTCCACATGGCGTCCTCGAGGACGACGAGGTTCTGGTCCTGAATCCGCTGCTGCGTGATGACCGTCAGCGACTGCGGGATCTGGCGGAGGTTGGTGGCGTCCTTGGAGCCGACGGAGGAGAAGTTCTGGCTGTAAGCGCGGTCGGAGGAGACTTCGAAACGCTCGAGCTGCAGCGGGGTGTCGCCATCATCTGGATACGGCGAGGCGGCTTGGATGGCGAGCAGCGAGGCCGCGAGCAGCAACGAAAGCAGGGCGCTCCGGGTGGAACGCGACGAGCGATGATGAGTGGGATGCATAACGGAAACCGGGGACGGAGCGGGGGCATCCGAGGGAGAGATTCGAGCGGCGTGGCGGGCAGGAGCAGGGGTTTTTGTGGGGGCGGGATGGCAGGTGAGCGGTGGCGGACACGGCGGTCACGGCGGACAGGAGGCTCAGGAAGCGACCCTCGTTTTGCGGGGGAAAAACCGCCGCCAGGAGAGGGCGAAGCCGGTGTAGATGAGGACGAGGGAGGCGGCGGTGGCGAGGGTGGCGACGATTTTGCCGGTGAGGCCGAAGGCGCCGCCGGTGTGAAGGAAGCGGATCCAGACGCGGGCTTGGAGGCCGGCGCTGCGGTCCTGGAAGCGCGTGGCTTGGAGGATTTCGCCGGTGAACGGATCGAGCTCGGCGGGGACGTAAGCGCGGCTCGGCATGTGGTCGGGCAGCGTGATCCCGAGCGAGACAGGGGCGGAGGAGGTTGGATCGGGCAGCACGAGGCGAAGCGACTGCCAGTCGCGGAACGCGGCGCGAGCGCTGGCGAGCAGGGTTTCGGCGGATACGCGCGGGGTGCCCGGAGCGGGCGTGGGCACGACGGCGGGTGGCACGGCCATCATGCCGTAGTTGCGCGATTGTGGGGCTTCTTCGCCGGCGAGCGTGAAGACGAGGCGATGCGCCCATTCGAACGAGATCACGACGCCGGTGACGGCGAGGATCGTAAGGACGGGCATCGACCAGAAGCCGAAGACGTGGTGCCAGTTGAAGTCGCGGGCCTTGCCGCGGAATTTCTTGATGAAGGCGAGGCGGGGGCGGAGGGCGCGGGAATTCCAGAGTTTGGGAAACCAGAGCCAGAGGCCGGTGAGGCAGAGGATGACGAAGGCGAAATTGCAGATGCCGGTGACGAGGCGGCCGGTGGAGGTGAGGCCGTTGGGGCGGCCGAGCCAGCGGTGCCACTCCTCGAGCGTGTGGATGAAGTCGTGGGTGGCGTGGGCGCGGGATTCGCGAATCGAGGTTGAGTAAGGATCGACGTAGAGGGGGCCTTCGCGGCCGGCGTAGAATTCGTAGGCGCGCTGCGGGTCGCGCGGGACGATGACGGTGGTGACGTTGAAATTTGGATACACTTGCTGGACGGCGGTGGTGAGCTCGGCGATGGGTTTGGGGGTGGCGTCGGCGGCGGGGGCGGAGAGGCGAGCGGGTTCGCGGTCAATCCAGGCGAGAATTTCTTCCTCGAAGGCGATCGCGATGCCGGTGGCCGACATGATGGCGATGACGACGCCGGCGATGAGGCCGGCGGCGAGGTGGAGCCAGAAGATGATTTTGCGGAGGGGCATCGCGGTGAAGTGGCGCGACGAGCGCGCCACCTACATCTAGAAGCGGAGGGTGGCGGAGAGGCGGAGGTCGCGGCCGGGTTCGGCGGCGCCGACAACGCCGGCGAAGCCGGGGAAGGCGGTCATGTCTTCGAGGCTGCCGTGGCTGCGGTAGGTTTTGTCGAAGACATTTTTGATCGTGAGATCGAAGGTGAGCGCGCGGGCGAAGGTGGGCGTCCAGCGGAGATAGAAATCGTGCGTGACGTAGCCGGGTTTATTGATGCGGCTATTCGGGACGCCGGTGATGTCGAACGGGACGAGGATGCCGTCGATGCCTTCGACGAGGCGGGCGTTCCAGCCGAGGTTGAGTTGGTCGAGCGGGCGCCAGGAGATGTCACCGACCCAGGTGTCGCCGATGCGCGAGACGAGCGAGCTGTATTGGTAGCGCGTGGCGGTCTGGCCGTTGAGCGTGGTGTCGGCGTGGTTGTATTGGAGGCTGAAGTGGGCGCGGGGCAGGGCGTAGGTGGCGCGGGCGAAGAAGCCGTCGGTTTTGAGTTCGCCGGCGTTGGTATAGACGCGGGACCACGGAAGCGTGTTGGTAATGAGATTATCGATACGGCTGGCGTAGGCGCCGGCTTCGAGCTGCCAGCGGCCGTCGCGATAGAGGAAACGGAGCTCGTAGTTCTGCGCTTCCTCGCCGTCGAGGTTTGGATCGTTTTGCGAGAGATCGATGCGGAAGGCGTCGTTGATGCCGGGGCCGCGGAAGGCGGTGGCGGCGCTGCCGTTGACGCTGAAGCGAGGGGTGAACGCGTAGGTGAAGCCGGCGTTGGGGCTGAAGCCCTCGTGGCTGAACTTCTGGCGCTGGCGATCTTCGAGCCGATAGACGTCGTAGCGGGCGCCCGCGTGGAGGGTGAGATCGGAGGTGACGGCGATGTCGTCCTGGAGGAAGAGGCCGGTGACGTAGCCGTCTTCGCTGTGGGTTTCCGGCGCGGTTTGCGGGCCGGCGGTGACTTCGTCGCGGCGGTAGTCGACGCCGTAAACGAGCGTGTGCGTGCCGGCGCGCTGGGTGTTGCGAAGGTCGAATTGGGTGCCGGTGATTTCGCCGGTGTAGGGACCGAAGGCGGCGATTTGAAGGATGTCGGCGGACGAGTGGTTGAGGTTGAAGCGGAGATCAAGCCAGTCGGCGGACGTGGGATTCGCTTCGTAGCCGAAGGTGGCGGTGCGGCGGTTGGCCTCCATGTAGAACATGGGATTGGCGGGGCTGGGGCCCCATTCCGGGCGGCGGAGTTTGTTGCCGACCTCGTCGAGGTATTCGAAGCCGAAGCGGGCGGTCTGGCCATCGCCGAACGTGCTGACGACTTTGCCGAGGACGACGTTCTGACGTGTATCCGAACCGCGGAGACGGCGGCCGTCGCCGTCCTCGATTTCCTCGTGTTCGGAAGAGACGAGGGAGACGAGGCCGGTGAGGTGGTCGTTGGCGCGGCCGAAGCCGGTGGCGCTGGCTTTCCAGCCGCGGGTGTTGCTGAAGTAGCCGTATTTCAGGAGGGCGCCGGCTTTTTCGGAGGCGTGGAGGAGATCGGTCGGGTCCTTGGTGACGAAGCGGATGGCGCCGCCGAGTGCGCCGGGGCCGTCGGCGGCGTTGCCGATGCCCGGCTGGACTTCGATTTGTTTCAGGAGCTCGGGCTCGAGGAGGACGCGGCCGATGTGGTGGAAGAGCGAGCCGGACTGGCTGGCGCCGTCGATCGAGACGTTGAGCAGTTCTTCGCCGAGATTGCGGACGTAGATTTTTTGGGCGATGCCGGTGGAGCCGCCGACGGTGATGCTTGGGTCGAGCGAGAGCGCGTCCTCGAGATCGATGGCCTGGCGCTGTTCGAGATCGCGCGCGGTGATGTGGAGGATGCTTTGGGCGCCGTCGGCGGTGACGACGAACGGGGCGAGCTCGATGGTCTCGGACGATTCCATCTGCGCGTGCACGGCGACGGCGATGGTGGCCCCCAGGAGGGCGATGGCGCGAGAAGAGCGGGAGGAGTTGAGCGGCATGAGGAGGAGATGAGACGCGAGGTGGAAAAAGGCATCCACCGTCGCCGGCCTGAATCTGAAGGAGTGACTTTAACCTTTCGTGTGAGTCAGGGAACGAGACGGCGACGGTGGAAAGTTGTAGTTGAAAAATGGATGCGGGGTGAGGTCGGCGGGCGCGGTCACATTTCGGCCCAGGTGCGGAGGAGGTTGTGATAGACGCCGGTGAGCTGGATGACGGACGGGTGGTCGGGCTTTTCGGCACCGAGGCGCTGGATGGCAACGTCCATGTCGAAGAGCATGGAGCGGTGGCCGTCGTGGCGGATCATCGATTGGAGCCAGAAGAAGGAGCAGAGACGCGTGCCGCGGGTGACGGGCGTGACCTGGTGCAGGCTCGTCGACGGGTAGAGGATCATGTGACCGGCGGGGAGTTTTACGGATTTGGAGCCGTAGGTGTCCTCGACGATGAGCTCGCCGCCGTCGTATTCGTCGGGATTGGCGAAGAAGAGCGTGCAGGAAAGGTCCGTGCGGATGCGGTGGCCGGTGCCGGGGATGAGGCGGATGGAGCCGTCGACGTGCGTGCCGAACGTCTGGCCGCCGGAGTAGCGGTTGAACATTGGCGGGAGGATGTGGAGCGGCAGCGCGGCGGACATGAAGAGCGGGTTTGCGCTGAGGGCCTTGAGGATCGTGGCGCCGACCTGGCGGGCGGTGGGATGGTCGACGGCGAGTTGTTGGTTGTCTTTGACGCGCGCGCCCTGGTGACCGGCGGTGGCCTTGCCGTCGATCCATTCGGCGGATTCGAGCAAGGCGCGAGATTCGGCGACTTGGGCGGGCGTGAGGACGTTGGGGATGGCGAGGAGCACGGCGGGGCCGAGTTGAGCGTTGAGGGTTGAGAGTTGGGAGAGCGGCGGGGTCGGGAGACCCCGCGCTACAAGGAACGGAGTTAGAAGCGGAAGTCGGCGCTGAGGAGGTAGGTGCGCGGGTCGCCGAAGTAGGCGCGGTTGGAGTTGTTGTTGATCGCGCGGGCGTAGTGCTCGTCGGCGACGTTGTTGATGTTCAGGCGGACGCTGAAGTTCTTCGTGACGTCGTAGGCGAGGACGGCGTTGAGGATCCAACGCGACGGGAGCTCGGCGAGGTTGGTGTTGTTGAGCGAGACGCGGGACGAGCCGGTGTATTGCGTGCCGCCGCCGACGGTGAGGCCGAAGGGCAGGCGATAAGTCGTCCAGAGATTGCCGGACCATTCGGGCGTCCAGTTCAGCTCGGAGCCGTTTTGCGTGGGGTTGGCGGCGTTGGAGTTTTCGCTGTCGAGGTAGGAGACGCCGCCGAACAGTATCCAATTATTGGTGATGCGACCGGAGACGCCGGCTTCGACGCCCTGGACGGTTTGGTCGCCGTAGAGCGTGGGGACGCCGTTGGTGTCGGTGGCGACGGAGATGTTGGTGCGTTCGCTGCGGAAGAGCGCGAGCGAAGTGGTGAGCTTGCGGTTGAAGAGGTCCCACTTGGTGCCGAGTTCCCAGTTGTAGGATTTCTGGGGTTTGGCGTTTGGCGAGTTTTGTCCGGTGGTGCCGGGCGTGCCGTTGTTGCGGGAGCCGTTGTCGTTGGAGAGATTGTTGGTGCCCGGAGGCTGGGCGGCGACGCCCCAGGAGACGTAGTAGGAACCGTTGGGGGCGGGTTTGAAGACGAGGCCGAGCTTGCCGGTGAAGATGACGTCGTCGGCTTCGAACGGCGTGCGGGTGTTGGACGTGCGGTCGAAGACGTCGTAGGTCGCCTTGTATTTTTCGAGCCGGGCGCCGCCGGTGGCCTGCCAGGCGTCGTTGAAGCGAACGGTGTCGTAGGCGTAGAGCGCGACGGTATCGATGCGGATGTCGTCGATAAACCGATACGTCGGAGCGAAGCCGGTGATGGGGCGGGCGGGGTTGGGATGGTAGGGGGTGGTGCCGGTGACGACGGTGGGGGCGATGGGAGCGCCGGCGTTGTTGACGTTGACGGTTTTTGTCAGCTCGCCGACGGTGCCGAGGCCGGTCCAGTCGCGGAGGGTTTCGCCGTTTTCGCGGATGAGTTCGAGGCCGCCGGCGAAGGAGTGGTCGAAGGAGCCGGTGGTGAACTGCGAGGCGATGTTGGTTTGGTTGACGAGCGTTTCGATTTCGCGGGCGAACGCTTGCCGGTTGGTGACGACGATTTCGGTCCGCTCGCCGGTGTTCATGTCGGGCCGGTTGTCGACGGAGCTTGGGACGGCGTAGAGGGCGTCGCGGTCGGTGTTGCTGTAGCGCGTCGTGTTGCTCAGGCGCATCGTCGGCGTGAGGTCGTGCTCGAGGCGGAGGCTGGCGATGTCGACGGTGACATCGTCGAAGTCGGACAGCAGGCCGTAGTAGCGACTGCGATCGATGGGCGCGGCGGGGCGGACGGACGTGGCGGTGTCGGGGAGGGTGCCGGCGAGCGCGCCGTAGTCGGGGCGGTCGCGTTGTTCGTCGTGTTGGTAGGTGAGGTAAACGCGGGTGGGGGAGCCGAGGCCGAAGACGACGGATGGAGCGATGCCCCAGGAGTTTTTCTCGGCAAAGTCGCGGCCGGCGACGCCGCCATCCTGCCAGAGGGCGTTGAGGCGGAAGGCGGTGCCGGTGCCGTCGTCGTTGAGCGGTTGATTGACGTCGACGGTGGTGCGTTTGCGCTCGATGGAGGCGTATTCGTCGAAGCCGTAGCTGGCGGTGGCGTTGACGAAGGATTCGGCCTGCGGGGTTTTGGTGACGAGATTGAGGAAGCCGGAGGCGGCGCCGCGGCCGTTGTCGCCGGCGGGGCCCTTCACGACCTCGACCTGGTCGAGGTTGTAGATATCGCGGCCGTAGTTGCCGTTGTCGCGGACCCCATCGATGAAGATGTTTCCGGACATGTCGAAGCCGCGCATGTAGAAGCTATTCGAGCCGGAGACGTGTCCGCCTTCGCCGGCGAGGAAAGTGATGCCGGGGGTGTTGCCGAGGACATCGGCGAGGGACGCGGCGCCCTGTTGGTTGAAGACCTCTTTCGGGATGACGGAGATCGTTTGGGGCGTGTCGACGAGAGGGGCGGTGAACTTGGGGGAGGCGACCTCGCGTTGTTTTTGAGCTTGGACGGAAAGCTCGGGGAGGATCTCGGCGGCGGAGTTTTCGCTCGCGGAGTCTGCGGCGTGAACGCTGGTGGCGGCGCCGGCGAGGGCGATCGCGGTCAGCGCGGAGAGGCCCTGGGGGCGGGCGGATTTATCGGGCGTGGGAATGGGTGTGTGTGTGTTCACGGGAAAAGTCGGGCGGGTGGCGGGAGCCGCGGCGAAAGGCCGTTGCTCCTGCCGGGTGAGGGTTAGAAGACGTAGGTCGCCGAGAGCCAGAGGCGGCGCGGTTCCTGGTTGTTGTTGTAGAGATTGGTGTAGCTGATGGCGCCGGTGGCCGTGTTGCTGACGTAGGGGCGGTATTCGACGAAGTTTTTATCGAGCAGATTGTAGATGGTGGCGTTCAGGGTGAGCCGCGGCGTGAGCTGGTAGCCGCCGCCCAAGTGGAAGAGGGCATAGGCGCGGTAGTCGCCCCAGGTGGCCTTGGCGGTGCTGGTGGCGGTGTCGGGCGAACGGTGGCGCTCGTCGCGGTATTCGCCGCCGAGCCAGAGGTTGAGCTGGGAGGAGGCGGCCCAGCGCAGGCGGGCGTTGGCCATGTGGCGGGGGGTGTCGTAAAGCGGGCGTCCTTTTTCGGCGCCGCTCTTTTGCTCGCTCTCGGTGAACGTGTAATTGGCGGTGAGGGACCAGTGCTGGGCGAAGCGGGTGTGAATGCTCGCTTCGAAACCGCGGGTGACGGCCTCGTCGACGTTGACGAGTTGGGCGAACGTATCGACGAGGGGCCAGTTGCCGTAGTTGACGGAGCCCGGGCGGTTGGGGCTGGCGGCGAAAGTGGCGTTGAGGAGGCCCGGGCCGTTGGCGATCTTGTCTTCGAACGTGTTGTTGAAAGCGGTGAGCGTGGCGCGGAAGCCGGCGTCGTTGTCGTAGATGATGCCGATTTCGGTGGAGACGCTGGTTTCGGGCTTGAGGGTGGGGGTGCCGATGGTGGGGCGGGTGCCCTGGCCGGTGAAGCCGGTGATGCCGTCGGCGAGTTGCTCGAGGCGCGGAGCCTTGAAGCCCTGGCTGACGCCGGCCTTGAACGCCCAGCGCGGGGTGGCGTTCCACACGAGGTAGGCGCGGGGATTGAGGTGGTCGCCGAACTGGCTGTGTTCGTCGTGACGCGCGCCGACGGTGAGGCGGAGGTCGGGACGGATACGCCATTCGTCCTCGGCGAAGAGCGCCCATTGCGTCTGATCGTAGGGAGCGGGAGCGACGAGATCGATCATCTCGGCTTCCCAGAATTGGCCGCCGAGGCTGAGGGTGTGGGTGGAGAGCTTGAAGATGGCCTTGGTGTCGAAAACGAGGTTTTCGTTTTCGAGGGTGCGGGGGCTGCCGGGCGTGCGGCCGGGTGTGCCGGGAGGAACGGTGCGGCCGATCGTCTCGGTGGTGTTGCGGATGAGGCTCGAATCGAGCTGGCCGAAGTCGAAGCGCCAAGTGTGGGCGACGGTGAACTGTTCGCGGTTGAAGCGGAGCTGGGGGAGGTAGCCGTTGAAGCTGTTGGTGTCGGGCTGGTCGAGCGTGCCGAGCTGGCCGCTGTTGTTGTCGTAAGTCTGGCGATAGAAGTCGGCATCGAGCCAAACGTCGTGATCGCGATGAGCGATGAGATCGAGGCGAGCGCCGAGGGTGTGGATGTCGGCTTTGACGGGGCTGGGGCCGCGTTTGCTGACCTCGATGGGGTTGCCTTGGGCGTCGACGTAGGCGAGGTCGGAGGCGGAACGGGCGAAGAGGCTGCCGCGGAGCGTGAGGCCGAGTTTGTCGGGGACGACGGGGCCGCTGAGATAGACGTGGGTGTTGAAAGAGTCGCCGAAGTCGCGATCCTCCTGGAGTGTGCCGCCGAGGGTGGCGCTGCCGCCCCACACGGGATTGACCTTGCGGGTGATGATGTTGACGACCCCGCCCATGGCATCGGAGCCGTAGAGCGTGGACATGGGGCCGCGGATGATCTCGATGCGTTCGATGGCGGCGGGCGGGGGCAGGAAGCTGGTGGCGGTTTCGCCGAAGCCGTTGGGTGCGATGTTGCCGGCGGCGTTCTGGCGGCGCCCATCGACGAGGATGAGCGTGTAGTCGCTCGGCATGCCGCGAATGCTGATGTTGAGCCCGCCGGTCTTGCCGGCGGTGGCGCCGACGTCGACGCCCTCGACCTCGGAGATGGCCTCGGCGAGGCTATTGACCCGTTTTTCCAGGAGCTCCTCGCGTCCGATGAGAGAGATGCTCGCCGGAGCGTTGTCGATGGCTTGGGTGAAACCCGAAGCGGTCACGACCAATGCGTCGAGGCGGATGGGCGAGTCGGCCGCGGGGTCTTGGGCGAGAAGGCTCGCGGAGAAGAGCGTGAGCGCGAAGACGGAGGCACAGGCGCGTGAAGTAGGACGTCGCGAAGACATAAAAAACGGCGCAGAGTTGAGGATGAGACGCGATCTCACGTCAAGAGGCATTTGAGACCTTATCTCAAAAGCCGGTTATTATCATGAGCATTGACCGGCGAAGCCGCGTGGGATTTAAGCGGCGCGTGAGCGCAAGTCTCGAAATCCGCCTATCAAACGTTCAGTATCCCATTCACTTTCTTCAACATGCGAGAGAAGGGCTGAAAGCAGAGTTCGCGCGGATGACGGAAGGGCGTCGCAGTGTGGTGCTCACCGATCGAGGCGTGGCGGAGGCGGCGGGCGGATTGTTGGACGACGTTTTTGGAGGGGTGGCGCGGCTTGTGTTGGAAGCGGGGGAAGGGACGAAGTCGCTGACGTCGTATGGAAAAGTGCTGGATTTTCTGGCGCGCGAGCGGGTTGACCGGCGCGGCGTGATCTGGGTGGTGGGCGGCGGCGTGGTGGGCGATCTGGGGGGATTTGCGGCGGCGACGTATTTGCGCGGGATCGATTGTATTCAGGTGCCCACGACGTTGCTGGCCATGGTGGACAGCTCGGTCGGGGGGAAGACGGGGATCAATCTCGAGGCGGGCAAAAATCTTGTCGGGGCGTTTCATCATCCGCGAGCCGTGCTGATCGCGGCGGAGTTTCTTGGGACGCTGCCGCCGAGGGAATTCGCGGCGGGGGCGGCGGAGGTGATCAAGTATGGATTATTGGGTGACGCGGCGCTGTTTGGGCGGCTCGAGCAGGCGGCGCTCACGCCGACATCGGAGGAGTTGCTGCCGACGATTCGGCGCTGCTGCGAGTTGAAGGCCGGGGTGGTGCAGGCGGACGAACGCGAGACGGCGGAGCAGGGCGGGCGGGCGCTGCTCAACCTGGGACACACGTTTGGGCATGCGATCGAACGGGTGGCGGGTTATGGCGAGTATTTGCACGGCGAGGCGGTGGCGATCGGTCTTTGTGCGGCGGCGCGGTTGTCGGAGAAACTCGGACTGATTGGTGCGGCGGAAGTGAAGCGCGTGGATGCGGTGGTGGCGGCGCATGCGTTGCCGACGCGATTGCGTGCACCGCTGGCGCTCGGGCAGCTGGTGACGGCGATGGGCCTCGACAAAAAGGTGCGCGGGGGCGCGCCGCGTTTCGTGGTGTTGAATGCGCTGGGTGAAGCGGCGACGCGAGAAGGCGTGAGCCTGGAGCTGGCGGAGGCGTGTTTCCGCGAAGTTGGCGCGGGGTAAACGGGCGACGCAGTTCGCAGCGGGCGGAAGTGGAACTTCGGCGTGAGCGAAGGTGGTGGATTTTTGGGTTGGTTGCCGGTGGGCGGTGGGCGGCGTTGCTTATAGCATCTTAAATAATGTCATAGCCGTTGGCCGAATCGGAAAACCCGATTTGAACCACGAAGGCACCGAGCACACAGAAGAAGGCCAGGGGATCTCTCCGTGCCTCGGTGCCTCTGTGGTTCACCTGAAGGGCTATCGTTTTTCTGAAAACGCTCTAGCCCGCCGGGGACGGCGGGCTCCACCGGGAATGCGAGGGGAAGTGAAGTCGTGGTCGGGCGCTGGGCGCGGGAGTTAGGATTTGAGATTTCGGATTTGGGATTTCAAATCGAGGAACCGCCCCAATTTATGTCTGCGATCGACGAAGGAATTGTTCGCGAATATTTCGAACAGAACGGGTTTCTGGTTCGCCAGGTGCGGAAGTATCAAGTGATGGCGCGGCGGAAGAGCGGGGACGAGGAGATCGATTTGATCGTGTATAATCCGGCGTGGGAGCGCGGGGTGAGGAAGCCGGACTTTTTTCTGTTTTCGTCGGAGCTGCCGCTGATTCAGCGCGGTGTGGTGGCGGTGAAGCCGTGGCACACGAATGTGTTTTCGCCGGCGATCTTGAAGAGCAGTCCGGAGATTTTTCGGTTTCTCGAAGACCAGGTGTTGAAGGAAGCGACGAAGCTGTTTCCGGCAGGGGCGGGTGGTGAAGGCGAGGGGGAGCTGACGAAGATTCTCGTGTTGCCGAGCCTGCCGACGGCGGAGCCGTTTCGGTCGCAGAGCGTGGAGTTGTTGAAGCAGGCGGGGGTGGACGCGATTATTTCGTTTCGGGCGATGCTGCTGGATCTCTTGGAGAAGGTGGAGATCAACCAGAATTATACGAAGAGCGATACGCTGCAGGTGCTGCGGATTTTGAAGAACTACGATTTGGTGAAGGATTCGCAGATGGACTTGCTGCCGAACTCACGCTCGAAGCGGGCGTGAGGGGCTAAGCTCGAAGGACCAGGATCCAAGAGTGGGACGGCAGTTTGGTAGTTTGAGATTGAGAATTCTCTGGAGCTTGGGGCTTGGAGCTTGGAGTTTTCTTTTGTGATTCATCCCACGGCGATTGTTGAAGAAGGAGCGAAGTTGGGGGCGGATTGTGAGATCCATGCGCATGCGATCGTGACGAAGCACTGTGTGCTTGGGGATCGCGTGGTGGTTCATCCGTTTGCGGTGATCGGCGGCGATCCGCAGTATTTGAAGTTCGATCGCGCGACGGCGTCGGGGGTGAAGATTGGGGAGGGGACGGTGATTCGGGAACACGTGACGGTGAACCGGTCGATTCATGGCGGCGGATATACAACGGTGGGGGATAATTGTTTTTTGATGGCGTCGTGTCATGTTGCGCACGACTGCGCGGTGGGGAATCAAGTGGTGATCGCGAACGGGGCGTTGCTGGCGGGGCATGTGACGGTGGGCGACTACAGTTTCCTTGGGGGGAATTGTGCGGTTCACCAGTTCTGCCGGATTGGCGAAGGGGTGATGGTGGGCGGACTCACGGCGATCACGCGGGATGTGGCGCATTTCACGATGGTGGCGGAGCGGGACGACATTGTGGGTTTCAATGCGGTGGGATTGCGGCGGCGAGGGGTGAGCCGGCCGGCGATCGCGGAATTGAAGCAGGCGTTTCAGGCGGTGTTTCTGCAGGCGGGAAACATTCGCGGGCTGGCGGCGGACGGGCTGGCGTCGGGGCTTTATACGACGGCGGAAGCGAAACGGTTCCTGGAGTTTTTTGCGGAAGGGAAGCGGAGTTTTGCGCGGGCGCGCCGGGCGGGTGGCGCGGCCGGCGGGGCGGAGGACGGAGCGTGAAGCTGGCGATCACGTGTGGGGATCCGGCGGGCGTGGGGCCGGAGATTATCGAAGGCTGGTTGAAGGCGCGGGCGGAGGAGGCGGCGGAGGTGGCGGTGATCGGTCCGGCGCGGTGGATCGAAAAATTGGATACACGGGCGGAGAAGATTGCGGTGGGAGACGAGTCGTTCGAGGCGGAGCGGGGGAAGCCGAGCGAAGCGGGAGCGCGGATGGCCTGGACGGCGATGGAGCGGGCGGCGATGGGTTGTGCGGGCGGGGAGTTTTCGGGGGTGGTGACGGGGCCGGTGAGCAAGGAGTGGCTCGCGCGGGTGGGGTATCCGTTTCCCGGGCAGACGGAGTTTTTCGCGGATCGCTGGGGCGGGGAGCCGGTGATGGCGTTTTGCGGGGGAAAGCTGCGCGTGGTGCTGGCGACCTGGCATGTGCCGTTGCATGAAGTGCCGCGCTTGTTGGGACCGAATTTGTTGCGGCGGACGATTGCGGCGGCGGCGGAGCTGGCGCGGGCGGATGGGTTGGCGGAGCCGCGGATTGGCGTGTGTGGGTTGAATCCGCATGCGGGGGAGAATGGACTCCTCGGGAACGAGGAGAACGTGCTGTTGAATCCGGCGCTGGATCATCTGCGCGCGGAGTTTCCGGGGGTGTCGCGATGCGAGCCGGGAGACACGTTGTTCGCGCGGGCGCTGCGGGGAGAGTTCGACGTGATCGTGGCGATGTATCACGACCAGGGATTGGCGCCGCTGAAGCTGATCGATTTCGACGAAGCAGTGAATGTGACGCTCGGGTTGCCGCACGTGCGGACGAGTCCGGATCATGGCACGGCGTTTGGGATCGCGGGGAAAGGCGTGGCGCGCGGGACGAGTTTTGCGAATGCGGTGACGGTGGCGCGGCGGTTGGTGGTGTTGCGGGAGGGCTAGGCGCTGTTTGGGAATAAATCCGGTTTTAGTAGTTAAGACGCGGATACAGGCTTGATTCGCTGCTAATATTTCATCTCATCTGGTTGTGAACCAACAAATAAGGTTCGTTCTGGCTGATGAGCA
>JAFAAS010000135.1 GCA_023426435.1 Verrucomicrobiota bacterium | reverse complement strand
GCTCGCGGGTGCTCGCCGAAAGCCGTTGACCAAATTTGACGGGTTCGCGAAATCAGCCGCTTTTCTGACGCGAATGGCGACCACGACTCATGGGACTGCGATGAAGGTTCAAACTACTGGCGGGAGGCCGCGGGCACTCGGATGAGCGAGCATATCGGGCACGAGTGCGGAATTGCAGTGGTGCGGTTGTTGAAGCCGCTCAGTTACTTCCAGGAGAAATACGGGACGCCGTTGTGGGGATTCGAGAAGCTGTTTCTCCTGATGGAGAAGCAGCACAATCGCGGGCAGGATGGGGCGGGGGTGGCGTGCGTGAAATTGGATATGCCGGCGGGCGATCCGTATATGTTTCGCGAACGGAGCACGTTGCCGAACCCGTTGGACCGGGTGTTTGGGGCGTTGCTGACGCGTTATCAGGAGTTGGTGACGGCGGGAGCGGTGCATCCGGAATTTCCGGACACGGTGAAGAAGCATTTCGATTTCGGCGCGGAGCTTTATCTCGGGCATTTGCGTTATGGAACGTCGGGCGGGTATGGCGTGAGCGCGTGTCATCCGTATTTCCGGCGCAGCTCGTGGCCGACGCGGAATCTGGCGTTGTGCGGCAACTTCAACATGACCAACACGCGCGAGCTGAACGACAGCTTGATTGCGATTGGGCAGCATCCGATTTTTGCGTCGGACACGCAGGCGGTGTTGGAAAAGATCGGCTTCTATCTGGATGAGGAGCACGAGGATGTTTATCGGTATCTGCGGACGCGCGGGTTGCAGGGAGAAGAGATGTCGCAGCGGATCAGCGAGGATCTGGATCTGGCGCGGGTGGTGACGCGGGCGTCGGAGAAGTGGGACGGTGGATACGCGCTCGCGGGTTTGATTGGAAATGGGGATGCGTTTGTGGCGCGGGATCCGTCGGGGATCCGGCCGGCGTATTATTTCCAGAATGACGAAGTGGTGGCGTTTGCGTCGGAGCGCGCGCCGCTGATGACGGTGTTCGATCTGGCGCTCGAGCAGATCAAGGAAGTCGAGCCGGGGCACGTGGTGGTGGTGAAGCGTCGTGGGACGGTGACGTCGTCGGCGTTCACGGCGAAGCTGCCGCGGACCTCGTGCACGTTTGAGCGGATTTATTTTTCGCGCGGGAACGATCTCGAGATTTATCAGGAGCGGAAGGCGCTCGGGGCGAGTCTGGCGGACCAGGTGTTGAAGTCGGTCGGCTACGACTGGGCGAACACGGTGTTCAATTTCATCCCGAACACGGCGGAGGTGGCGTATTACGGGTTGATGTCGGCGCTGCGCGAGCGGCGGCGAGACGAGGTGAAAGCGGCGGTGTTGAAGGCGAGCAAGGAAGGGACGCTGACGGAAGCGGTGCTCGATGAGCTGATTTTGCGGAATTGGCCGCGCGGGGAGAAAGTGGTCAGCAAGGACATCAAGCTGCGGACCTTCATTGGGCAGGAGAACATGCGCAACCAGCTGGCGAGCCATGTTTACGACATCACGTATGGATCGGTGCGGCCGGGCGACAATCTGGTGTGCGTGGACGATTCGATCGTGCGCGGGACGACGTTGCGGAAGTCGATTTTGCGGATGCTGGCGCGGTTGAATCCGAAGAAGATCGTGATCGTGTCGACGGCGCCGCAGATCCGTTATCCGGATTGCTACGGCATCGACATGTCGGAGATCGGGAAATTCATCGCGTTCGAGGCGGCGGTGGAGTTGTTGCGCGAGCGCGGGAAGGCGGACCTGTTGGAGGAAGTTTATCGGGAGTGCCGGGAGGAAATCGCGCGCGGCGGGGCGGTGAATCACGTGCGGAAGATCTACGAGTCGTTCACGCCGGAGGAGATCTCGGCGAAGATCGTGGAGCGGGTGCGGCCGCAAAACATCGAGTGGAAAGGCGAGATCGAGATCATTTTCCAGACGATCGAAGGGCTGCACAAGGCGGTGCCGAATCATTCGGGCGACTGGTATTTCACGGGCAAGTATCCGACGCCGGGAGGGTATCGCGTGGTGAACCAGGCGTATGTGAATTATTACGAGAAGAACGATGGGCGGGCTTACTGATTTGGTTTTACAGGAGGGAACAGAGGGAACGGAGAGATAAACCTCGCCGAAGTTTCCCTCAGTTGTCTCCGTTTGCTCCTGTAAAAACAGAATGAGTCTTTCCTACGAATCTTCCGGTGTTCGGTATGATCAGCTCGATGCGTTCAAGCGCGCTTGTCAGAAGGCGGCGAAGACGACGGCGGGGCTGTTGGGCGATCATGGTTATGCGGAGCCGGCGACGACGCGCGGCGAGAGCGCGTATTTGATCGAGGCGGCGGATCATTTTCTGGCGCACGTCGAGGAAGGACTCGGCACGAAGAATCTCGTCGCGGACGCGGTGTATGCGGCGACGGGGAAGACGTTTTATCGGGAGATCGCGATCGATACGGTGGCGACGATCGTGAACGACCTGATCACGTGCGGCGCGCTGCCGATCTCGGTGGCGATGCACGCGGCGGTGGGAGATTCGGGCTGGTTTGCGGATGAAAAGCGGACGATGGCGCTGGTGGATGGGTTTGCGGAAGGATGCCGTCAGGCGGGCGCGGTGTGGGGCGGGGGCGAGACGCCGACGCTCGGCGGCGTGGTGGAGCCGGAGGCGATCGTGCTGGCGGGGTCGGCGATCGGGAAGATCGAGCCGAAGAGCTTGCGGATCGTGGGCGACGTGAAGGACGGGGATGAGATCATTTTTCTGGCGAGCTCGGGCGTGCAGACGAACGGGCTGTCGTTGTGCCGGCGGGTGGCGGCGCATTTGAAAGATGGATACGAGACGCCGGTGGGATTTGGGGATCCGCGGACGTTTGGCGAAGCGCTGCTGGCGCCCTCGGTGATTTACGTGGCGTTTGTGCGGGAGTGTCAGCGGCGCGGGATCAAGTTGAATTATGTCGCGCACGTGACGGGTCACGGCTGGCGGAAGCTGATGCGGTTGGACGAGCCCTTTGTGTATGAGATCACGGCGCCGCGGGAGCCGCTGGCGGTGTTCAAGTTTTTGGAGCAGGCGGGGCCGATCGCGCAGAAGGAGATGTATGCGACCTTCAATCAGGGCGTCGGGTTTGCGGCGTATGTTTCGCCGGAGAAGGCGGACGCGGTGCTCGCGGCGGCGAAGGACACGGGTTACGACGCGTGGCGGGCGGGGCGGGTGAAGAAGGAAGGAAGCCGGAAGGCGGTCGTGGTGCCGTCGTTGGGAATTACGTTCGAGGGAGACACGCTGCAGTTGCGGTGAACCGCGGATGGAGGCGAATCCGGCCAGGACGGAAGAGGTGAACCCCGAATGGACACGAAGTCACACGAAAGATGGACGACGGGTATTTGAACCACGGATGGACATGGATGGACACGGATCCGGCGGGGGATCGGTGTTCATGGGTGTTCATCTGTGATTGAAAGGATCAAAGTCGATATGACCGAGCGGGAGGAGTTGTTGAAGGAAGTGGAGGCGGTGAAGTGGTTTCACCGGATCCCGCTGGGCCATGGGATCGTGACGCCGGGGATCGACGATACGGCGGCGAAGCTGGCGCGGGTGAGGTTGCCGGAGTCGCTGGGCGGGAAGACGGTGTTGGATGTGGGGGCGTGGGATGGATTTTTTTCGTTCGAGGCGGAGAAACGTGGAGCGAGTCGGGTGGTGGCGGTGGACTCGCATTCGTGGACGGGAGAAGGGTGGGGGAAGAAAGCGGGGTTCGAGCTGGCGCGGCGGGCGTTGGGTTCGAAGGTGGAAGATCGGGAGATGGAAGTGCTCGATTTGGCGCCGGAAAGCGTGGGGGAGTTCGACGTGGTTTTGTTTTTGGGTGTGTTGTATCACATGCGGCATCCGTTTCTCGCGCTGGAGAAAATCGCGAGCGTGACCCGGCAGATGCTGATTTTGGAGACGCGCGTGGACCTGCTCGCGTGGCAGACGCCGGCGATGGCGTTTTATCGGGATCGGGAGTTGAACAACGATCCGACCAACTGGTGGGCGCCGAATATCGCGGGATTGCGGGAGATGTTGCGCGCGGTGGGATTTCGCAGTGTGCAGGTGGTGAGCGCGCCGAAGCCGTGGCATTTGCGGGCGCTGCGGGCGTTCAAGAGAGGGAAGTTTGCGTGGCGGGAATTTCAGCGCGGGCGGGTGGCGGTGCACGCGTGGAAGTAGCGGCACCGCGGAGGTCTCATCGCCTGCCAGCAGGCTCCTACAGCCCGCTGGCGGGGACGGCGTAGATTTCGACGAGGGCGACGCCTTCGGCGGAGTCTTTGCCGCGGACGAGAACGGTGTAGGCGCCCGGGTCCAAGGTGACGAGAAGGGCGGCGTCTTTGCTGCCGGCGGCGAACGGGAGCGTGCCGGTGGCGGCGAAGGCGGCGGTGAGGTCCGCGGTGTTGTTGCCGGTTTCCCAATCGTCGTTGGTGTGGAGCGCGGTGCCGTTGCGCACCACCTCGAGGACGGGATCGGCGAGAGGCTGGGTGACGCCTTGCGCGCTGAGGGCGGGACCGACGGCGCGGAAGAGGAGACGTTGAGGGGCGTTGCCGGAAACCACCACGCCGCCGATGAGGATGTTTTCGCCGGGACGAACGCGCGCGCGAGACGAGAGCGCGATCGGACTGCTCTGGTCGTCGAGCGCGTAGAGCTCGGCGAGGGCGACGCCGCTGGCGTTGCCGGTGGCGGACGCGTGCAACGTGTAGAGACCCGGATCGAGCTCGAGGGCGAGGGCGGAATCGGCGCTGCCGGGAGCGAGGGCGAAGGCGCCGACCTGTTGGGCGAGCGTCGGGAGCTGGTCGGCGTTGGGGGCGTTTTGCCAGCCGGCGTTCGTCGCAATCTCGGTGCCGGTGCGTGAGAAGACGCGGAGCACGGGAGCGGCGAGCGGTTGGTTGACGCCTTGGGCGGCGAGGGCGGGGCCGACGGCGCGGGCGAGGAAACGTTTCTTGCCGGGGCCCTCCACGATGAAGCCGGCGATGAGGACGTTTTCGCCGCCGCTGACCTCGGCGCGCGAGGCGATGGCGGCGAGGCGGGCGACCCCATCGATGGCGACGACGAAAGGAACCTCGATTTCGGTGCCGCTGGCGAGGATGCGGAGCGTGTAGGCGCCGATGTGATTCGCGCCGACCTTGGAGAGCGAGAGGGTTCGCGAGGTGGCGCCGGGGATTTCGTTGCCGTTGAAGAACCACTGATACGAAGCGTTGGTGGGATGGTCGTGTGCGGCTTCGAGCGTGAGCGTGTCACCGGCCGAGGCTTCGATGCGGGTGCCCGCCGGAGGGAACGGCGGCTGGAGGATTTCAACTTCGGAGTCGGAGGCGGGGATCAGCAGACGACTCCATGGACCTTCGGCGTTGCCGCTGTGGTAGCCGCGGAGGCGCAGCGAGGAGAGACGAGGGATCAAGGTTTCGGTGCGAGCGAAGTTGACGCCTGGGGCGATCGCGCCGTTGGGGCCGCGAGGATCGGTGCCGTCGAGCGTGTAGGCGACGAGGGTGCCGGGGCGGGGCGTGATGCGGTAGTGAGTGCCGTCGTCGCGGACGATAGGGGTGCGGACGAATTGTTGGTCGATCCAGTTGGCGCGGAGAGTGAGCCAGTCGCGGATGTGGGTGGTTTCCTCGGCGAAGGAGCCGAAGACGCTGACGCTTTCGGGCCAGCGCGCGGCGTCGCGCGCGGCGGCGGCGGTGCCGATTTCGTCGGTGAAGCCCTGGACGATGGTGTGGATTTGCGCGTTGGAGAACGTGCTCAGACGGAGGGTTTGCCAGCGGTCGATCCACGCTTGTTTGAAATCGGGATCGCGGGAGAGGACGCCCCACCAGCCGCTGTTCCAGTATTCGATGGCGAAACCCTGGGAGGTGAACTTCGTGGGGTGCCAGGTATTCCAGTCGTCGTCGCGAGGATCTTCGGAATCCATGGAGCGGTCGAAATCCCAGACCGGACCGGCGACCAATTTGCCGCCGCGCGCTTTGGTGAAGTAGGTGCTGCGCCAGAAGGCGTCGGTGTTTTTGAGGAAAACGTGGATGAGGTGATGGTCGACCCACGACGGACGATCGATGTAGTCGAGGTAGCGGCGCGTCGTGAAGTGGTCGGCGAGGTCGGCGTAGAGCGCGTCCTCCATGTCCTGGATGTAGTCCTTGATGTAGGCCTGTTGTTCGGGGGCGAGGTCGGCGATTTTGGGTTCCTCGACCTGCATGAGGGAGCCATCGCCCTCGGGCAGGTTGCGCGTGGTGCGCCAGGAGAGTTTCTCGGGATCGGCGTCGTCGATACGGAGGAAGTAGCCGCCCGTGATGGAGTCGGGATCGATGTCGTCGGAATCGATTTCCTCGACGTCGACGCGGTCGGGATCGAGTTCGAGTTTATCGGTGAGGACGTAGATGCCGTTGTAGTCTGAGGCATCGAGCGGGCCGCCGTTCCAGTTGAGGAAGAGCTCGGCGAGTTTGGTGCGCGGGGCCCAGTGGCCCATGCGGCGGAACAAGTCGTAGGCGAGGGCGTTGCGGATAAAGGAGCGGTCGTATTGGAACGGGCCGACGATGTTCCAGTCTTCGGCGGCGGTGAGGCCGAGGAGAGGAAGGACGTTGTCGGCGCCGGTGTCGTCGATGAGGTCGAATTTGAAACTCTTCTTGGGGAAGAACGATGAAGTGGAGCCGCGGACGGTGAACTCCATGGCGCTGGCTTGGGCGGGTGTGGACGTGAGCGAGGCGGTGCCGCTCGCGTCGGGCATGAACGTGTAGAGCCAGCCCTTGCGATCGATCTCGTCTTTTACCATCGGGCCGAAGCCGTGGTTATCGATGACGACGAGGGGCAGCTGGCTGGTGAACGTGTCCACGCGGTTGGCGGTGGAGTCGTCGATTTTGACGTAGTGGGCGGAGGCGACGGAGCCGCGGCGGGTATCGTCGGCGGAGAAGACGGCGGCGCGAAGAACATAGGAACCGTCGAGCGGGAGAGGGGCTGAGTAAACGGGGGACGTGGCGGTGGGTTCGGGAACGGTGGCGCCGGACGCGGAGGGTTCGGCGAGGACATAGCGGATTTTTTGATCGGCGCCGGCGCCGGAGAGGGAAACGGTGGGCGAGCCGGTGAAGGGGCCGGAAGGGCGGGAGAACGTGACGGTTTCGCTGATGATGAGGGAATCGGCGCCGCCGTTGCGGGTGCCGGGAGTTGGCGTGATGAAAAAGCCGATACGCGGGGTTTCGCCGCCGCTGGTGGGTTGAGTGAGGCCGTAGGATTGGTCGTCGGCGTGGGGCGGGTAAGCGGGGGCGTATTCGTAGGCGACGGTGGTGCCGTCGGGCTGGATCAGGCCGAGGTATTCGCCGCCGGCGGAGAGGCTCCAGCTGGTGTGGAGCGGTTGGGCGGGGTCGCGGCGATTTTTCGACGAGGCGAAAACGACCAGGTAGCCATCGGCGGGGATGCTGACGGCGGGGAATTGCCACTTGGTTTTGTTGGAGGCGGTGTCGGTGAGATACCAGCCGTCGAGGCTGACGGCGGTTGTATCCGGATTATGGATCTCGACCCAATCGGAGAAGTCGCCGTCGTCGTCGGCCAGCGTGGACTCGTTGGAGGCCATGAACTCCGTGATTACGGGTGCGGCGGAGAGCGCGCTGGCGGAGATGAAGAGGAGAGCGAAGAAGAGCCGGAGTAGTCGCATGATTTATCGGGAGATTGCTGACATCTCGACCGGCGAGAGGGTCCAACCCGCCAGTCGCGGGCGACAAAAAGCAAACCTTGATGCAAGCAAAGTGTTTTTCCCGTGAGGAGAGGTATTTTTAGGACATGAGGTCGGGCCGATAAGCGATGGAGATAGAAGCTGGCGCCGCGCGAACGGACGGTGCAGGTTTGCGCATGGAAAAACGGCGTTTCACGGAATTGGGGCTTTCGGCGGAGATTCTGAAAGCGGTGGACAAGATGGGCTTCGAAGAAGCGTCGCCGATTCAGACTGCGGTGATTCCGGTCGCGATGAGCGGGCGGGATGTCGTGGGGTTGTCGTCGACGGGCTCGGGCAAGACGGCGGCGTTCGCGATTCCGGCGATCGAAGGCGTGGATCCCCGGACGAGAGGCGTGCAGGTTTTGGTATTGTGTCCGACGCGCGAACTGGCGGTGCAGGTGGCGGAGGAGATGGGGAAGCTCGCGCATTTCAAACGCGGCGTGACGGGCGTGCCGATTTACGGCGGGCAAAGTTACGAGCGGCAGTTTCGCGCGTTGGCGGCGGGGGTGCAGGTGGTGATCGGGACGCCCGGCCGGGTGATGGATCACATGGAGCGGGGCACGCTGAAGTTGGATGCGTTGAAGCTGGTGGTATTGGACGAGGCGGACCGGATGCTCGACATGGGATTCCGCGAAGACATCGAGAAGATCCTCTCGACGGTGCCGGAAACGCGGCAGCTGTTTTTCTTTTCGGCGACGATGCCGCGGGCGATCCAGGATTTGATCAAGCGCTACTCACGGGATCCGGCGTGGGTGAAGATCGAGGCGGTGGCGCAGAATGCGCCGCAGGTGGAGCAGATTTATTTCGAAGTGGATCGGCGATCGAAGATCGAGGCGCTGACGCGGCTGATCGACGTGCATGATTTCCAGTATGGGATCATTTTCTGCAGCACGAAGGTGATGGTCGATGATCTGGAGGAGCATCTGCATTCGCGCGGGTATGCGACGGATCGGTTGCACGGGGATATCTCGCAGGCGCAACGCGATCGGGTGATGCAGAAATTTCGGGAGCGGAAGTTCGAGTTTCTGGTGGCGACCGACGTGGCGGCGCGCGGGCTGGACGTGGATGACCTGGAAGTGGTGTTCAACTACGACCTGCCGAACGATGCGGAGGATTATACGCATCGGATTGGGCGGACGGGCCGCGCGGGGAAGTCGGGGCGGGCGTTCACCTTCGTGTCGGGTCAGGAGATTTATAAATTACAGAGCATGATGCGCTGGGCGAAGTTGAACATTCGCCGCGGAAAGATCCCGTCGCTGGACGAAGTGGAGGAAGCGCGCACGAATGTATTCTTCGAAAGGATACGCACGACGCTGGAAGCGAAGGAGTTCAGGCCGCACGACCGGATGATCGACCGCTTGCTGGACCAGGGTTATGCGAGCACGGATATTTGCTCGGCGCTGATTCATTTGTTGCAGGGGGAGAATGCGGCGAAGCCGGCGAAAGAGGGGGAGGCGCCGAAAGGAGGCGAGAAGCCGAAGAAGCCGGCGCCGACGTGGGCGAAGGAAGTGGCCGAGAAGCCGATGTCGGGCGCGGGTGTTGGAGCGGGCGCGGAGGATGCCAAGAGCGCGGGCAGGTTGCCCGCGCTACGGGAGGAGAAAGGGAAGAAATCGAAATACGAACGGCCGGCGCGAACGGGACGAGAGCCGGGGATGTCGACGCTGTTTTTGAATGTGGGAAGGAAGCAGCTCGTGACGCCGGCGGATATTGTCGGGAAGATTTCCGGCGTGATGCGAATGAGCGCGGACGTGGTCGGCGCGATCGATATCCATCAGCGGCATACGTTGGTGGATGTGGCGGAAGCGGAAGCGCCGGCGATGGTGAAGAAGCTCGCGGGCGTGAAGATTAAAGGCGTGGTGTTGGCGCCGGCGCTGGCGAGCGAAGACAGCGCGCCTCGCTGAGCGAGGCGCGAAGCTCCGAGGGCCAAGATCCAAGCTCCAGAGAAACACCAGGATCCAAATTGCGGATGGGGTCGCTGGTGTTTTTGGGGCTGGACGTTCTTCGGAGCTTGGAGGTTGGAGCTTGGATCTTCTCGCGCGGAAGCGCGCGGGGGGCGGGCTCTTGACAGTGATGCGCGCGGGCGATTATTGCCGTGGCCCCGTATGGAAGCGGCGCTCGAGCAACCGGTGCTGGTTTTGAATCGCCTGTGGCAGGCGGTGAATGTGATCGGTGCGAAGCGGGCGTTTGGGTTGCTGGCGCGCGGGCATGCGCAGGTGGTGCATCATCAGGACGATGATTTTCGGACCTTTGCGTTGATGGATTGGATCGATTTCTCGCGTCACAATCCGCCGCTGGCTGAACTGGAAATGGTGCGCACGCCGAGCCGGACGATTCGGCTGCCGCGGGTGATCCTGCTGACGTTTTTCGACAAGTTGCCCTGCAAGGAATTGAAGCTGACGCGCAACAACATCTTCGAACGGGACAAGAACACGTGTCAGTATTGCGCGCGGGTTTTGCCGCGCGAGCAGTTGAATCTCGATCACGTGATTCCGCGCGATTACGGCGGGAAGACGACGTGGGAGAACATCGTTTGTTCGTGCATCAAATGTAATACGAAGAAGGCGAACCGGCTGCCGCACGAGGCGCACATGCGGCTGATTCGGAAGCCGGTGCGGCCGAAGTGGCGGCCGGTGATCTCGCTGGTGCTCGGGACGCAGCATCGCGAGATGTGGAAGGATTTCCTGGATCTGGCGTATTGGAACGTCGAACTCGACGAGTAAGGCGGGGCGGGGCGACCGGACTGGTTCGTCGCAGCGGAGCGGTTTTGCTCGGGTGCGATTTTTTTCGGGATTGGTGCGGGCGCACTCGGAGTTTGCGGCGGAGCGGAGGGGGATTCAGCGTGCGGGGATGCTGACAACTCTCGTGATGACGGTGATCGGAGCGGACCGGCCGGGCCTGGTGCAATTGGTGGCGGCGTGTGTGGCGGATCATGGCGGCAACTGGTTGGAGAGCAGAATGTGCCGATTGGGCGGTCAGTTCGCGGGCATCTTGCGGGTGGAGGTGGAGCAGGAACGCGCGGCGGAGTTGAATCGCGCGCTGGACGAGTTGAAAGGATCGGGGCTGCGCGTGATCGTGCACGCGGAAGACGCGGCCGGAGGGGCGGCGCGGGGATCGTTGGCGACGCTCGATGTGGTTGGTCACGACCGGCCGGGAATTTTGCGCAGCGTGTCGAGCGTGCTGGCGGCGCATGGATTGAACGTGGAGGAGCTCGCGTCGGAGCGCGTGAGTGCGCCGATGGGCGGCGGAACGCTGTTTCAGGCGCACGCGCTGGTGCTGGTGCCGGAGGACGTGAAACTCGCGAGTGTGCGCGAGGATTTGGAGAAGATTGCGGGAGACCTGATGGTGGATCTCCGGTTGCAGCCGAAGGGGTGAGGCGGGCGGACGTTGATTAGCCCGACGGGGACGTCGGGCTCCACCTATAGCACATTAATAATGTCATAGCCGTTGGCCGATCCGAAAACCCGATTTGAACCACGAAGGCACCGAGCACACAGAGGAAGGCCACGGATCTCTCCGTGCCTCTGTGCCTCTGTGGTTCACCTGAAGGGCTATCGTTTTTCTGCTCTAGGAAAATTTTTGGCGGAGGACGAGCCAGAGGACGGCGGCGAGGGCGAGGTCCATGGCGGCGATGAAGATTCGCGCGGGAAGAACGAGTTTGGGGACGACGGTGAGGACGAGTGCGGCCATCACGACGAGCGCGACGATGACGACGATGATGATCGCGCGTTGACGGGCGCGTTCGGCGGCGGGGTCTTTGGACATGGGAGAGGTTAGTTGCGGGCGAGAGGGATGCTCACGCGGATGGTGGTGCCGGTTGGGCCGGTGGACATCAGGGCGATGTCGCCGTGATGGCTTTGCATGATGCGCTTGGCGATGGCGAGGCCGAGGCCGGTGCCGCCGGGGCGGCCGGAGAGGAAGGAGTCGAAGATCCGCGGGGCGAGGTCGGGCGGGATGCCGCCGCCGGTGTCGATGACATCGATGGTGGCGAAAGGCGTGCTGCCGCGGAGTTGTTCGCCGAGGACGATCGAGAGCTCGCCGTTGGGCGCCATGGCGTCGGCGGAGTTGCAGATGAGGTTAAGGAGAACCTGCTGCAGCTGACCCTTGTGGGCGTCGACCACGAGCGTGGTTTCGGGAGGATTGTAGCGCAGGCGGAGGTGGGCTTGGGCGAGTTTGGGGCGGACGAGGACGAGGGTGTCGCCGACGATGTCGGCGAGCGACCAGCGCGAATGGAGGGCGCCGGGCGCTTTGGCGAAGTTGAGGACGCGAAGGACGATGGCTTCGAGCTGGTCGATTTTTTCGTTGATGACGCGGAGGTCGGTGCGGCGCGGGTCGTTTTCGGCGAAGTCGAGACCGAGGCCGCCGTAGAGGAGTTTGATGACGGTGAGAGGATTGCGGATCTCGTGGGCGATTTCGGCGGCGAGGAGACCGAGGGTGGTGAGCTGTTCGTTTTTGCGGAGCTTTTCCTCGCTTTGGAAAACGCGGGTATAGAGGCGGGCGTTTTGGAGGGCGACGGCGCCGAGGCCGGCGAGGGTGGCGCAGGCGCGTTTTTCGTCGTCGTCGAAGCGGTGGACGCGGTTCACGTAAACGGCGAGGACGCCGAAAATTTCTCCTTCGTAAATGAGTGGTGTGAGGAGGACGGAATGGAGCGAAGGATCGCGCGGCAGATCGGCGAGCGCGTGGAAGCCGGGAGTCTGGATGTCGAGAAAATCGATGGGGCGTTTGGTGCGGACGGCGGCGGCGAGGAGGCAGGCCTCGACGGCGAGATCGTGCATGGGGATGTCGGCCGGGCGGGTGGAGGCGCTATCGATCGACACGCAGCGCACGGTGCGCTGGTGGGAGTCGTGGAGGAAAAACGCGCAGAGTTGCGCCTGCATCATGTGGCGCGTATCGCGGGTGAGCGTGGCGAAGAGCTCGTGCGTTTCGAGTTTGGCGACGAGCGATTGTCCGGTGGTGAGAAGCGTTTCGAGCTGGTGGGCTTTGGTGCGAAGGTGGCGTTTGCGCCAGAGCTGCAGGACGACGCTGGCCGTTTCGGTGGCGAGACGTTCGAGGAGGGCGAGGTCGGCGGGCGTGAAGCCCTCGATGCGATCGCTTTCGAGGTCGAGCACGCCGATCACGAGATCGCCGTCGATCATCGGCGCGGCCATTTCGCAGCGGGCGGTGGGGCGGACGGCGATGTAGCGCGGCTCGTGGGAGACGTCGGGGACGAGGACGGATTTGGCGTTGAGGACGCACCAGCCGGTGATGCCGTGGCCGAGTTTCAGGCCGGCGGGATCGCCTCCGACGGGGATGCCGAACTGGACCTCGGTTTCGAGGCGACCGGTGCCGGGGTTGAGGAGGGAGATCGATCCGGCGTCGGCGCGAAACGTGGTGATGAGCTCGTCGAGAACCTCGGCGAGCGCGGCGTGTGGGTCCTCGGACCGGCTGGCGAGCGAGGCGAGCCGGTAGAGCGCCGGGTATGCGCGCGGGTCGTTGGAGGCGGGCATGGTGAGGCGCAGTGAAGGCGGGGTGTTTCGCGGGAACAATCCGAAAGCAAAGGACGGGAGCGTGAACGATTGGAGAGTTGCACGAGAGACTTGTGCCGTGGCGGCGGGAGGATTGCGTTGGCGGAGGTGAATATCGTCATCGTCGAAGACCATCTGATGTTTCGCGACGTCGTGCGGAAAGTCTGCGTGCAGCAGTTTGGCCATGCGGTGTTGGCGGAGACGGAGTCCGGGCGGGAGGCGGTGGAGCTGATTCTGCGGCATCGGCCGGACGTGGTGGTCCTGGATTTGTCGCTGCCGGACATGGACGGGTTCAACGTGGTCGACCTGGTCTTTGCGGAAGCGCCGTCGGTGCGGTTTCTGGTGCTCTCGGCGCATTGCGACGACTACACGCTCTTTCGCGTGGAGAAGTCGGGCGTGCATGGGTTTATCGACAAGAATTCGAACACGGTCGATGCGTTGCAGGAGGCCTTGTCGGCGATCGAGGCGGGGCGGGTTTATTTTTCGACGGCGTTTCAGCAGGCGAAGCTGGCGCGGCGGATGGATCCGCGGTCGTTCACGAAAGTGCTCAGCGAGTGGGAGCGGGCGATTTTATCGCTGATTGGCCAGGCGCTGAGCGATGAAGAGATTGCGGCGCGGCTGACAATTTCGCCGCGGACGGTGCAGACGCATCGCAGCAAGATCCTGCGCAAGTTGAACATCAAAGGAACGCCGAAGCTGATCGCGTTTGCGATCGAGCACGGCTTCACGCAGGTGCCGACGAAGAGTTCGCGGGCGCCAGCTTTTCCTTGAGGGCGGCGAATTCGCGTTCGAGGGCGGAAAACAATTCGATTCGTTGGGCGGGCGAAAGGGAAGGGGCGCGCGATTGCAGATCGTGCGCGAGGCGCGCGAGCAACTCGTGCTTGATCATGGAGGCGTGGGAGACGCAGCGGTGCGCGGCGCGGTGAAACGCGGCGGGATCGTCGTGCGGCAGAAGTGCGCGCAAGGCGTTGAGGTCCGATTCGAAGCTGGCGAGGTAGCGGGCGATTTGGGCGGGCAGTCCGCCGGCGGAATCGTCGGCGAGAAATTGCAGAATCTGGAGATCGACTTCGGGCGGAGAAGTGTCGGCGGAAGGTGAAATCGCTTTGGCGGGCGGGCGGATTTCGACGGAGGCGGCGGCGCGGAAAGAGCCGCGCAGATCGGCGAGGGCGGCGGCGATTTTTTCGGGGGTGAACGGCTTGGCGATAAACGCGTCCATGCCGGCGGCGAGGCAGGCGTCGCGGTTGAAATCCGCGGAGTAGGCCGTGGTGGCGATGATGATGGTGTGGCGGTCGGCGGGTTCTTCGGCGCGGTAGCGTGAGACGACCTCGGTGCCGATCATGCCGGGGAGATTCCAGTCCATGAAGACGACGTCGTAGTCGGAGGCGCGAAGTTTCTCGAGGGCGAGAAGGCCGTCGGACGCGACCTCGGACTCGATGCCGATGCGGCGGAGCACGGCTTGCATCGCGACCGCGTTGTAGTCGATGTCCTCGACGATGAGCGCGCGCAGCGGAGTGGTGGCGGAGGCGGGGCTGCGGGGGCGATCGAGGTGATTTGGAGAGGCGGACGGGAGAGGAATCTCGGCCCAGAAGCAGGAGCCGGCGCCGGCGGTGGAATCGACGCCGACCTCGCCGCCCATTTTCTCGGCGAGCAAACGGCAGACGGCGAGACCGAGACCGGAGCCGCGGATGTTGGCGGCGTGGGCTTGGGGGAGACGCGTGAACTTGGTGAAGAGCGAGGCGGTTTCGGCGGGCGACATTCCGGGACCGCGGTCGCGGACGAAGAGGCGGATGCGATCGCCGGAAGCGCGCGTGGCGCCGATGACGATCGGTTGGCCGGGGCCGAATTTCAGGGCGTTGGTGAGGTAGTTGAGAACGATCTGTTGGACCCGCGGCATGTCGCCGACGACGCGTGGCGAAAGATCGGCGGCGAGTTCGATGCGGAGCGTGGACCCGGCGGTGCGAGCTTCCTCGGTGACGATGGCGGCGCATTGTTCGAGGGCGTCGGACAACGCGAACGGGGCGGGGCGGAGGTCGATTTTACCGGCTTCGATTTTCGAGAAATCGAGGACGTCGTCGACCAACGTGGAGAGAAGTTTGGCGCAGCTTTGGATGGAGGAGGCGACCTTGCGCTGGCGTTCGTCGAGGGCGGTTTCCTCGAGTGCGAGGGAGAGTCCGAGAATGCCGCTGATGGGATTGCGGATCTCGTGGCTCATGTTGGCGAGGAACTCGGATTTGGCGGCGTTGGCTTTTTCGAGCTGTTCGGTTTTGCGGCGGACGAGGTTTTCGAGTTGGGCGTTGCGGCGGCGGAGATAGGCGGAGCGCCATTGGATGCCGCCGAAGAAGCTGGCGGCGGCGAGCGCGATCCAGCCGGCGAGTGCGGCGGGCGTGCGATACCAAGGCGGAAGAACGGTGAAGCGCAGCGTGGCCTCGGGGCTGGTCTGGCCGGCGTCGTTGACGGTGCGGAGCGTGAAAACGTAGGAGGCGTCGCGAAGCCCCGCGAGCGCGAGGTGGGTGTTGTCTTCGGGTGCGGACCACGCGGCGTTGTGGCCGGAGAGGCGGTGTTGGAAGCGGACGGATTCGCGCCGGCCGAAGTCGAGCGCGGCGAAGCTGAGGTTGATGGGATCGCTGTCGGGACGGAGCTGCGCGCCCTCGGGCACGTTGGCCAGAATGAGCGGGGCGGGCGGTGGAGCTGCGGGGCGGAGCTGCGCGGGATCGAGCCGCAGGAGAGCGTCGGTGCCGCCGATCCACACGATGCCGCGCGAGTCCGCGTAGAGTCGAAGGAGCCCGCCGACGGCGGGAAGACCGGGGACGGCGAACGATTGCCACGTGGGGTGACCGGAAGCGTCGGCGGAGAGTCGTCCGAGAACCGGGACGCGTTCGCCGTCGGAAAACGGACTCGCGAAAGCGATCCACGTGTTGCCGGACGGATCGGGATTGGAGATCGCGATCGGATCGGTGCGTGGGGTGTCGGCGACGGAGGTGAAGTGTCCGGCGCGACGAATCAGGATTTCGCCATCGGCGCAGATTACAACGTGGCCGTGCCATTCGCCGACGAGCGTCGGCTGGGATGATGCGGAAGGTGGAAAAAGCGTGGGTGTGGAAGTTTGGCCGGCGGGGATTTGAAACACGCCGCGGGAGCGCGTGGCGGCCCAGAGCGTGCCGTCGTGTTCTTCGACGAGCTCGACGGGCGCGTCGGGAAGCCGGATGGAGCGAGTGCGTTGGAGTTGGCCCTCGGCGTCGGGCGCGAGGACGACGAGGTCGGGATTTTCGACGATGAAAAACGCGTCGGGTTGAGTGCGCGAACGGCGGATGAGAAGGGTGTCGCGTTCGGAGGCGAACACGGTCTGGGAACCGCGGGCGGTGATGCGCTCGAGGGTTTTGAAGCTCGAGACGTAGAAACCTTCCGGTGCGGCCATGATGTCGTAGTAGCGCAGCGGCATTTCGGGCACGGCGGTGAAGTGCCCGTCGGGATTTTCGTCGAGTGGCACGGAGAAGACGCCGGCGGCGGTGGCGACGAACAAGCGACCCTCGCGTTCGGCGAATGCGTGCATGATCTGGCGATCGAGACCGTTGGCGGCGTCGAAGAGCGAAGCGCCGGCGTGGAGGGAGGCGCGGGCGAGACCGGCGTTGGAGCCGATCCAGAGGGCGCCGTGGCGGTCGGAGAAAAGCGAATAGATCGACGCGGGCAGTCCGTGTGAAAGGCCGAGCGTGCGGTGCAACATGCCGTCGAGGCCGACGATGGCGAGACCGCCGTAGAGCGTGCCGATCGCGAGATGGCCGTTGGGCAGATGGCAGGCTGAAGTCGGGATGTTGTCGCGGAGAAAGGCCGCGAGTTCGGGGCTGCCGAGTGCGGTGAGTTGTTGGTGGACGAGGCGGAAGAGTCCGCGTGGCGTGACGAGGATGAGACCATCGGACGTTTTTCCGATCCAGATGGTGCCCAGATCGGCGATGCTTTCGTCCGTGAAGAACGGTTCCGGGCCGCGCGGGCCGAGTTGCCAGAGGCCGGTGGGCGAGTGGGAGAGCAGGATGCGATCGTCGATTTGAACGGCGGGCAGACGACGAGCGCCGCCGAGCGGGTAAACGTGCGCGTGCGTGCCGTTCCACACCACAATGCGATCGGAGGCGACGAAGCAGACGCCGTCATCGATGACGAACGCGTTCCAGATATCGTCGAGGTGGCGGCTGTCTTCGGGCAGGTGTTCGACCAGCGAGTGGTAGTCGCCGAGCTGGCCGTGGGCGTCGCGGGTGAAGTAGCCGATTTCGTTGATGGCACCGATCCAGAGACGATCGCGAGAGAGTGCGAGGGCGCGAACGGCGTAGGATCCGGGGATGCGGTGTTGTTGCCAGCGTTCGCCATCGAAAACGACCACGGCATCGGAGCCGCAGTAAAGGCGGCCCTGTTCGTCCTGGGCGATGGTCCAGATCTCGTTGCCGCCGCCGATTTCGCGCGGGTTGAACAATCGCACGAGCGGGCGTCCGAGTTCGGCGAAGGAGACCGCGGCGGAAAGCAGCCAAAGGACCGCAACGCAGGCGGCGAAGGGACGTTTGGGTCGGGGACGCACGGACAGCGGGCAGTTAGAACAAGAAGTTGGCGCGAGCCGCTACCTAAAAACACGTAGCGTTTCACGTAAATGCAGGCGTTATTCCCCGTGGAGAAGGGAGAGCGAGGGGGCTCCGTTGCGGGCGATGAAAACGATCGCACGTTTTGGCATTGGCCTGGCCTCGAGTGTGCTCGCGGCGGCAGGGATGATGCAGGCGGCGCAACGGCTCGATCCGGTGTCGCGCGCCTTGGGCAACGAAATCCAGTTCGACAGCCAGGAGCGGCCGGCGGAAGCGTGCACGGTGCCGTGCGCGTATCGGGCCGTATCCGCGATTCCGTGACGCAACGACGGGGACGATGGCGCTATGTTGAGCCTGGCGGCTTTTCGGTATCGCAACGCGCTGGAGGCGGATGGCGGCCCGATTGCGCGGGTGGCCGTCCGTCCCTTTTCGGTGTTTGGGCGGCGGATGTTTCAGGCGAATGCGTGGCTGGCGAGCGGGGTGATTGGAACGCGACGGCGGCTGACGCTTTATAGCGATGCGGATGGAACGGGGACCGCGGAGCTGCCGATGGTGGCGCGGCACATGGCGATTTCGGAGGCGCTGGAACGATGGGCGTTTCATGCGACGGTGGAGACGGCGGATCGCGCGGTGTATGGATTCGACGTGGACGAGTCGTCGAACGGGATGGCGGCGTATCCGGGTTGGATTCGCGGACAGGCGCGGCGGCGGGCGCTGCTCGAGGCGGTGGAGCGGTCGAGTGTGATCGCGTGGTGGGAAGGATTGAGCGATGGGGACGTGCGCGCGACGGAATGGCCGGGGATCTCGGCGCTGGTGCTGCCGAGTCCGATTGGTTTTGGGGTGACGGTGGTGGCGTTTCGAGAGACGCGTCCGGGGGCGTTTGCGTATGGCCATGGGGCGTCGACGGATTTTTTTGGGGCGTGCGAGCGCGCGGTGATGGAGCTGGCGCGGCATGAATACGTGACGCGGCTGCATCGGCTGTCGAAGCGGTTGGAGTCGATGGAGCCGACGGATCTGTTTGAACGGCGGGCGTTATTTTTTTCCGGGGAAGAAGGTCACGAGTTGTTTCGCGAACGGCTCGGACGAAACCGCGGGCGGGTGTTCTCGGCGCCGATTGTGCATGACGCGGAGATTCCGGGGACCTGGTCGCGTTATGCGGTGGTGTGGCGCGTGTTGATCGAGCCGCCGACGCGATCCTTTCTCGCGGATACGGAACGATACTTCTTCTGGTAGCGGGCGAGGTCCGCGCAAATCGGATTTGCGTGACGGGGCGCGGCGGAGCTTTGTGCCGTGAACCACGCTCTTCACGATGCATCTTTCGAAATCGATCTTGTTTCTCGCCGCGCTGGCGGTGGTGAATTTTTCGTCCGCGGACGCGGCGACCTCCGCTCCGGCGAAGCTGGCGGATTTTCAGGAGACGGCGGAACGGCATCGCGTGGCGCTGGTGCTTCCCACGTATCCGAAAAATGTGGACGAAGTGCGATCGATGACGACGCGCGTGCTGCAGGAGGCGGATGAGGCGTTGAGGAAGCTGGTGGCGCAGGACAAGCGGAAGCTCAGCTTTGCGAGCACCTTTGGGGCGTTCGATGCGATTACGGGGGACGTGTTCGCGTTTGCGGGGAGGATGGAAACGGTGGCGGAGACGAGCGAGGACAAGGCGATGCGCGATCTGGCGCGCGAGATGTCGGTGCGCATCGAAGAGTGGGGCATCGCGCTGGATTATCGGGAGGACATTTATCTCGTGTTGAAGGCGTTGGCGGAGCGCGCGGAAAAGCTGGATGCGGAAGAGCGGCGGTTGGTGGATTTCACGCTGCGGGAGTATCGGCGGGCGGGATTGACGTTGCCGCCGGCGGAGCGGCGGGACGTGGAGCAGCGGCGCAAGGATTTGTCGGCGCTCGAGCAGCAATTTGCGGTGAACATCAACGAAGCGCGCGCGCCGATCGACTTCACGGCGGAGGAACTGGCGGGTGTGCCGGAGTCTTTGTTGAACAGCCCGGGGGTGAAGCAGGCGGATGGAAAATATCGCGTGCTGGCGAATGTGACCTGGCAGGCGATGGCGGTGTTCGAGAATGCGAGGAACGCGCAGACGCGTCACCGTTTGTATGTCGCGCGCAACACGCTGGCGAAGGAATCGAACATTCCGGTGCTGGCGAAATTGGTGAACCTGCGCGCGGACATTGCGCGGCGGCTGGGTTACGCGACGTGGGCGGATTTTCGCACGGAGACGCGGATGGCGAAGACGGCAGCGGCGGCGGTCGAGTTTGAAGAGGATCTCGTGAAAGGGTTGGAGCCGAAGTATGCGGCGGAAATCGAGACGCTGCGGCAGTTGAAAGTGGAAGAGACGGGGGATCGCGACGCGCAGCTGGGACCGTGGGATGCGGACGTGCGTTATTACACGAATCAGTTGAAGAAAGAGCGCTACGCGGTGGATGCGGAGGAGTTGCGCGTGTATTTCCCGTATCAGCGGACGCTCGAAGGGATGTTCAACATCTACCAGCGGATCTTCGGGTTGAAGTTCACGGAAGTGGAGCCGCCGTATGCGTGGACGGAAGGGCTGCAGCTCTTCGTGGTCGCGGATGCGAAGTCAGGGATTCCGATCGGCTGTTTCTATCTCGATATGTTTCCGCGGGAGGGGAAGTTCAACCACTTCGCCTGTTTCCCGCAGACGCCGGGGCGGGTGCTGGCGGATGGGCGATATGAACTGCCGGTGTCGGCTTTGGTGTGCAACTTTCCGCCGCCCTCGCCGGACCGGCCGTCGCTGTTGTCGCATGCGGACGTGGAGACCTTGTTTCACGAATTCGGGCATGTGATGCACATGCTGCTCGGGCGCGCGCGGTTTCAGGGTCAGACCTCGGGTGCGGTGCCGCGCGATTTCGTGGAGGCGCCGTCGCAGATGTTGGAGAACTGGGTGTGGGACAAGACGGTGCTCGATACCTTTGCGGCGGATTATCGCGATCCGACGAAGAAAATTCCGGCGGAGACGATCGCGGCGCTGACGGAAGCGCGGATGGCGACGGATGGGATGTTCAATCGCCGGCAGTTGTCGCTCGGGCTGATCGACCTGCGGCTGCACACGTTGACGCCGGAGGAGGCGATCCAGTTCGACATCGTGGGGGAGACGAATGCGGTGATCGCGCGAGTGATCACGCCGCCGGCGGAAGGCACGGCGTTTGCGGCGTATTTCGGTCATCTCGCGGGTTACGATGCCGGTTATTATGGGTATCTTTGGGCGAAGGTGATGGCGATCGACATGGCGAGCGAGTTCAAGGAAGCGCCGGACGGGCTGCTCGATGTCGGCGTGGGGATGCGTTTGCGCGAGGAAGTTTACGCGGCGGGCGACACGCGGGAAGTGAGCGAGTCGGTGGAAAAATTCCTCGGGCGGCCGCGATCGATGAAGCCGTTTTTGGAATACGTCGGAATTAAAGAGTAGCGAGTGTCGCGGAGCGGCGTCGGGAGGCCGCGCCCTACCTCTCAGTGGGCGACGATGGTTTTTATGTTGGTGAAGGCGTGGAGCCCCCATTCGCCGAGTTCGCGACCGTGGCCGCTGTCTTTTACGCCGCCGAAAGGAAGGGACGGATCGGAACGGACGAAATCGTTGATGGCGACGTTGCCGGCTTCGAGTTGCGCGGCGACGCGTTGGGCGCGGGTGCGGCTGCGGGTGAAAACGCCGGAGCCGAGGCCGTAGGCGGATTGGTTGGCGATGCGGACGGCTTCGGCTTCGTCGCGGACGACGATGATCGAGGCGACGGGACCAAACAGCTCTTCGTCGTAAGCGGGCATGCCGGGTGCGACATCGGTGAGAACGACCGGGGCGTAGAAGAAGCCCGGACGATCGGGCAACGGGCCGCCTTCCAGGAGGACGCGCGCGCCGCGGGCGATGCTGCGGCGGACCTGTGAATGCAAGTGGTCGCGAAGGTCGGCGCGAGCGAGAGGACCGATGTTCGTGGAAGGATCGAGAGGCGAACCGACGCGGGCGGCGCTCATCTCGGCGACGAGGCGGCGCTCGAAGTCGCGCCGGACGCGGCGTTCGACGATGAAGCGTTTGGCGGCGATGCAGCTCTGGCCGGAGTTGATGAGGCGGGATTGCGCGCAGATTTTGGCGGCGCGATCGAGGTCGGCGTCACCAAGAATCAAATACGCGTCGCTGCCGCCGAGTTCGAAGGTGGCGGGTTTCATGGCGGCGCCCGCGAGCGCGGCGACGGATTTTCCGGCGCGGGTGCTGCCGGTGAGCGTGACGGCGGCGAGGCGCGGATCGGCGATGAGTTTGGCGATGGCGGGCGGCTCGATGAGCAGCGTGAGGAACAGATCGGGCGGGATGCGGGCGTCGGAAAACAATCCAGCGAGCGCGACGCCGCAGCCGCTGGTGGCGGGCGCCGGTTTGAGGAGGAAAGTGTTTCCCGCCATCAGGGCGGGGGCGGCGGCGCGGAGCGTTTGCCAGAAAGGAAAATTCCACGGCATGATTGCGAGCACGGGCCCGAGCGGAGCGAAGCTGACGCGGGCGTTGGCAGGGGCGTGGGGAGGGCGGCGGGACGCAAGAAATTCGGAAGCGTGCGCGGCGTAGAATTCGCAGGCGGCGGCGCTTTTTTCGATTTCGGCGACGGATTGCGCGAGCGGTTTGCCCATCTCGGAGGTGATGAGACGGGCGAGTTCGTCGCGGCGGCGGAGGAGGGTTTTGGCGATGCGACGAAGCACGCGGCCTCGCTCGTGCAGGGATGTGGTGCGCCAGGATTCGAAGGCGGAACGGGAGCGGGCGACGAGCTCGGCGATCTGCCGGGACGAGTGTTCGCGGTGAGAGGCGAGTTTTTGTCCGGTTGCGGGATCGATGGTGACGAACGCCATAGCGTGATGGAACACGCGCGAGCGGGCGCGGCAAGCGGGCGGGCGGACGGGCGAATGGCGATTGGTTGTCGGGACGCGGAGGCGGGGTGTTTTTGTCGTGCTATCGGGGTAACCCTGATCAACCCCGCTGGCCGCGGGGAAATAGGACGCTCGTGGAACTTGCAGGGGGTGAGTCGAATCCTACTGTCGCCAATTCAACTGCATGAAAAAAGCGCTGATTACCGGCATCACCGGCCAGGACGGGTCCTATCTGGCGGAGCTGCTTCTCTCCAAAGGTTATGAAGTGCACGGCGTGATTCGTCGTGCCTCGACGTTCAACACGGATCGTATCGATCATTTGTATACGGATCCGAACGTTTACGGGAAGAAGCTCTTCCTGCACTACGGCGATCTCGCCGACTCAGTGCAGATGGTGAAGTTGTTGTATGAGCTTCAGCCGGACGAAATTTATAATCTCGGCGCGCAGTCGCACGTGCGGGTGTCGTTCGACGTGCCGGAATACACCGGAGATGTTTGCGGTTTGGGCGCGCAGCGGATTCTCGAAGCGGTTCGCGAGGCGGGGTTGGTGAAGAAGGTGCGGTTTTATCAGGCGTCATCGTCGGAGATGTTCGGCAAGGTGCAGGAAGTGCCGCAGACGGAGAAGACGCCGTTCTGGCCGCGTTCGCCGTATGGCTGTGCGAAAGTTTACGCGTATTGGCTCACGGTGAATTATCGCGAGAGCTACAATCTGCATGCGAGCAACGGGATCCTGTTCAATCACGAGTCGCCGCGGCGCGGTGAAACGTTCGTGACGCGCAAGATCACGCGGGCGGCGACGCGCATCAAACTCGGGCTGCAGGACGCGTTGGTGCTCGGTAACCTCGATGCGCGACGCGACTGGGGTTATGCGAAGGAATACGTCGAGATGATGTGGCTGATGCTGCAGCAGGACAAACCGGACGACTACGTGGTGGCGACGAATGAGACGCACACGGTGAAGGAGTTTTGCCAGGAGGCGTTCGGGTTGCTCGGACTCGACTGGGAGAAATACGTGAAATACGACCAGCGCTACGAGCGCCCGGCGGAAGTCGAATTGCTGATTGGCGATCCCGCGAAAGCGCGCAAGCAGCTCGGTTGGGAGCCGAAGGTGCGGTTCAAGGATTTGGTGAAGATCATGGTGGAATCGGATTTGAAGCTGGCGGAGCGCGAGCTGCAGATCAGCAAGCTGCCAAAGATCGTTTGATTTTTCCGATCGCCACGAAATACACCCAACGCACGAAACGGACCCATCGGGGACGCTTCATGTCTTTGGGGTGTTTCGTGGTTTTTATTTTATGAAGCTTTATATCGCTGGTCACCAAGGGATGGTCGGGTCCGCGCTCGTGCGGCGGTTTGCGCGGGAGCCGGGGGTGGCGATTTTGACGCGTTCGCGGCGGGAAGTGGAGCTCACGGACCAGGCGGCGGTGGATCGTTTTTATGAGGCGGAGAAGCCGGACGTGGCGATCATCGCGGCGGCGAAGGTCGGAGGCATCCACGCGAACAACACGTATCCGGCGGAGTTCATTTACGACAACATGATGGTGGCGGCGAATGGGGTGCATTCGGCGTATCGTCATGGGGTGAAGCGGCTGTTGTTTTTGGGCAGCTCCTGCATTTATCCGAAGCATGCGCCGCAGCCGATGGCGGAGGATTGTTTGCTTACGAGCGAGCTGGAGCCGACGAATGAGGCGTATGCGATCGCGAAGATCGCGGGGTTGAAGCTGTGCCAGTATTACCGGAAGCAATACGGCGTGTTGTTTCACTCGGCGATGCCGACGAATCTTTATGGGCCGGGTGACAATTACCACCTGCAGAATTCGCATGTGTTGCCGGCGTTGATCCGGAAGTTTCACGAAGCGAAGGAAGCGGGGCGATCGGAAGTGGTCGCTTGGGGCACGGGATCGCCGCGGCGGGAATTTCTGCACGTGGACGAGCTGGCGGATGCGTGTGCGTTTTTGCTGAAGCTCGAAGATCCGCCGGATTGGATCAACGTGGGCTCGGGCACGGATGTGACGATCAAGGAGCTGACGGAAACCGTGGCGCAAGTGACGGGTTTCGCGGGGAAGATCGTGTGGGATGCGTCGAAGCCGGATGGCACGCCGCGCAAGTTGATGGATGTTTCGAAGCTGACGCGTCTCGGTTGGACGGCGCAGCTGAGTCTGCGCGACGGGGTGGAGCAGACGTATCGGTCGTTTTTGGCGGAGAAAGCGGCGGGGACGTTGCGGGGTTGAGCGGTGCGCTTTCGGCCGGCGCGTGGCGGGCAGCGCGCGTCCCTCTACGCGAGCGACGGGTGATTCTGGGCTCGCGAAGCTTGCGGATCGCGTGCAAGCACGCTCCTACGTTGCGATACATTCATGAGTGATCCGCTTTCGACAGAGGAAGACGAGTTTGGGGCCCGGAAATCTTTTTGGGATCATCTGCGCGATTTGCGCAAGGCGTTGGTGCGTTCGTTCATCGCGATCGGGCTGGCGATGATCGCTTGTTTGCTGCTCTCGCACCGGATCATGCCGATCCTCGAGTATCCGCTGCATAACATCGACAAGTTCCAGGAGCCGAAGCCGACGGTGGCGTTTGAGATCGGGAATACGAAGCTGGGGCCTTACGAAGTGCCGGTCGAAGAATTTGGCGGGGTTGAAGGCGGGCTGACGCAGCTGCGTTACAAGATCGGCGTCGACGAGATCGATGGAAAAAAAGTGGCGACGCTCACGCCCTTGCCGGTCACCTCGCTGACTCCGAGCCTGCGAGTGAGGCTGTTGAATCTTACTCCAGCGGAGGCGTTCTTCATCGCGTTTCGGGTGGCGTTTTATGCGGCGATGATCGTGGCGGCGCCGTTTTGGATTTATTTCATGGGGCAGTTTTTCCTACCGGCGCTGAGCGTGCGGGAGAAGAAAGTGTTCTTCCAGTGGCTGGGCTGGGGGGTGTTCCTGTTTTTCACGGGAGTGCTGCTGACGTATTTCTTCCTGGTGCCGCTGGCGTTGAAGGCCTCGGTGGAGTATTCGAACCTGCTTGGGTTTCAGGCGCAGGATTGGCGGGCGGACGCTTACATCAGTTTCGTGTCGAAACTGATTTTGGGCATGGGGATCGGCTTCCAGTTTCCGGTCGTGGTGTTGCTGCTGGTGAAGATGGGCTTTCTGACGGCCGATCAACTGGCGCATTATCGACGGCACGTGATCGTGCTGGCGCTGATTCTCGGCGCGCTGTTGACGACGCCGGAGGTGATCACTCAGGTCTCGATGGCCGTGCCGATGTATATTCTCTACGAAATCAGCATTCTGATTGCGCGGTATTGGGAACGGCAGGACAGGCGCAGAGAGGCGGCCGAAGCGCGGGAAGTCTGAGTTAAAGGAAACGGCCGGGCGTGCCGTTAGACGAGGAGCCAAAACCTCGTCTCATGCCGGACTCTGCCCACGCGACGGTCGATGATGGCGCGCCGCCCGGTCCGGGGCCGATGTCGTTGGACGCGGCCGCCGATCCGGGGCTGCGCGTGGGGCGGCGCTGGCGGAATCTGGCGATCGAAGCGGAGGTGCCGGGGACGCCGTGGTGTTTCGTGGCGAATCATGTGGGGTTGATGGAGACGGTGGTGGTGCGGGCGGCCCGGGTTCATGCGGGCACGGAGTGGCGTCGCGGCGCGTGGGAGCGGCTGTGTGCGTTAACGGATTCGAAAGTGGTGCGCTGCATCGAGGCGCATGAAGAATCGGGCTGGCGTTATGAGATCACGGCGTTGCCGCCGCCGATGACGTTGCGCGAGTGGATGGCGGCGCATCGGCCGAATTTCGCGGACATCGAGAGCCTCATGCGGCAGATCGCGGGGGCGCTGGCGGCGTTGCATGGACACGGCGTGGTGCACCTCAACATCCGGCCGGAATCGATCTTCGTGGATGAAACGAAAGGCGAGCCGGTTTACGTGCTCGGCGGGTTGCAGGAAGCGACGCTTTACACGCAGCCTGAGGTCGCGCTGGCGGACGTGGATCCGTTTTATGCGCCGCCGGAAGCGGTCGGGGTGGAGAAGCATCCGCCGGGGACGGGATTGTGCGCGTGGGATTGGTGGTCGGTGGGCCGCGTGGTGCAGGAATTCTTATTGGGGAAGCACGTGCTGGCGGTGGTGTGGGACCGGGATGTGTCGCGGCCCACGCCGGAGTTGCGTCGGCGCGCGGAGCAGTGGTTGAGGGAAAACGAGATGCCGGACGTGAAGGCGGGGGCGCTCGAGTTCACGCAGGCGGATCCCGGGTGCATGGCGCTGCTGCGGGGATTGTTGAGCAGTGCGGTTGACGGCCGGTGGGGGCTCGATGCGGTGCAGCGATGGCTGCGGCGGGAAACGGTGCGGGATCACTACGATGTGCCGCGCGGCACGCGGATGTGGAGTTGGAAAGGACGCGTTTTCACGGTGGCGGAAGCGGCGGAGTTTTTCGTGCAAGCGAAGTATTGGGCGGAGGGGGAAGACATGCTGTTTCATCCGCAGGAACCGGAGACGCTCGCGCATTTCCTGAGCGAAGTGCCGGCGCATCGCGCGGACTGGGATCGGTTGCAGCGCGTGTGCGATCTGGCGGAAGGACGCGGTTGGGAGCAGTTGCCGATGGTGGCGAGGCGGCCGGTGACGGCGGCGGTCGCGTGGCTGACGCTGGCGGCGGGAGCAGGAGGGCGGCCGAGCTTTCGCGTCTGCGGGCATGCGATCGATTTGCACGGGATCGGGGAGTTGTTGAAAAGCGGAGGCGTGGACAACGGCGTGGCGCTCGTGACGGCGCTGCTTTCGCCGGCGGTGATCGAAGCGGTGGAGCCGCATGATGCGGCGGCGGCGCGAGTGTTGAAGGCGGTGGCGGCGAAAGGAGCGGCGGCGTTGCGGCAGGCGTCGGCGTATGGGTGGCTGGATGCGGACGATGCGGCGGGGCAGGCGCGGATGTTGGAGCTGTCGCTATTGGGCGGAGCGGTGTTGCGGGAAAAAGTGGATCTCCTGCGCGCGACGCATGCGACGAACACGGATGCGGCGGTCGCGGAATTGTTTGCGGGGAAGACGCCGGAGCCGGCGGAGTTGGTGCTGCTGGCGTATGCGGCGGAGGCGCCGGAGCGGCATGGATTCGTGACGCACGAAGAATGGCGGAGGCGTCAATGCGCGGAGCTGCAGGAGCGGGCGGCGGGAATTGGGCGCAAGTTGCTGTGGGTGCGGTTGCGACGCGTGCTGGGAGTTGCGCGGCCCTGGGGCGAGAAGCCGGCGGTGTTTGCGGGTTTGGTGCTGGTGCTGACGGCGCTCGCGGGGTGGTGGTCGCGTTCCGCGGTGCAACCGGCGGTGTTGGCGGGAGCGATGTTGGGATCGCGCGCGTGGTTGTGGTGGCGAGTGCGGGGGATGATCGCGCGATTCGACGGAGCGGCGGCGGCGTGGACGTGGGGCGACGGGTGGGAGCGGGGGAGAAAGGAAGCGGAACGCGTGGCGGAAGGCGCGACGGCGCGGGTATTGAGCGTGCAATTACGCGAGATCCGCGAACGCGTGGAGAAACTGACGAAAGGCAAAGGGCCGCCGGTGACGATTCCCGAGCCGAGGTGGTGGGATGTGCACGCGGTGCTCGTGGCGACGGTGGGTGTCGTGTTGGGGATGTTGTTGCAGCCGATGCTTTGGAGCGTCGGCGCGGAGCCGAAGGTGGAACATCGGCGGAATCTGCCAGCCGAAGTGAAGGCGGAAGAAACGGTGACCGAAGTGCCGCTGGCGGAAGCGGGCACGCCCGAGGCGTTGTTGGCGACGGGGCGCTATGAGGTGGTCGACGACGGATTTGGGCGGCGTTTGCGTGGTCCGCTGCAGACGTGGAATTTTCGGCCGTCGCCGCCGGTGCCATCGTTGAAGGTGACGGCGCGCGCGGCGGCATCGGCGGAACAGTCGGCCTTCGCGATGGTGAGCGCGGCGGTGCTGTTGCAGCCGTATCCAAAAAAAGGAGTCAGCGTTTATCTCGCGGTGCGGGTGCCGACGACGCGCGGATTCGGCGTGATGATTTACAATGCGCGCGATCGCGAACTCGCGTCGCGAGACGTCTTGCTGCTCGAGCGGCCCCTCGAGCGGGAGACCTGGCATGAGTTGAGCGGCCGGCGGATGTTTTACCTCGGGACGCCGGCGGGGCTGGAGGCGGAGTTTTCCCTTGCGCCGCCGTGACGAGTTTGCGGCCATGGGCGTTCATCATGATCGCTCCCGAAACATTTTCCCACATCGAGAACATCAAGAAGCGCGCCGGGCACTTATGGAGGTTTCTTTGACTGCGAACAAAAGCAGCGAGAGATCGAGGCGCTAGAGGCCGAAATGGGCGCGCCGACGTTTTGGGATAACAACGAACGGGCGCAGAAGCACATCGCGAAGTTGAACGGCTTGAAGAAGGCCGTGTTGCCGGTCGTGGCCTTTCGCAAGAAAGTCGACGATCTCGACGTGATGGTGGAGCTCGTGGAGACGGCGTCCGAGGGCGAACGCGAGATGTATCAGCAGGAGCTCGAAGGACAAGTGACCGGCATGGTCGATGAGCTCGACGACCTGGAGATCGCGTCGTTCCTGACGGGGCAGTTCGACAAGAACAACGCGATCCTCTCGATCCAGTCGGGCGCGGGCGGCACGGAGTCCAACGACTGGGCGGACATCCTTTTCCGCATGTATAACCGCTGGGCGGAGCGGCGCGGCTACACGGTGGAAGTGCAGGACGTGCAGGCGGGCGACCAGGCGGGGATCACGAAAGCGACGATGTTGATCAAGGGCGAGAATGCCTACGGCTACGTGAAAGCGGAGCGCGGCGTGCATCGGCTCGTGCGGATCAGTCCATTCGATTCGAACAAGCGGCGGCACACCTCGTTTTGTGCGGTGGATGTGATCGCGGAAGTGAGCGACGAGATCGACATGGAGATCGACGAGAAAGATTTGCGCATCGACGTGTATCGTTCGTCGGGCAAGGGCGGCCAAGGCGTCAACACGACGGACTCGGCGGTTCGCATCACGCATAATCCCAGCGGGATCGTGGTGGTGTGTCAGAACGAACGTTCGCAGCTGAAGAACAAAGCGGCGGCGATGAACGTGTTGAAAGCGCGCTTGTATGAGAAAAAGCAGGACGAGCAGCGCGCGGAGATGGACAAGTTCTACGGCGAGAAAGGCGAGATCGGTTGGGGGGCGCAGATTCGCAGCTATGTGTTGCAGCCGTATCAGATGGTGAAGGATCTGCGCACGGGCGTGAGCACGAGCGACACGCAAGGCGTGCTCGACGGCGATCTCGACCGTTTCGTGAATGCCTGGCTGCGCGCGGGATGTCCGCGGCATCGGAACAAGGACATCCAGATGGATGAGTGATGCAGAACGCTGAAAGGCTGAAACGCTGAAAGGCTGAAAACCGGAAGCCCCGAAGAGGCTCTGGTGTTTCCTTCCGCTGCTCGACCTTTGGAGATTTCAGCGTTTCTGTTTTCAGCGTTTCAGCTTTTGCCGATGTCGCTCTCCCACGAAACCATCAAAGCTGCGCTCGCGGAGCAGCCGTTGTTCGAGGACAAGACGTGGCAGCTTTCGCCGGAGGCGTGGCCGTTGTCGGCGGAGCAAGTGGCTCAGCTGGAGGCGATCGGCGCGGCGTGTCTCGAGTTTCATCAGGCGTTGGAGACGCTCTATTTGCGGGCGGCGGCGGGGAAGAATTTGTTGCGCAACAAACCCCTGTTGGCGCCGTGGGCGGTGGAGTATCTCGATCGCGGAAAGCCGGCGAAGCTCGTGGAGCATGCGCGCGACGCGCGGAATCGCGGGATGCTGCCGACGGTGTTGCGTCCGGACTTGTTGTTAACGGACGATGGCTGGGCGTTGACGGAATTGGATTCGGTGCCGGGCGGGATCGGGTTGACGGCGTTTTTGAACCGGTTGTATGGCGCGCAAGGCGGCGTGATCGGCGAAGGCGACGCGATGGTGCGCAACTTTCACGCGGCGCTGGCGGCGTTGAAACCGGAGTTGGAGAATCCGTTGATCGCGCTGGCGGTGAGCGATGAGGCGGGGACGTATCGACCGGAGATGCAGTGGCTGGCGCACCAACTGCAGTTGTTGGGGAAGCGCGTGTTTTGCGTGGAGCCGGATGCGTTGTTTCCGCTCGGGGCGCAGCTGTGCATCGACGTCGATGGAAACCCGGAGAAGGTCGACGTGGTGTATCGGTTTTTCGAGTTGTTCGACCTCGAGAATATTCGCACGGCGAAGTTCATCTTCGAGGCGTGGGGCGCGGGCGAGGTGGCGATTGCGCCGCCGATGCGGCATTTTCAGGAGGAGAAACTGGCGCTCGCGTTGTTTCACCATCACCTGCTGCAGGATTTCTGGAAGGAGATGCTGAGCGGGCGGGCGTGGAAGCTGTTGCACGGATTGATTCCGGCATCGTGGGTGATGGATCCGGCGCCGTTGCCGCCGGGTGCGGTGCTCGACGGGCCGAAGGCGGGCGGGCGGGCGTTGAACGACTGGCGGGATCTCGCGGGCGCGTCGCAGAAGGAGCGCGACCTGATCATCAAAGTGAGCGGGTATCACGAAACGGCGTGGGGCGCGCGCAGCGTGGTGTTGGGAAGCGATTGTTCGCGGGAGGAATGGCAGCAGGGGGTGGAACGTGCGGTCGAGATGGCGGGGACGAATCTGCACGTGCTGCAAACGTATCGAAAGCCGAAGCGGATCGAGCATCCGATTTTCGGGGCAGGCGCGGAGGCGGCGGCGAAAGCGGTGCCGGGGCGGCTGCGGTTGTGTCCGTATTATTTCGTGATCGACGGGCAGGCGCGGCTATCGGGTGCGCTCGCGACCTTTTGCCCGCCGGACAAGAAGATCATCCATGGGATGCAGGATGCGGCGTTGTTGCCGACGCGGGTGGTGGGGTAGGCGGCGGAGTGCGACGGGGCGAAACGCGCCCATCGCATGCGGGCCTGAGTGGCGGAGGCGGTGGGGTGGCCGCCGCGCCAGGAATCGGAACGAACGCGCCGTTTAGGCGGCGGCGTTTTTGTCGGAGGAAGGTTTCGCGGCTGCGGCTGCGGCGGCTGCGGCGTTTTTCGCGAGGGTGGCGAAGAAGTTGTCGCGGCGTTCGCGGGCGACTTTCACGTCTTTCGTGCCGAGGGAGCGGCGGATGCGCTCCTTCGTGAACGGCGTGGGATGGATCGTGTAATGGAGGAACCAGGTGCCGTGGTTGTCCCACAGGTGATGGTTGGGGTTTTCCGCGTCAACGCGGAGGCCGGGGAGTTTGGCTAGGGTGGACATGATGCGTGAGTTCGGGTTGAGCTTCGCGCGTCAGGGGGAAAACAAAAAACCGACCCAGGCATCAGGTCGGTCTTCATTTTCGGGAGCGTTCTTGGTTCGCCCCTCTTGCGAGTGGCGCACATCCGAGGTTTCCCCCGATCCACCGTGGCCGCTCCCGGCCCGGTTGGCGGAATCGGCGTTGTTAAGGCCGACTCGTTCCTGATGCGACAGGGAGCGTGGGGCGCGACGAAGATGCGTCCAGTTTATTTTTCAAAAATTTGCGAAGAAATGGCAGAAGGGCCGTCACAGTAGAAGGGACGGTTCGCGGAGAAGTGTAATGGACGCGGAAGAGCGGAGAGAGGCTCGCGTTCAAGGGTGGTGGTGATCGCGCTGGTAGTGTTCGCGCAGGGAGTCGCGGCCGAAGTCGTTTTTGAAATCGCGAAACGTCGTGTGGATGTGGTTGGCCTGGTTCTGGGTGTTGTCGAACTCGATCAGAAACGTGGGGCCTTGGATGCGGTAATAGTTGGCTTGGCCGCGTTCGAAACCGCCGGCCCAGGCGAAGGCGATTTGGTCGAGCCCGGCTTCTTCGATTTCCGCGAAAGCTTCGGCGGCGACATCGGGGCGCCAGCGGTCGACGTAGATTTTTACGAGGACGATGAGTTGGGCGCGCTGGTCGGCGGTCATTTGTGCGGCGGGGAGACCGGCGGGGGAAAGCGGGGAGATTTTGCGATCGTTGCCGGTGATGATGTCGCGTGGCGCGCGGGTGCTGATGACGGCGATTTGGCGTTGGGCGGCGTCGAAGGATTTCACGAGCGTGCGGGCGAGATCGTCTTCTTCCTGGAGGATGCGGAGACCTTTTTTGGGGCCGTGGGGGACTTCGGCGGGGTTGGAGCCCATGAACGAAGGCGCGAAGTGGATGTGGTCGGCGTCGGGAAGGGTGAAGTTGAACGAAAGGTGATGGCCCTCGAAGCGCCAGCCCCACGGGGCATCGGGGCCGGGTTGGCCAAAGATCGTGACGTAGTAGAGGCTGGGATCGCGGTGGCGCGCGCCGCCTTCGAGTTCGCGCAGGACGTTTTCGAGGGCGATGATGGCTTCGGCTTTGGCGGCGCCGCGGGCACTGAGACCGGAACGGAGGAGGGCGATGGCGAGGTCTTTTTGCGCGCCGGACATTTCTTTCAATGGCAGGCCCTCGCGCGAACGCGGGACGAAGTGCCAGTTTTCGCGTTCGTCGTCGTCGAACGCGTGGACTGCTTTCTTTCGTTGTTCGGGAGCGAGCGAGGCGAGGAAGGCGTCGGCGGCGGCGATCATGGACGATGTGGACACATGCGCGGATGAAAAGCAGGGGACCGCAACGAGCGCAGCGAGCACGGCGAGCCGCGAAAGGGGAAGGGGCATGCGCAGGTTGACGGATGCGCGTGGCCGAGGGTGCGAAGGAGGTCAGGGCGCCGGCGCGTGCGCGGAGCTGGCGTGAAGGACCTCGGCGACGGCGGAATCGAGGGCGCCGATCGTGACCGGTTTGATGATGTGGCTGTTGAAACCGGCGGCGCTGGAGCGGTCGCGGTCATCTTCGGAGCCGTAACCGCTGAGGGCGATGCTGCGGAGCTGCGGTTGTTGTTGGCGGAGCTCGCGCAGCAGGGCGTAGCCATCGACATCCGGCAGGCCGATGTCGGAGATGAGAAGGGCGAACCTCGTGTTCTTGGCGGCTTCTTTGGCGGAAGCGGCGGAAGCGGCGAGGGTGACGCGATAGCCGCGACGTTTCAGGAGGATGCCGAGGCTTTCGCGCGTGGCGGCGTGATCTTCGACCACGAGGACGTGGGTGCCATGCGGGGCGGCGGTGCGAGGGGAAAGCGATGGCGCAGACAAACCATCGCCCGGGCGGGTGGCGGCGGGGGACGGTTTCTGGAGCGGCAGATCGACGACGAACGTGGCGCCGCGTCGATGACCTTCGCTCCGAGCGTGGATGCGGCCGTGGTGCATCTCGACGAGACGTTGGGTGATGGCAAGACCGAGACCGAGTCCGCCGAAGCGCAACGTGCTGCCGGCTTGGGCGTGTTGCCCCTGAGCAAAAGCGTCGAAGATCTTGGGCAAGTCCTCAGCGGAGATGCCGAGGCCGCTATCGCGCACGGCAACGGAAACCTGGTCTCCGGCGGTGGTGGTCTCGACCGAGATGAGGCCGCGCTCGGGCGTGAACTTGACGGCGTTTTTGAGCACGTTCCAAAAGACCTGTTGGAGACGAACGGGGTCGGCGCGCACGTGCAGGGGGGAATCCGGCAGAGCGACGGAAAGCTGAAGGTGTTTGGCGGCGATGTCTGCGTTGACTGTTGCGAGCGCGTCGCGGAGCACGTCCTGAAGCACGACGTCGCGCAGATCGAGCGACAGTTTGCCGTGGGCGATGCGGGAGAGATCGAGCAGGTCGTCGATCAGATGGGCTTCGAGCTGAACGTTGTTGCGGATGAGTGCGAACTGATGGCGGATTTCGGGCGGAAGTTGCGGATCCTCGGCGGATTCGCTGGCGAGGAGGAGAACGGGATTGAGCGGTGTGCGCAGCTCGTGGGAAAGAGCGGCGAGGAAGCCGTCGCGGGCGCGGGTGGCGGCCACGGCTTCGTCGCGGGCGCGTTCGAGTTCGAGCTCGGCGCGGCGGCGTTCGGTGATGTCGGTGCTGACGGCGATGAAGCCGACGACATTGCCCTCCGCATCGCGTGCTGGAACGTAGGACGCCTGCAACCAGCGGCTCCCCTGGCTCGGATGACCTTTGATTTCGAAATCGACGCGTTCGCCGGCGAGGGCTTTTTCCATCTGCGGGCGGGCGAGTTCGAAGTAGTCGCGGCCTAAAATTTCAATGGCGGTGCGCCCGTGCAGGTCTTCCAGGCTCCGGCCGTAGCGCTCGGCGACGCGGCGGTTGGCGAAGCGGATACGAAACTCGCGATCGAAGTGCGCGATGTTGACCGGGACGTGATCGCTCACGAGTCGGAGCTGGGCTTCCTTTTCCTGCAGGTTGCGTCCCGTTTGAACGAGGTTCGTCACGTCGCGCGCGATGCAGAGGAGTTTCGTGGGACGGCCATCGGCGTCGAGGATTGGTGTCAGGATGACGTCCCACCAATGGCAAGTGCCGGACCTGCTGAGGCGGGAACCGGAGAAGTGAGCGGTCTGGCCGGAGCGAGCGGTGGCGATCGCGGTGGCGGCGTTTTCTGCCAGGCCGGCTTCGCTCCAGAGCGAAGGCCAGGCGATGTCGGGCAGCGGGATCGTCGGATCGATTTCGAGCATGCGCCGGCCGGGCGCGTTGAGCCAGCGGAGGTTTCCTTCGAGATCGAGGATCTGGACGCAATCGGTGTGAGCGGCGATGACGCTTTGGAGGAAGGCTTCGCTTTCCGCGAGGGCCTTTTGCGCGCGCGTGCGCTCGGCGACCTCGTGGCGAGATTTGGCGAGCTCTCGCGCGAGCGCTTCGTTGCGTTCGGCGAGAAGGATATTTTGGCGGTCGATCTGCCGGTGGAGGCGGGCCTGCGCGATGGCGTTGGAAACGCTTTGTTTGAGGCGAAGCGGGGTGAGGCCGTTTTTGTCGACGTAATCGTGAGCGCCGCTTTTCAGCGCGTCGACGGCGACCTGGGTTTCGCCGCTGGCGGTGAGCATCACGACGCCGAAAGCGTGGCGACCGTGAGCGCCGAGGAGTTGTTGCAGGAGCGAGAGACCGTCGCCGTCGGGGAGATTATAATCGAGGAGGATGCAGTCGGGGCTGTCGAAGGCGGCGCGCCGGCGAGCTTCGGCGAGGTTGGCGGCTTCGCTGATGACGAAGGCGTGCGGCGAATCCTTGGTGAGGTAGCGGCGAAACGTCAGGCGGTCTTCCGCGGAGTCGTCGATCAGCAACAGCCGCTGGGGCTGGGGCGCGGCTTGTTCCGTCTGCGGCATCAAACCAGAAGAGCCGCGTCTCAGGCGGCGTGGGAGCGCTCGTTGCCGGGGAGTTGCGCCGACTGGAGCCAATACGAGCTGAGTTGCTCGACCGAGCGTTTGAAAACGGGATAGTCCATGCCCTTCACGTGATAGGAGTTGGCGCCATTTTCGTAGCACCACGTGATGTCGCTCTGGCTGCTGGACGTGGAGAAGATCACGATCGGCGTGCGCTTGGTGGCGGAGCGGCGGCGAAGCTCCTGGAGGATCGAGCGGCCATCGGGGCCGGGCAGGTTCAAATCGAGCACGATGAGCGCGGGGAGTTGTCCCCAACTTGGCTGCTGCTGCCATTCGTCGAGCAATCGGTAAGTCTGTTCGGCGCGGCTGCAGCGGTGCAGGCCAACGGGGGCCTCGCTGCGAAGGAGAATCCGTTCCATCGCGGCGAAGTCTTCGTCGCTGTCCTCGACGATCAGAATGGACGGTTTATTGGAGGCGATCGGACTCACGACGCGGACGATGGGGCGAGGGTAAAGAGAAAGCGAGTTCCCGCCTGAGGTTCCGACTCGACCCAAATCCGTCCGCCGTGGCGTTCGATCAGTTTCTGGACGATGGTGAGTCCGGCGCCGGTGCCGCCGCCGAAGTCGTCGCGACCGTGCAGCCGTTTGAAGATGCGGAAGATAACCTCGAAATGTTCGCGAGGGATGCCGATGCCGTTGTCGGCGACGTAGAGGGTGGGCGTTTCGCCGGGGCGCGAAGGATCGACGTAGCCGATTTCGACCCACTTCGATGGCTTGTCGTTGTAGCGGATGGCGTTGGCGACGAGATTGGCGAAAATTTCGGCGATGAGATCGGCGTCGCCCTGGACGGTGGGGAGCAGGCGGGGAATCCGGATGTCGACGCCGCTGGATTGACGAAGCGAGGACAGGAGATCGAGGGCGTCGTCGAGTGCCGTATTCAAATTTACGGGACGCGAAGTCATCTCGGACCGGCTGAGGCGGGAGAATTTGAGCAGCGCGTCGAGGAGGGATTCCATGCGGCGGGTGAGCCGCCCGATGGTTTGCAGGTGGGAAATGCCATCGGCGTTGAGCTCCCGGGCGCAGTCTTCGAGGACGAATTGAGAGAAGTTGTGAATGCCCCGCAGCGGCTCCTTGAGATCGTGGGAGGCGATGTAGGCGAAGGCGTCGAGCTGGCGGTTGCGCTCGGCGAGCTGGTCGTTGAGCCGGGCGAGTTCCTGCGCGCGGCGCGAGAACACCTCGTGATACGTGTGGCGGATGCGGCGGGCGGCTTCGATCTCGGTGTCGGTCCACGCGTCCGAATGTCCGCGGACCTCCTGTTGCCAGAGGGCGAAGGATTTTCGCGGCGTGAGACGATCGCCGAGCGGACCGGCGACGACGGGCTTCGATGGATCGCCGGCCCAGTTGACGGTTTTCAGAACCTCGTCGCGGAACCAGAGCACGCAGGAAAACGGCTCGCGCGAGAGCACGACGACCAGGAGTCCGGCGACATGCGGAGCGTGGGCGGCGAGGGTGGGCGCGGTTTCGGCGAGACGATCGCTGGCCCAGATATTTTCGGAGACGGTTTGCGCAGCCGCGGTCGTCAGAGAGCGCAATTGCGGTTCGTCGGGCGTTTGGCCGATCCGATGGATCTGGGCGCCGGTGACGACGGCGGCGCCGGCGGCGCGGAGGCCGCCGATGGTGGTGTCGCTGAGCGAGGCGAGCGCGCGGCCGAAGTCGGCTTCGCGGGCGCTGGCTTCTTCGAGCGCGCGATGCTGCTCGTGAAGGTGCAGCGCGTAATCGTGGTCCTCGGCGGCTTCGCGGCCGGCGACGAGAAACGAAAGGGTGTGGGCGAGAAATTCGCACGCCATGCGCAACGTGTGCGGCACGTAGCGAGCGGAGTAGTGGTGGCAGGCGAAGAGGCCCCACAAACGGTCGTCGATGACGATGGACAACGACAGTGAGGCGAAGACGCCCATGTTTTGGAGGTATTCGACGTGAATCGGCGACACGGAGCGCGTGGCGCTGTAGCTCATGTCGAGCGGCTCGCGGGTGTCGGATCGAAGCGTCGGCTGGAGGGCGACGGGGGCGTAGCGCAGGTCGGGGATGAGGCGCAGCTTGGAGCGTTTGAAGAGCTCGCGCGCTTGTTTAGGGATGTCGGACGCGGGGTAGTGAAGACCGAGGAAGGCTTCGAGGTCGTCGCGTTTGGCCTCGGCGATGACGTGGCCGGAGAGATCTTCGGCGAAGCGGTAAACCATCACGCGATCGAAGCCGATGAAGCGGCGAACCTGTTCGGCGGCGAGCTGGCAGAAATCGACGACCGAGAGATCGCCGTGAAGGGCGGCGAGGGTGTTTTTCAGCGCGGAAAAAACCTCTTCGTGATGCAGCGCGGGGCGGTCGGGCCAGTCTTCGAGTTCGAGGATGAGGGCGCCATTGAAGCGATGGATGATCGCTTCGAACGGCCGTGCCGCGTCGGCGAAACGGAGAGGCGGAAGGTATTGCGGAGCGGCTTCGAGCGGGAGCGGAAGCACGCGGGTTTGAAGGTAGGCGAGATGCTCGGCGGAGATGAAGTGAGAGAGAGGAGAGCCGAGGAGTTGGGCGTGCGGGAGGCCGAGTTTTTCCGCGGTGTTGGTGCTGGCCTGGACGATGGTGAGATCGGGTTCGCGCAGCACGAGCATGACGGCGTGCGGCTGGATTGAACCGGGGATGTGGATGGGTTCGCGATCGCAGTTCGTGAGATCGACGGTTTGCGGAGTTACCGGTTCAGCCATTGGGCGAAAGAGTGGAAGGTGGCCGAGGCGGCGGTGGCGGCGCGGGTGTCGAAGTCGGGCGCGGCGCTTGGGTTTTGTTTTTCGGCCCATTGTCCGAACTCGCGCCAGCGGGTGGCGGTGTGCGGGCCGTAGCCGTGGAAGAATCGTCCGCCGGTTTCGGGAGAGATGCCGAGGGACGTTTGAAAATGCTTGGAGATGAACTGGCCGCCGAGGGTGGAGCCTTCGAGGACGTAGAGGCAGCCGATGGCGGCGGCGGTGTTGTCGAGCGAAGGCAGGGCGGTGGCGCGCGGAAGCGCGTCGATTTCGGTGTCGGTTGTGCCGAGCGTGCGAAGGTCGTGACGGACGAGCGGAGCTTTGCGGCGCGAGTTCAGATCGAAACCGAGCGCGGGCCAATCGATGGCGTCGGCGAGGCGTTGTTCGAGCGGCTCGTGAAGGGTGAAGAAACGGGTCAGCAAACGGCGGTAGTCCTCCTTGGTCCGCACCTGCTCGAAGAGGTTCAGGTTTTGCTCGAGGGCAGCGTGGGCGTCGGCGGTTTGGGATTTTAGGAGCGGAAGCAAACGCATGATGGAGGTGAGGTGGCGGCTCGGCGGGGACGCCTCGCCCTACCAAAAAAAAGAGCCCGGCGGGGAGCGCCGGGCTTCACGTAGAAACGTTTAGGTTTAGCTGAGCTTCACGCCTTTAGCTTGCGCGGCGCGGAGGAGGGCGTCGGCCATGTCGCTCGGTGTAGCAGCGACTTCGATACCGCATTCTTTGAAGACGGCGATTTTGGCGGCGGCGGTGTCTTCGGCGCCGCCGACGATCGCGCCGGCGTGGCCCATGCGGCGGCCGGCGGGAGCGGTGGCGCCGGCGATGAAACCGGCGACGGGTTTCTTGCAGTGATCCTTGATCCAGCGGGCGGCTTCGACTTCGGCGCTGCCGCCGATTTCGCCGATCAGGATGATGCCGTGGGTATCGGGGTCTTCGTTGAAGAGTTTGATGACATCGAGGTGCGAGGTGCCGTTGACGGGATCGCCGCCGATGCCGACGGACGTGCTTTGGCCGATGCCTTTTTGTGTGAGTTGGAAAACGGCTTCGTAGGTAAGCGTGCCGGAGCGCGAGACGACGCCGACGTGGCCCTTTTGGTGAATGTAGCCGGGGGCGATGCCGATGCGGCAGCCGCCTTTGGAGCCTTCGCCGGCGCCCGGTGTGACGATGCCGGGGCAGTTGGGGCCGACGAGGCGGGTGCGTTTGCCCTGCATGGCGCGTTTCACGCGGACCATGTCCTTGATCGGAATGCCCTCGGTGATGGCGACGGCGAGATCGAGATCGGCGTCGACGCATTCGAGGATCGCGTCGCCGGCGAACGGCGGCGGGACGAAGATCGCGGAGACGGAGGCGCCGGTGGCGGCTTTGGCTTCGGCGACGGTGTTGAAGATCGGAACCTTGTGGGCGCCGTGTTCGAAGGTTTGTCCGCCTTTGCCGGGAGTGACGCCGGCGACGACCTGGGTGCCGTAGTCGAGCGAGAGCTTGGTGTGACGGGCGCCGAATTCGCCGGTGATGCCTTGGATGAGGATCTTCGTTTCGGAGGAGACGAGAATGGACATTGTGGAAGAGTTGAGAGTTGAGGGATGAGAGTTGAGAGATCGGGCGGAGGAGGACGTGAACGCTTTAGTGGGTTCGGGTCTCTCAACTCTCAGCACTCAACTCTCAACTGCGGGTGGCTCAGGCCACGAGCTTGACGATTTTTTGGGCGGCGTCGGCCATGGTGTCGCCGGAGACGAGCTTCAGGCCGGATTGGTTGAGCGTCTGTTTGCCGGCGGCGACGTTGTTGCCTTCGAGGCGGACGACGAGCGGGAGTTTGAGGCCGACCTCCTTCACGGCTTCGACGATGCCTTGGGCGATCACGTTGCAGTCCATGATGCCGCCGAAGATGTTCACGAAGATTCCCTTCACGTTGGGATCGCCGAGGATGATTTTGAATGCGGCGACGACCTGGTCCTTCGAGGCGCCGCCGCCGACGTCGAGGAAGTTGGCGGGTTCGCCGCCGTAGTGTTTGATGATGTCCATCGTGGCCATCGCGAGGCCGGCGCCGTTGACGAGGCAGGCGATGTTGCCGTCGAGCGCGATGTAGCTGAGGGAGTATTTCGACGCCTCGATTTCCTTGGGGTCTTCCTCGTTGAGGTCGCGAAGGGCGACGATCTGCGGGTGGCGGAAGAGGGCGTTGTCGTCGAAGGAGACTTTCGCGTCGAGCGCGAGGACTTCGCCGGTCGGCGTGGTGATGAGCGGGTTGACCTCGACCATGGAGGCGTCGGTTTCCCAGAACATCGTGTAGAGATTGCGGAGGAGTTTGGTGGCGTTCTTCGCTTCGCTGCCGGTGAGGCCGAGCTTGAAGACGATTTCGCGGACCTGGAAATCGGCGAGGCCGTAGGCGGGATCGATGAAGACCTTGGCGATTTTCTCGGGCGTTTCGTGGGCGACTTTTTCGATTTCGACGCCGCCCTCGGTGGACGCGACGATGACGGGGCGAGAGGTGGCGCGGTCGAGGAGGATGGCGAGGTAGTATTCTTTTTTGATGTCGCTCGCGGCGGTGAAGTAGATCGTCTGGACCTTGCGGCCGGCGGGGCCGGTTTGGAGGGTGACGAGCGTGTTGCCGAGCATCTTGCTGGCGATTTCCTTGGCTTCGGCCTTGGTCTTGCAGAATTTCACGCCGCCCTTGAAGCCGTCGGTGAAGGTGCCCTTGCCGCGCCCGCCCGCGTGGATCTGGGATTTCACCATGGTGGGCCCTTCCGGCAGACCGCCGAGGGCGGTGTCGAACTCGGCCACGGATTTTGCGGGAGCGCCGGCCGGAATCGGCACGCCGTATTTTTCGAAGAGCGCTTTAGCCTGATACTCGTGGATGTTCATGAAAATGAAAGGCCCCATTCAGCCGCAGCGGCGGGATTTGGCACGCTCAAAAAGCGCGTGGTTTCTCCGAATGCGTGGGGGGTCGTGTGCCGGGGGTTGCGTTTCGTTCGCCGGGCCCCACGCTGCCGGCGCATGCAAGCTCACGAGGTGATGCGGGAAGTTTTGAAGCGCACGAGCGCCAAGCAGATCGCGGCCGACATGGGCCTGTCCTTGTCGTTGATCTACAAATGGGCGGAGCCGCCCGAGCCGGACAGCGGGGCGACGGCGAGCAGTCCGTTGGACCGGGTTGGCCAGTTGGTGCGGATCACGCATGACGTCCGCGTAGCGCAATGGGTGTGCGAGCAGGCGGACGGGTTTTATATCCGCAATCCTCACAACCTGCCCGCGGGCGGGCCGTTGATTCCGGTGACGAACGATATTGTGCAGGAGTTTGCGGATATGCTGGCGACGATCGCGACGGCGGCGGCCGACGACACGGTGACCAAAGACGAGGCGAAGAAGATCCGCGCGCGCTGGGAGGAGTTGAAGAGCGTGACCGAAGGTTTTGTGCGCGCGGCGGAAGCGGGGACGTTTGGTCCGCAGGCGGCGGTGGGCGACGAGGTAGAGAAGAAGGGGTGAGCAGGGGCGGGCGGCGGGGCGGGGTCGGAGAGAGCCCGCCCTATACCTACAGCGAATGCGTGTAGCTGAGCGTCACGGCGGTGTGGTTGCCTGCGTCGGGATTCCTGTATTTTGGGGCGCCGGCCGGTTTGAAGAAATTCTTGCGGCCGAGCGAGTGTGTGAGACCGAGCGCGAGTTGGGAGCGGGCGCCGATGGTGACGGGGATGCGGGCGCCGACGGTGTAGTAGTCGCCCCAGTTTTTCGTCGGCGGTGAAGCGCCGTCGGTGATGTTGTCCCATTTGAACGTGCCGGCGGTGGCGAGAAATTCGATCGTGGTGCCGAGTTGTTTCAGCGGCACGGCGAACGCGGCGGCGATTTCCCATGTGGCGCCCTCGCGGGTGACGTCGTAGTAGAGCGCGGGCGTGAGCCGGATGCCGGCGACGTAGAGAGGGACGGCGAGGTTCGGCTCGAAGGTGAGCGACGGATGCCGGTCGCTGTCATTATTATCTGGATACGTATAGAGCCAGAAGCCGGGGACGAACTCGACGGTGCGGGTGTCGTTGGAAAACGAATACATTCCATAGATATCGACTTCCAGGTCGGAGCGGCCCCGGGCGCCGCCGGACAGCGCGGCGCTGCTCCATGCGCCGGCGGCGAAGGCGCCGCGCGAGTAATCGAGCGAAGGTTGAAACGAGGCCCCGGCGAGGCGCGTGCCGCGAAACAGATACTGCGACGCGAATGCCGGAGTGATGGACCACGTGCCGTCGTCGGCCGACGAAGCGACGGGCGCGAACGTGCCGAGCGAGACGGCGAGCGGGAGGAGCAAGCGAAGAAATTTCATGCGCGAGTGAGCGGCGGTTGGGAGCGAACGTTGTCGATCGCGTGCGTGCGCCGCAACTGAACGCGGAGCGATCGACGGCGCGATATGACACGCGGCTTCGCGGGTTTGGTGAAGCTGGCAAGCGACCTGCTAAGAGCCGTCTGGGTTTCGCTGATCCGGCCGCGCCGGACGCGGTGTGATCCACACTGCAACTACCAATACAAACTATGATCAAGAATACCTCCAAGCTTGCCGGCTGGGCCGCTTCCTCGCTCGCCCTGGTCGCGACTGCCTTCGCCGACGTGAAGGTGAACGAAAACATCAGTGTCAATGGCTATGCCGTGGGCGCGTTCACGTCGACGGATTGGGATGGCGGGCCGACGACGGAAACGTATCTCGACTCCGGCGTAAACAGTTTCGACGCCGTGAAACTCGGCGTGCTCGCCAGCGCGGGCCAGGTCAGCGCTTATGGCAGCGTGTTGTATCTTCCGGGCGCGGCTAATGAAGCCGGCTTGCTGGAGGCTTACGCGACGTTCGATGTGGGCTCGGGCTTCAAGATCACGGGCGGAAAATTTCTGAGCTATCTCGGCTTCGAGGCGTTCGATGCGGTGAACATGACCCAGCTCAGTTACGGTTTGATCAGCGGCATTCCCGCTTATCACACGGGGGCGAAGCTCGATTACTCGGGCGCCGGGTTCTCGTTCGGTGTCGCCGTGGTGGATTCGATTTTCAATCACCCGACGAAAAACGTCTTCTTCGAAGGCGATCGCGAATACGGCGATGACGTGGGTGTCGAAGTGATGGTCTCCTATACGGGAGTGGAAAACCTGACGATCTTCGCGGGTGTGGCTACGGAAGAAGACGAGCACACCAACACCGACATCTTCGTGTTCGACCTGTGGGCGAGCTATGCGGTGAGCGACAAGGTCACGATCGCCGGCGAGTTCGCGGTCAACGAAGACGTGGCCACGACCTGGCTCGCGTTCCTGTCCTATAAATTCAACGACAAGGTCTCGACGATCTTCCGCATCAGCGGTGCCGATTGGGATGCCGGTGGCGACGATATGAAATACACCGTCGCGCCGACCTACACCATCAACGACAACCTCGCGCTTCGCGCGGAGTTCTCGCTCGGTGAAGGCGACAGCGGCGACTACACCTTCTGGGGCGGTCAGGTCGTGTTTAAGTTCTGATTCTCCGCGGGCCGGCGTCGGCCGGTCCGCGATCGTTTTCCCCCGGCGTCGCGTCGTGTGACGCGGCGCCGCTCCCACCCCGCATTTTTTCCTTCTTCATCTCCTCTGCGGAGGTGCCGGGCCACTGCCGTGCCCCGACGCAGCCGCTCAAGTTCGAAATTTTTCAGTCATGATCAAGAAAACCACCCAACTCCTCGGCGTCGGAGCTCTCGCTCTCGGCGCTTTGTTCGGCTCCGCTCGCGCAGCCGACACCGTCAAGGTCGGCGTTCTTCATTCCCTCAGCGGCACGATGGCGATCAGCGAAAAATCGCTGCGTGACGTGTTGTTGTTCACGTTCGACGAGATCAACGCCAAGGGCGGCGTGCTCGGAAAAAAGATCGAGCCGGTCGTGGTCGACGGCGCGTCGAACTGGCCGCTCTTCGCCGAGAAAGCGAAGCAGTTGCTCGAGCAGGACAAGGTGGCGGTGACGTTCGGCTGCTGGACGTCGGTGTCGCGCAAATCCGTTTTGCCGGTGTATGAAAAGAACAACGGCCTGCTCTTCTATCCTGTGCAATACGAGGGTGAGGAAGAGTCGCAGAACGTCGCTTACACGGCGGAGGCGGTGAATCAGCAGGCGACGCCGGCGGTCGATTACTATCTGGCCGAAGGCAAAAAGAAGTTCTACCTGCTCGGCACGGACTACGTTTATCCGCAGACGACGAATCTCGTGTTGCTCGAGTATCTCCTCAGCAAAGGTGTGCCGCTCGAGAACATCGGCGGCGGGTATCGCAAGGACGATTCCGGCAAGATCATTTCCGCCGGCAAATACACGCCCTTTGGTCACACCGATTATCAGCAGATTGTGGCGGAGATTAAGCAATTCGCGGCGTCGGGCGATGCGTGCGTGATCTCGACGCTGAACGGCGACACGAACGTGCCCTTCTTCAAGGAATACGCGGCGGCGGGGTTGACGGCGGAAGATTGTCCGGTGGTTTCGTTCTCGATTTCCGAGGATGAGTTCCGCGGTCTGCCGGCCGATCAGCTCGTGGGTCAGCTCGGTTGCTGGACGTATTTCCAGTCGCTCGACACGCCGGCGAACAAGCAATTCGTGGCGAACTTCCAGAAGTGGCTGAAGTCGACGAACGTCCCCGGCATCGAGAAGGAAGGCCGCGTCACCTGCTCGCCGATGGTGTTGAGCTACGTCGGTGTTTACCTGTGGAAAGCGGCGGTGGAAAAAGCCGGCACCTTCGACGTCGACGCGGTGCGCGCGGCGTGGAAGAGCGGGATCTCGTTCGATGGTCCGGGTGGCAAAGTCACGACCCAGCCCAACATGCACCTCACGAAGAACGTCTATATCGGGGAGACCCGCGCGGACGGTCAGTTCAAGATCGTGAAGTCGTTCGACAACGTTTACGGCGAGCCCTGGCTCAAGGGTAAGTTCAAGTAAGCAACCTGCTTCGTCATGCGTGCCGTCGCGGGTTTGGCCGTGGCGGCGCGGATGGCGGGAAAGCAGGACAAAGTTGGCCCGCTGATTGCTAATCACGGGGCGGGTTCTGAAAGGGATCCGCTCCTTTGTCTTCACGATAGAATTTCAATTTCCCCTACGTGTCTTTCACGGTTCGTCTTTTAATTTTTCTCTCCCTGCTGAGCGTGCCGGCCATGGCCGCGGAAAGCACGCCGCGCCGGACCATCGCGCGCGCGGCGCTTGTGGACGGGACGCAGGAGCGTGTTCAACTTATCAACACGCTGGTGGGCGAAGGCGACGAGGCGATCGCGCCGTTGCTGGCGGCGTGGCGCGAGGATGCGTTGTTTGTTTACGCGCCGGCGGACGGCGAACGCATCGTCGTTCAACTTTCCGGCGAAAAGGATGCGGCGGGGGCGCAGGCGGCGGTGCGTGTCGATAACGGCGAGCCGCTGGTTGATGCGAATGGGCGGCCGATGCGGCTGGCGGCGTCGACGTTGAAGGCGGTGGAGCACACGTCGGCGTTGAGGCGGGCGTTCAAGGCGGTGTTGGACGTGGCGGATTTGGCGAATCCGGATCTGACGCGGCGGGTTCGAGCGATCCAGACTTTCGGGTTGGGGCAGCAGGTGGACAAGCTTCCGGCGCTCGAAGCGCGGGCGAAGATCGAGAAGGAGCCGAAGGCGCAGCTCGCGTTGCGCGAAGCGATCGCGCTGATCGGGCTCAAGAATTCGGACGATGCGGTGAAGCTCGCGGCGCTGCGCGAACTGCGCGAGCTGCACACGATCGCGAGTCTGGATGCGTTGAAGGCGGCGCACAAAGCGGCGGTGGCGGAAAAGAAGACGGAAGTCGCGGCGGCGGCGGATGCGGCGATTCACGCGGTGAACAGCCACATCAGCACGGTGAACTTTTTCGGGACGCTGTTTCGCGGGATGAGTTTGGGGAGCATCCTGCTGGTGGTGGCGCTCGGGCTGGCGATCACATTTGGGCTGATGGGCGTGATCAATATGGCGCATGGCGAGATGATCGCGGTCGGCGCTTATACGACTTACGTCGTGCAGAATATTTTTGGGAATGGCCTGACGCTGTCGCCCTTCGGTTTTTCGATGAGCCTGCCCGGGATGAACGCGACCGGCGCGTGGTATCAGAGCTATTTCATGTTCGCGTTGCCGCTGAGTTTTCTGGCGGCGGCGTGCATGGGAATTCTGCTCGAGCGCAGCGTGATTCGTTTCCTGTATCGGCGTCCGCTCGAGAGTCTGCTGGCGACGTGGGGCGTGTCGATGGTGCTGCAGCAGTTGTTCCGGAGTGTGTTTGGTTCGCAGAACGTGCAGGTGAGCAGCCCGAGCTGGTTGAGCGGAAACTGGATCTACAACGACATCATTTTCGGTTGGAATCGCGTGTTCGTGATCGGGTTTGCGGCGCTGATCGTGTTCGGCGTGTGGCTCGTGCTGACGCGGACCTCGCTGGGTTTGTTGATTCGCGCGGTGATGCAGAACCGCAACATGGCCTCGTGCATGGGAGTGCGGACGGAGCGCGTGAACATGCTCACCTTCGGACTGGGAAGCGGGCTGGCGGGATTAGCGGGGGCGTTTCTTTCGCAGATTGGAAATGTCGGACCGTCGCTCGGGCAGAGTTATATTGTCGATTGCTTCATGACGGTCGTTGTCGGCGGCGTGGGGAATTTGCCCGGCACGGTGATTGCGGCGCTGGGGATCGGCATGGCGGATCAATCGCTGCAGCAGATCCTGCTGAATCCGGTGCTGGGGAAAATCACGGTGTTGGTGGCGATCATCCTTTTCCTGCAGTGGCGGCCGGCGGGAATTTTTGTGACGCGGAGCCGGAGTTTGGAGGGATGATGATGATGCCTGTTAAATCTGCATTCCTGGTAGGTGGGGCGCTGATCGCGCCATGTTGCGCGCGAGCGCGCAACCTACGCGGTCTCAGAGTGACAAGCTGGGCGGGTGGTGCGCGATGAGTGCGTCGATGATTAGAAAAATCGAAATCGGGGCGATCGCGGCGATCGCGTTGTTCCTCGTGGTGGTGCTGCCGTTGCTGAACAGCTACGGAGTCGTGAGCAATTTCACGATCAACCTGTGGGGGAAGTATCTCTGTTATGCGTTGCTCGCGATTTCGGTGGATTTGCTCTGGGGCTACACGGGGCTGTTGAGTTTGGGGCAGGCGCTCTTCTTCAGCCTCGGTGGCTACATGATGGGCATGTATTTGATGCGGATGATCGGCGATCTGGGGCAATACAAGCTGCCGATTCCGGACTTTCTGGTGTTTCTCGGCTGGAGCGAATTGCCCTGGTTTTGGAAACCCTTCGATAATTTCGGATTCGCGGCGCTGATGATTTTTCTGCTGCCGGGCGTGGTGGCGTTTGTGTTCGGGTTTCTGGCGTTTCGGTCGCGGATCAAGGGCGTGTATTTTTCGATCCTGACGCAGGCGCTGACGTATGGGGCGTCGCTGATGTTTTTCCGCAACGACATGTTGATGGGCGGAAACAACGGGTTCACGGATTACAAGTTCATCCTCGGTCACGATCTGCGCGATCCGGCGACGATGCGCGGATTGTATGTGGTCACGGCGGTGCTGCTCGTGGCGGTGTTTCTCGGTTGCCGCTGGCTGGCGCAGACGAAGATCGGGTTGGTGCAGCGGGCGATTCGGGATGGGGAGAACCGTGTATTGTTCAGCGGATACGCGGCGGCGCATTTCAAGCTGTTCATCTTTGTGGCGGCGTCGCTGATCGCGGGGGTGGGCGGCGCGCTTTATGTGCCGCAGGTGGGCATCATCAATCCGTCGGAGATGACGCCGGACAAGTCGCTCGAAGCGGTGGTGTGGGTGGCGGTGGGCGGGCGCGGGACGCTGGTCGGGCCGATTATCGGGGCGATCTCGGTGAATGCGTTGAAGAGCTGGGCGACGCGCGCGTATCCGGATGCGTGGCTGTTTATTCTGGGCGGGTTGTTCATCGTCGTCGTGCTCTTGTTGCCCGGCGGGATGGTGAGTTTGCCGGGAAGGATCTCGGCCTGGTGGAAGGGCCGCGCGCGTCGTCGCGTCGATGAGACGACGGATGCGGCGGCAGCGGCGGAAAAACCCGTGGTAACGACAGGCACGCCATGAACGTCGGTCCGGAAAAAACCAACTTCATCCTCACGGTGGAGGATGTGAACAAGACCTTCGATGGGTTCAAAGCCATCACGAACCTCAATTTCTATCTCAATCGCGGCGAGCTGCGGACGGTGATCGGGCCGAATGGGGCGGGGAAATCGACCTTCTTCGATTTGATCACCGGTCGCACAAAACCGGATACGGGAAAGATCGAGTTTGGCTGGGACACGGACCTCGTGGGGTTGAACGAATACGAGATCAACCGGCTGGGCATCGGGCGGAAGTTTCAGACGCCCTCGGTGTATATCGATCACACGGTATTCGAAAATTTGTTACTCTCGTTGAAGGGACCGCGCGGGGTGTTTCGGACCTTGTTTCACCGGACGACCTCGGAGCAGCGCGACCGGATCGACGAATTGTTGAAGTTGATCCGGCTGGACGCGAAGCGGGATTTGCGGGCGGGGCAGTTGGCGCACGGGGAGAAGCAGTGGCTCGAGATTGGGATGCTGCTGGCGCAGGAGCCGCAGTTGTTGTTGGTCGACGAACCGGCGGCGGGGATGACGGACGAAGAGACGAAGCGGACGGGCGAGTTGCTGATCAGTCTCGCGGAGAAGCACAGCATCGTGGTGGTCGAGCACGACATGACCTTCGTGAAGCAGATCGCGCGCGATGGGAAAGTGACGGTGCTGCACCAAGGGACGGTGTTGTGCGAAGGAAAGTTCGATGAAGTGCAGGCGAACGAACAAGTTCGGCAGGTTTATCTCGGCCGCGGGAAACATTGAGATGATGATGAAAGACGAAGTTAACCACAGAGACACAGAGGCACAGAGAAGAGGAGTTTGCGGCGGGTTTTCTCCGTGCCTCTGTGTCTCCGTGGTTCATTCATGAGCGCGTTGCTTCAACTTTCGGCGGTGGAGGCGGACATCGCGGGCTCGCGGATTTTGCGCGGCGTGAATCTCGAAGTGAACGCGGGCGAAGTCGTCGCGTTGATGGGGCGGAATGGCGTGGGGAAGACGACGACGCTGCGTTGTATCACGGGTTTGCTTTCGGTGCGGAATGGCGCGGTGACGTTCGATGGGGAAAACATTGCGAAGCTCGCGCCGGATGTGCGGGCGCGGCGGGGGATCGCTTACGTGCCGCAGGGCCGGGATATTTTTCCGCATTTGACGGTTGAGGAGAATCTTCACGTCGGGCTCGTGGTGCACGGGCGTGGAAAGGCGTCGGATCGCGAGGGACTCGAGCGGGTTTTCAGATTGTTTCCGGTGTTGAAGGAAATGTTGTCGCGAAAAGGCGGAGTGCTTTCGGGCGGGCAGCAGCAGCAGTTGGCGATTGGGCGGGCGATTTTGACGCGGCCTAAATTGCTGATTCTCGATGAGCCGACGGAAGGGATTCAGCCGTCGATCATCGATCATATCGGGGACACGTTGAAGAAGTTGAAAACCGAAGGGCTGCACGAGAATCCGGTCGAAGAGATTCAGCATGCGGTGAAGGAGCTGAAGAAGGACGGCTCGCTGGCGATTTTGCTCGTGGAGCAGTATGTGGATTTCTGCCGCGATGTGGCGGACCGCTTTTATGCGATGGATCGCGGTGCGGTGGTGGCGTCAGGGCAGATCGCGGAGCTCACGGACGAAGTCGTGAAGGAGCATTTGCAGGTATGATTTCTTTGACCACGGATGAACACAGATGGACACGGATGGGGAGAGGCTATCAGTGTTCACCGGCGTCCATCCGTGGCTGAAACGGTTTTCGATAAATGCACTTAACCCCTCGCGAGCGCGAAAAACTTTTGATCGTAACGGCGGCGGATTTGGCGCGGCGGCGTCAGGCGCGCGGTTTGAAACTGAATTATCCGGAGGCGGTCGCGATCATCACGTATGAGATCATGGAAGGGGCGCGCGATGGGAGGACGGTCGCGGAGCTGATGAGTTTTGGAACGACGATTTTGAAGCTGAGCGACGTGATGGAAGGCGTGGCGGAGATGATTCACGAAGTGCAGGTCGAGGCGACGTTTCCGGATGGGACGAAGCTCGTGACGGTGCATCATCCGATTCGGTGAAGTGAGATGAGTTTTATGAACCACAGAGGCACGGAGACACAGAGAGCTTTATGATCCCTGGAGAAATCATCGTGGCGAAGGATGCGGCGCCGTTGGCGGCGAATCTGGAGTTGGAGACGAAGGTGATGAAGGTGGCGAACACGGGGGATCGTCCGATTCAGGTGGGATCGCATTATCACTTTTTCGAGACGAACGAGGCGTTGAGCTTCGATCGGGCGGCGGCGCGCGGGTTTCGGTTGAACATTCCGGCGGGGACGGCGGTGCGGTTCGAGGCGGGCGACACGAAGGAAGTCGAGTTGGTGGCGCTCGCGGGAACGCGCGAGGTGTATGGCTTCAACGCGAAGGTGAATGGGAAGCTTTGATGATTTAACCACAGAGACACAGAGGCACGGAGATGTAGGAGGTTCTTTTGGTCTCCTCGGTGTCTCGATGGTTCGCTCCTGAATTTCCAATGCCCCTTAAACTTACACGGCGTCAGTATGCGGAGATGTTTGGGCCCACGGTCGGCGACCAGGTGCGGCTCGCGGACACGGATTTGTTTGTCCAGGTCGAACGCGATCTGATCGCGGAAGGCGGCGGGTATGGGAATGAGATCAAGTTTGGTGGAGGGAAGGTTATTCGCGATGGGATGGGGCAGTCGTCGACGGCGACGGATGCGGAGTCGCTCGATCTGGTGATCACGAATGCGCTGATCCTCGATCCGCTGCTTGGTATCATAAAAGCGGATATAGGCGTGAAACACGGGCGGATCGTGGGGATCGGGCATGCGGGGAATCCGGGGATTCAGGGCGGGCTCGGTTCGGTTTATCCGGATCCGGAGACGAAGAAGAAGAATCCGATGATCGTGGGGGCGTGCACGGAGGTGATTGCGGGCGAAGGGTGCATCGTGACGGCGGGCGGGATCGACTCGCATATTCATTTTATTTGTCCGCAGCAGATCGATGAAGCGATCAGCTCGGGGTTGACGACGATGCTCGGCGGCGGGACGGGGCCGGCGCATGGAACGCTGGCGACGACGTGCACGCCCGGGGCGTGGAATATTCATCGGATGCTCGAGGCGGCGGAGGGGTTTCCGATGAATCTGGGTTTTCTCGGAAAGGGGAATTGTTCGACGCCGCAACCGCTGCGCGAGCAAGTGATGGCGGGAGCGATCGGGCTGAAGTTGCACGAGGATTGGGGCACGACGCCGGCGGCGATCGACACGTGTCTTGGCGTGGCGGACGAACTCGACGTGCAGGTGGCGATTCACACGGACACGTTGAACGAGTCGGGCTTTGTGGATGATACGATCCGGGCGTTCAAAGGGCGCGCGATTCACACGTATCACTCGGAAGGCGCGGGCGGCGGGCATGCGCCGGATATCATTCGCGTGTGCGGGGAGTCGAACGTGCTGCCCTCGTCGACGAATCCGACGCGTCCTTTTACGGTGAATACAATCGATGAGCACCTCGACATGCTCATGGTGTGTCATCATCTCGACGCGAAGATTCCGGAAGACGTGGCGTTTGCGGAGTCGCGGATTCGGCCGGAGACGATTGCGGCGGAGGACCGGCTGCACGATCTCGGGGCGATCTCGATGATGTCGTCGGATTCGCAGGCGATGGGGCGGATTGGCGAAGTGATCTGCCGGACGTGGCAGACGGCGCACAAGATGAAGACGCAGTTTGGGAAGTTGGCGCCGAAGGGCGGGGCGGGGACGCGCGCTACTTTGGAGGCGGCGGATAATTTTCGGGTGCTGCGTTATCTGGCGAAATACACGATCAACCCGGCGATCACGCATGGGATTTCGCATGCGGTGGGATCGTTGGAGGTGGGGAAGTGGGCGGACATCGTGATTTTCAAGCCGTCGCTCTTTGGCGTGAAGCCGGAGATGATTTTGAAAGGCGGGTTTATTGCGTGGGCGAACATGGGCGATCCGAATGCGTCGATTCCGACGCCGCAGCCGACGTTTTATCGGCCGCAGTGGGGCGCGGCGGGAAAGGCGATCGGGCGGACGTCGCTGACCTTTGTGAGCGAGGCGTCGTTGAGCAGTGGGACGGGGCCGGGGCGGCTCGGGTTGTCGCGGACGTTGGAGGCGGTGAGACGGACGCGGAAGATTGGGAAGCGCGACATGGTGTGGAACGACGCGATGCCGAAGATCGAGGTGGATCCGGAGACTTATACGGTGAAGGCCGACGGTGAGCATCTGACGTGCGAGCCGGCGAAAGTGCTGCCGATGGCGCAGCGGTATTTTTTGTTTTGATGCACGATCACACAGCGGTGGAGGCCGACGTCCTCGTCGGGCCACAGGGCGGGGTGGCGTTCAACAACCCGACGGGGACGTCGGGTTCCACCGGGGCTGCGGCATGCGTTTGATTCGAGAGGCTATCGCCGATCCGAATCTCTCGCTGCGAGCGGTTATGCTTGAGGTGGAGCGGATGACGCTGGCGAAGCGGGTGTGGCGCGGCATGGCGGCGGATGGAATGGAGTTCGGCTTCGAGTTGGATCGGCCGCTGAAGCATGGGGAGACGTTTTTTCAGACGAGTGAGATGAGGTATGCGATCGCGCAGAAGGAGGAGCGCGTCGTGGAAGTCACGTTGGATATGGCTCCTTCGGCGGCGGCGGGGATTGGGTGGGCGGTGGGGAATTTGCATCTGGAGTTGCAGGCGGAGGCGGAGCGGTTGCTGGCGCCGGATGAGCCGGCGGTGCGGAAACTTTTCGAGCGGTTGAATGTGGCGTTTCGGGAAACGACGGCGGTGTTTCGGCCGGGGCGATTTGTGAGAGGGGAAAGGGGGGCGCATGAGTTGGGAGCGAGTCACAAGCACTGACGAGCGCGGTGGCGGCGCCGCGCGTCCATCGGTATGGATTTGCGCGCTGTTGCAGGCGGGGGATTCGTTTTATCCGACGGGGAGTTATGCGCACTCGTTTGGGTTGGAGGGATTGGTGCAGGAAGGCGTGGTGCGGGATCGGGCGACGCTGCGGGAGTTTTTGTTTCAGGCGGTGCTGCCGGCGTTGAAGCGCGTGGAGTTGCCGATTGCGGTGCAGGCGTGGGGCGCGTTGGGCGCGCGGGAGTGGAAGCGGGTGGGCGAGATTTGCGTGCTGGCGTCGGCGTTGAAGACCTCGCGGGAGGCGCGGTTGGCGTCGGAGAATATCGGACGGCAGCGGGCGGAATTGGTGGCGACGTTGCGGGGGGATGAAGCGGCGAAGGAGTTTTTGGCGCGCGCGAAGGCGGAAGGGTGGCCGTTTTCGGCGTCGGTATCGGCGGCGTTGGAAGGACTCGCGATCGGTGCTCCGCGCGAGGCGATGCTGGCAGGCATCGTGTATTCGACGGTGTCGGCGATGGTGTCGGCGGCGATGAAGCTTTTGCGGCTGGGGCAGAATGCGAGTCAGTCGCTGTTGACGGAAGTGTTGGGCGAGGCGCCGGCGGTGATTGCGGCGGCGGAGCGGGTGGCGATCGAGGAGATCGGATGGTTCAATCCCTGGCTCGATATTGCGGCGGCGCGGCACGAGACGGCGGATGCGAGGATGTTTATTTCTTAGCAGTAGCGAGTAGTGAGTAGCGGGTAGCGAGCATCCGAACCGGAGAACAAGCTGTATTTCTACTCGCTACCCGCTACTCGCTACTCGCTACTTTTCCCATGAATCGTCCTCCTAGAATTGGCATCGGCGGGCCGGTGGGCTCGGGCAAAACGATGCTTTGTCTCAAGCTCTGTCAGCGGTTGCGCGAGCGCTACTCGATGGCGGTCGTGACGAACGATATCTATTGTTCGGAAGACGCGCAGTTCCTGATCACGCACAGCGCGCTGCCCGCGGAACGTATCAGCGGAGTGGAGACGGGAGGGTGTCCGCACACGGCAATTCGCGACGACACGACGATGAACGAGCAGGCGTGCCGGGCGTTGGAGGAGACGTTTCCCGACCTGCAAGTAGTGCTGGTGGAGAGCGGCGGGGACAATCTCACGGCGACGTTTTCGCCGGAGCTCGTGGACGCGTTTATCTATGTGATCGATGTTGCGGAGGGGGATAAGATTCCGCGGAAGGGCGGCCCGGCGATTCGGCACAGCGATTTATTGATCATCAATAAAATCGATCTGGCGCCGCTGGTGGGGGCGGATCTCGGAGTGATGGACCGCGATGCGAAGGCGCAGCGGGGGGCGCGGCCGTTTTTATTCTGCGATTTGAAGCGCGAGCATAATTTGGAGGCGGTGATCGCGTGGATCGAGCGGGAGGTGTTGTTCGGGCGGAAATCGCAATCGATCCAGACATGAATAGCCGCAAAAAGGCGCAGAAGGCGCAAAAAGGGAGTAGGAAGAGGAACGGAGTTTTTGCGCTTTCTGCGCCTTTTTGCGGCCATCCTCATGGCTGAGTTTTCGGGACATCTGCAGTTGCGGGCGGCGCGGCGTGAGCATGGGCGGACGGTGCTGGCGGAGCAGTCGTTTCGCGCGCCGTTTCATTTGAGCAAGCCGTATTGGGATGTGGATACGGGCGTGCTGCTGGTGCAGGTGGTGAATCCGACGGCGGGGATTTTGGAAGGCGATCGGCTGGAGTCGGAGATCGCGTGTGAAGGTGGAGCGGCGATGTTGGTGACGACGCCGAGTGCGAGTCGGGTATTTCGGATGCGCGGCGGGAAGGCCGAGTGTCGTCAGCGGTTTGAGGTGAAGAAAGGCGGGTGGCTGGAGGTGTTGCCGGAGCCGCTGGTGCCGCATCGCGGTTCGACGTATCGGCAGACGACGGTGGTGGACGTGGAGGACGGCGGGGCGTTGTTTTTCGTGGATCAACTCATGCCTGGGCGGGTGGCTCACGGTGAGGCATGGGAGTGGGATCGATTGAGCCTGGAGCTCGAAGTGCGGGTCGCGGGAGAGTTGGCGTTGCGGGAACGGCTGGATCAGGGGGGCGGAGAGTTGAAGGCGATGGCGCGATTTGCGGGAACGGGCGATGAGGCGTGTTTTGCGAATGCGGTGTTGCTGGGGGCGGAGGTGGAGGCGGTGGATGTGCGCGAGAGGGTAAGGG